>DXIW01000028.1 GCA_019112625.1 Candidatus Acutalibacter stercorigallinarum | reverse complement strand
GACACGGTCTCCGGGTTGTTGTTGATGATGACCACCTCATAGCCCAGCTTCTGCAGGGCCATGACGCAGTGGACGCTGGCGTAGTCGAACTCGATGCCCTGGCCGATGCGGATGGGGCCGGAGCCCAGCACCAGCACCGTGGGCTTGTCCCGGTCCTGGCCGATGAACTCCAGGGCCTCGTCCTCGCCGCCGGAGGCCTCGGTGTCGTAGGTGGCGTAGAAGTAGGGGGTGTGGGCGGCGAACTCGCCGGCGCAGGTGTCCACCATCTTATAGGTGGTCTTGCGGGGGAAGGTGACCGGGCAGCCGGAGAGCCGGGCGATGGTGGCATCCGGGTAGCCCAGGCGCTTGCCCCGGATATACAGTTCCTCGGTGAGCTGGCCCTTCTGGAGCTCCCGCTCGTAGGACAGCAGGTTCAGGAATTTATTGAGGAACCAGCAGTCGATCATGGTCTCCTCATGGAGCTTCTCCACGGTGACGCCCCGCTTGAGCAGCTCGTACACGGCGAACAGCCGCTCGTCGGTGGCGTGCACGGCGATGTGCCACAGGTTCTCGTCGCTCTCGGCGGCAAACTTGGGCAGGTTCAGGGTGTCCAGGGAGATCTCCGCCCCCCGGACGGCCTTCATCAGGGCCATCTCAAAGGTGTCGCCGATGGACATGACCTCGCCGGTGGCCTTCATCTGGGTGCCCAGCTCCCGCTTGGCGTAGACGAACTTGTCGAAGGGCCACTTGGGGAACTTTACCGCCACGTAGTCCAGGGCGGGCTCGAAGGCGGCGTAGGTGATGCCCGTCACCGCGTTCTTGATCTCGTCTAAGGTGTAGCCGATGGCGATTTTGGTGGCCACCTTGGCGATGGGGTAGCCCGTGGCCTTGGAGGCCAGGGCCGAGGACCGGGACACCCGGGGGTTCACCTCGATGACCGCGTATTCGAAGGAGGTGGGATGCAGGGCGAACTGGACGTTGCAGCCGCCCTCGACCCCCAGCTCGTTGACGATGTCCAGAGCAGCGGTGCGCAGCATCTGGTACTCCTTGTCGGAGAGGGTCACCGCCGGGGCGATGACGATGGAGTCGCCGGTGTGGATGCCCACCGGGTCCACGTTCTCCATGGAGCACACGGTGATGGCGTTGCTGCGGCTGTCCCGGATGACCTCGAACTCGATCTCCTTCCAGCCGGAGATGCACTTCTCCACCAGCACCTGGGTGATGGGGGACAGGGCCAGGCCGTTGGCCGCGGTCTCCCGCAGCTCCTCCTGGTTGCCTACGATGCCGCCGCCGGTGCCGCCCAGGGTAAAGGCGGGGCGGATGATGACCGGGTAGCCGATCTCCCTGGCAAAGGCCTCGGCGTCCTCCACGGTGGTCACCACCTTGGAGGGGATGCAGGGCTGGCCGATCTTCTCCATGGTGTCCTTGAAGATCTGCCGGTCCTCGGCCTTGTCGATGGTCTCGGGGGAGGCGCCCAGCAGCCGCACGTTATGGCTCTCCAAAAAGCCCTCCTTGGCCAGCTGCATGGAGAGGGTGAGGCCCGTCTGGCCGCCGAAGCCGGAGAGGATGCTGTCGGGCTTCTCCTTCTCGATGATGCGCTTTACGGTGGTGAGGGTCAAAGGCTCGATGTAGATGCGGTCCGCCATGGCCTTGTCCGTCATAATGGTGGCGGGGTTGGAGTTGACCAGCACGATCTCGATGCCGTCGTCCCGCAGGGCCCGGCAGGCCTGGGTGCCGGCGTAGTCGAACTCGGCGGCCTGGCCGATGACGATGGGGCCCGAGCCGATGACCAGTACCTTTTTAATATCCTTATTCAGTGGCATAGCGATTTCCTCCTATTCACCCAAACTCAAGACATCATGGCGAAGAACTCGTCGAACAGGGCTTCGGTATCCAGGGGGCCGGCGCTGGCCTCGGGGTGGAACTGCACCGAGAAGGCCGGGCAGTCCAGGTAGCGCACGCCCTCGCAGGTACCGTCGTTCACGTTCCGGTACAGCTCCCGGGCGGTGGCGGGGTCTAGGGTGTCGGCCATCACGGCGTAGCCGTGGTTCTGGCTGGTGATGTACACCCGGCCGGTCTCCAGGTTCTTTACGGGCTGGTTGCCGCCCCGGTGGCCGTACTTCAGCTTCTGGGTCTTGGCGCCGTGGGCCAGGGCCAGCATCTGGTGGCCCAGGCAGATGCCGAACACCGGAATGCCCAGCTTACAGATGTCCTTCACGTTCTGGGCGATCTCCAGGTTGTCCGCCGGGTTGCCGGGGCCGTTAGAGAGCATCACCCCGTCCACCCCCAGGGCCTTCACGTCCTGGGCGGTGGTGTTCCAGGGGCAGATGGTCACCTGGGCCCCCCGCTTTACCAGGTGCTTCCAGATGCTGTCCTTCATGCCGAAATCCAGCAGGGCGACGCGCTTCTTTACCTCCCCCTCCGGGGCGATGGTGTACTGCTCCTTGGTGGAGACAGCCTGCACCGCGCCTTCCACCTTGTAGGCCTTCAGGGCCTCGAAGTCCACCGTGGTGGGGTCGTCCACAATGGCGCCGTTCATCACGCCCTTCTCCCGGATGATCTTGGTCAGGGTCCGGGTGTCGATGCCGCAGAGGCCGATGACGCCTTTTTCTTGAAAAAAGGTGTCAAGACTGCCTTCGGAACGGAAGTTGGAAGGAGCTTGGCACCAATGCTTCACAATATACGCTTTCGGCCCGATCACATCGCTTTCAAAATCAGCGGGGATCACGCCGTAATTGCCGATAAGAGGGAATGTGTGGGCCACGATCTGCCCCCAATAGCTGCGATCGGTCAACGTCTCCAAATAGCCAGTCATGCCGGTGGTAAACACCACTTCCGCTGTCACCTGGCCGTCCGCGCCAAAACGCTGGCCCTGGAAGGTCTTTCCATTTTCCAACACGAGGTATGCCGTCTTTCCCATGCTTGCCCATCCTTTCCTGCGCCCGCAACGAGCCCATTCGTGGTTTTCTCTAACAATATATAATACCCGAAATCCCCTTCCGGCGCAAGACAAATTTTACATTCTGTCCTTTTACCAAAAATCCGCTTTTTCGGACGGGGATTTTCTCCGCGGCCCACACCGGGCCGGGCGGGCCCCCGCCCCAAAGCAGATTGACAAAATACCCGCCTTTGGTCTAAAATAGCACCAATAAAATATTGATAGGCGTGTTCGGGCCTCCCGGCGGCGGGGCCCAAATCTTTACAAGGAAAGAGTGGTCGCAGACTATGGGAACTGACATGGAAGCCCGCAAGAATATCCCCGCCCTGTTCGGCACCTCGGTGTTTAACGACGACGTGATGCAGGAGCGCCTGCCCAAGGACGTGTACAAGTCCCTGCGCAAGACCATCGACGAGGGCAAGGACCTGGACCTGACCGTGGCCAACGCCGTGGCCAACGCCATGAAGGACTGGGCCGTGGAAAAGGGCGCCACCCACTTTACCCACTGGTTCCAGCCCTTAAACGGCATCACCGCGGAGAAGCACGACAGCTTCATCTCCCCCACCTCCGATGGCCGGGTCATCATGCAGTTTTCCGGCAAAGAGCTGGTCAAGGGCGAGCCCGACGCCTCCTCCTTCCCCAGCGGCGGGCTGCGGGCTACTTTTGAAGCCCGGGGCTATACCGCCTGGGACCCCACCTCCTACGCTTTCGTAAAGGGGGACTCCCTCTACATCCCCACGGCGTTCTGCTCCTACAGCGGGGAGGTGCTGGACAAGAAGACCCCCCTGCTGCGCTCCATGGAGGACCTCTCCCGCCAGGCCCTGCGCATCCTGCGCATTTTTGGCGACCAGACCGCCAAGCGGGTCATCACCACGGTGGGGCCGGAGCAGGAGTACTTCCTGGTGGACCGGGAGCTCTACCAGCGCCGGAAGGACCTGGTGTTCTGCGGCCGCACCCTGTTCGGGGCCAAGGCCCCCAAGGGCCAGGAGCTGGAGGACCACTACTACGGCTCCATCAAACCCCGGGTGGCTGCCTTTATGAAAGAGCTGGATGAAGAGCTGTGGAAGCTGGGCATCCTGGCCAAGACCAAGCACAACGAGGTGGCCCCCGCCCAGCACGAGCTGGCCCCCATCTTTACCACCACCAACATCGCCACCGACCACAACCAGCTGACCATGGAGACCATGAAGAACGTGGCCGCCCGCCACGGGCTGGTGTGTCTCCTCCACGAGAAGCCCTTCGAAGGGGTCAACGGCAGCGGCAAGCACAACAACTGGTCCCTGTCCACGGACACCGGCGTGAACCTGCTGGACCCCGGCAAGGACCCCAGCCAGAACCTGCGGTTCCTGCTGCTGCTGGCCGCGGTCATCAAGGGCGTGGACGAGTACCAGGACCTGCTGCGCATCTCTGTGGCCTCCGCTGGCAACGACCACCGCCTGGGGGCCTGCGAGGCGCCCCCCGCCATCATCTCCATGTTCCTGGGGGACGAGCTCACCGGCATTTTAGAGGCCATCGAGGAGGACCGCCCCTACCAGGGGGTGCAGCGCAAGACCCTGGAGACCGGCGTCCACGTGCTGCCCGACCTGAACATGGACACCACCGACCGCAACCGCACCTCCCCCTTCGCCTTTACGGGGAATAAATTCGAATTCCGCTCCCTGGGCTCGGCCATCTCCATCGCCTGCCCCAACATCATGCTCAACACCATCGCCGCCGAGGAGTTCCGCCAGTTCGCCGACGAGCTGGAGGGCTCCGGCGACCTGGAGCGGGACGCCCGGGCCATTGTCCGCCGGGTGATGCGGGAGCACAAGCGCATCCTCTTCAACGGGGACGGGTACTCCCAGGCCTGGGTGGAGGAGGCCAAAAAGCGGGGACTCTTAAACCTGCCCACCACCGTGGACTGCCTGCCCCGCTACCTGGACCAGAAGAACGTGGAGCTCTTCGTCCGCCACAAGATCTACACCGAGGCGGAGATGGAGGCCCGGTACGAGACCATTATGGAGGAGTACTCCAACACCCTGCGCATCGAGGCGTTGACCATGAGCAGCATGGTGCGGCAGGAGGTGCTCCCCGCCATCGAAAGCTACACTGCGGAGCTGGCCTCCGCCATTTCCGCCAAGCGGGCCGTGGCCCCGGACATCCCCTGCGCCATGGAGAGCGCCCTGCTGCGGCAGCTCTCCGCCCTCAGCGACCAGGCCTACCAGCAGGTGGGGGACCTGGACCAGGCCCTCACCGACCCCCGCACCAAGAGCCCCAACATCCTCACCACCGCCACCTATTACAAGGACGGGATCATCCCCCGCATGGAATCCCTGCGGGCCGTGGTGGACCAGGCCGAGCAGAACATGCCCGCCGCCCGCTGGCCCTTCCCCAGCTACGCCGAGCTCATGTTCCGGGTGTAAAGCAAGAACCGTAAAAAAGCGAGAGCCCGCCCCTTTTGGGGCGGGCCTCCTTCTTTCTTGAAAGAAAGGTCGCTACGTCCCGGTGGGACGTTGCCCAGCGACCGACCGAGCCGGCAGGCGAGACGCAAAGGGCTTTTCCATCGCGGGGCGCTCCCCTACTTCTGCCGCACCGGCGGCGTGGGCAGCTCCGGCTTGCCCACGTACTGCATGTGGGGGTAGATGATGTCCAGGAACTCGTCGGGAAACCACTCGTCGAAGAACTCCTGCACCGCGTTGGTGGCGGGGATGTTGTTGATGCGCTGGCTCTCCCGGTACACGGCCCCGGCGGAGAGGGCGATGTCCGCCGCCATGAACAAAGTCACCGCCACGGTCAGGGGGCGGCCCACCTTTTTGGGGATCTTCTGGATGTTCCGGGAGAACAGGGGGTACAGGTCCTTTACCCAGATGAGCCCCAAGATCCCCCAGAAGAAGGAGTACATCAGGTTGGTGCGGCCCCCCAAATTAAAGGCGGAGTCGCTGTACTCCCAGGACACGGTGCCGAACATGAGCTGCTGCAAAAAGCTGCACAGGTACTCAAATCCCCCACCGATGACCATGCTGGCGAGGAAGATCATGCTGTCCTTCTGGTTGTACATGTGGTAGAGGAACAGGGTGATGGCCACCGCCCCAAAGCCGTACACCGGGATGAAGGGCCCGATGACCAGCCCCACCCGCAGCTCAAATTTGTGGGGCGGCGCGGCCAGGGCGTAGACGGTCTCCAGCAGGCAGCCCACCACGTTGCCGATCATGAAAATCCAGAACAGCTTGCTGTAGCACAGCCCAAAGGCGAAGGGCCGCTCCGCCCCCTGGGGCAGCTTGCACTCGTAGGCGGCGATGGCGGCCTCGTTGCGCTTGCGCATGGCCTGGGAAGACCGGCGCCGCAGCAGATTCAAATTCTGCCGCAGCTCCTCCAACTGCTCGTTGTGCTTTAAGGAGGTCAGGTCCGGGATGGCCTTTAACAGCCGCTGGAGGAAGGGGTTGGCCTCCAGGCTCTTCTCGTACTTCTCCTTCAGCCGGGCAGCCTCCCGCTGCCAGTCCTTCTCCGCGGCCTCCCGCCTGTCGTGGAGGGCCATGGCCCCGGCGGCCAGGTCGCTGCCCAGCTGGTCGGACCCGGCCCGCAGCTTGCCGGTGACGTACTCCAGGTTTTTCAGCTTCCGGTTCAGGCCCACGATGGCCACCACCGTCACCACGAAGTCCGCCAGCAGCAAGGCCCCCAGCACCGCCAGGGCCGCTACGCTCACCGTGTGGGGGATGTGGGCGGCCAGCCGGTGGAAAAAGGGCATGATGAACCGGACGATTACCGCCCCGGCCACGGCCCACACCAGGGAAAACTTCAAGCACACATAGCCGTTTAAGTTGTGGGGCTGGTCGGAGTAATCCCACCACTTTTGGTGAAAGACCTTCTCCAACAAAAAGCCCACGACCCACTCCAGGCCGGAGCCCACCAGCATGCTGCCTACCAGCAGCACGGCCAGGTTGCCCCCAAAGGGCCGCAGGAGGAAGTCCATCAGCACCACGCCGAAGCCGTAAATCGGGCAGAAAGGCCCGTTCAGGAAGCCCCGGTTCACAAACCGGCGCTCCCGCAGGGCAGCGAACACCACTTCCGCGCACCAGCCCAAAAAGCTGAAGGCGAAAAAGCACCACAGATAAGTCAGCATAGCTCCTCCCCATCTCTCCCTTATTTCCCACCGGGCAAAATTTGCAGGATATTGTCCTATCCTATCAGATTTTTACCGTCCTGTAAAGTACCGGAACACTTGGGGCAGCATTTCGATCAGGTCCGTGGGCAGCATAGCCCGCTGGGACAGGGCCGCCGCGCACCGGTCCCCGGCGTACCCGTGGAGGTACGCCCCCAGGGCCGCGGCCTGGAAGGGGGGCACCCCCTGGGCCAGCAGGGAGCCCACCATCCCCGCCAGCACGTCGCCGCTGCCGCCCTTGGCCATGCCCGGGTTCCCCGTGGGGTTTATGGCGCAGCGGCCGTCCGGCCCGGCGATGATGGTAGCCGCCCCTTTCAGGGCCACCACGGCCCCGGTCTCCCGGGCCTTGGTTTTTGCGGCCCCCAGCCGGTCCGACTGGATCTCTGCTATGCTGTCCCCGCACAGCCGGGCCATCTCCCCCGGGTGGGGGGTAAGGATCCAGGGCCCCTGGGCGCCCTCAAACACCTCCGGGTGCTTGGCGCAGAAGTTCAGGCCGTCGGCGTCCACCACCAGGGGCTTCTCGCAGTGGGCCAGCACCACCGGGCACAAGGTCTCCGAAAGGCCTCCCAGCCCGCAGCCGATGAGGCAGGCGCTGCAGCCGTTCAGGGCCGCCAGCAGCTTGGGCTCCCAGGCGCCGCGGCCGGCCTCCAAGTCCAAGATGAGGAACACCGCCTCGGGCACCGCCTGGGCCAAGATGGGGTATAGCTCCTTCTCCACGGCGACTTGCACCAGGCCCACCCCGCAGCGCAAAGCCGCCCGGGCCGCCATGATGCAGGCCCCCGCCATGCCGTAGCTGCCGCACACCAGCAATAGCTTCCCCTGGCTGCCCTTGTTGCACTGCACATCCGGCCGGGGTAGCCACCGCCCGGGGAAGCTCTCGTCCAGCTCGAACATCCTGGTCTGGGCCTCCTCCGCCAGGGCGGCAGGCACCCCCACCTGGCGCACCACCGTCTCCCCGCAGTACTCCTTGGCGGGGTAGGAGCAGTTGGCCGGCTTCTTCCCGGTAAAGGTCACCGTGGCCTGGGCCCGGAAGGTCTCCCCGCCCGCCCGGCCGGTGTCGCACTCCGCCCCGCTGGGCAGGTCCGCGGCCACCCGCAGGCAGTCCTGCTGGTTGCACAGGGCCAGCAGCTCCCCGGCCTCCCGAGGCAGCTCCCCCCGGAAGCTGAACCCGAACACGCAGTCCACCAGCGCCTCCGCCTGGCGGACGGCCCGCTCCGCCGCCTGCCGGTCCCCAGGCAGCTTTAGGCAGGGGACTTCTTTGGGCAGCCGGGCAAAGGCCTCTTTGGCCAGGCCGGTCTGGGGCTCTCCCTGGACCAGCACCACGGTGCACACGGCCCCCCGCCGGAACAGCTCCCCGGCGCAGACAAAGCCGTCGCCCCCGTTGTTGCCCTTGCCGCAGAGCACCACCACCCGCCGGCCCTGGATGGGCCGGCAGCGCTTCTCCACCTCGTCCGCCACGGCGGCCCCCGCCCGGTCCATCATGGTCCCCAGGGAGGTCCCCGTCTGGGCGGCGGCCTGCTCTAGGCGCTGCATCTCATCCCTGCAAAACAGTTTCATAAGGCTCCCTCACTTTTTTGGTCTTGACAGCTCCCGCCGCCGGTACTAAAATGATACCAGCAAATGATCTTCGGGGCAAGGTGCAATTCCTGACCGGCAGTGAAAGTCTGCGAACGGAAAGCCTGTGCTTTCCGCCGAACCGGTGTGATCCCGGTACCGACGGTGAAACCGCTCTCCTATTCCTATGGGGTGCGGCCAGTCCGGATGATAGAAGATTTCTGCGGCTGCCTTTGGGGGTACCCCCAAGGGCTGTTCTCAGCCATTCCCCGGACCCCTTTTGCGGGCCCGGTTTTTTATGCCTGGGACCCAGCCGCACCCCCTTTTTGATCTTTTGCGAGCCAAATTTTCCCGAAAGGACTGGTTCTATGCAAAAGAAAGTCAATGTCCGTTGGTTGGCCGTCACCGCCATTTTAGGCGCCGTGGCCGCCGTGCTGATGATGCTCAGCATCAGCGTGCCCCTCATCCCCAGTTTCGTCAAGCTGGACTTCTCCGAGCTGCCCGCCCTTATCGCCAGCTTTGCCCTGGGGCCTGTCAGCGGCGTGGTGGTGTGCCTGCTGAAAAACCTGGTGAACCTGCCCACCTCCTACAGCGCCGGCATCGGGGAGCTGTGCAACTTCCTGCTGGGCGTGGCCTTCGTCGTCCCGGCGGGGCTGTTCTACAAGTTCAAAAAGGACCGCTGGGGTGCCCTGTGGGGCTCCCTTCTGGGCGCTCTGGTCATGGCAATCGCCAGTTTCCCCATCAACTACTGCATCACCTACCCCTTCTACATCCAGTCGGGGATCATGTCCCTGGACGCCATTTTAGACGCCTACCAGCTCATCCTCCCTTCGGTAGAGACCCTGCCCCAGGCGCTGTGGATCTTCAATGCCCCCTTCACCTTCTTCAAGGCCCTGTGCGATGTAGCCATCACCTTCCTGGTCTACAAGCACCTGTCGCCCCTCCTGCACGGCAGCGGCCGGGGCGCTTGACGCGTCCCGGGCCCTGTGGTATAGTAGAGGAAAAAAGAAGGAGGACCGCTATGCCCCTGCGCAAACCTGTCCACGGTATTTTCTTTGACCTGGGCTGGACCCTGCTCTACCCGGTAAGCGGCAACTGGATGTTTTCGAACTTTGCCCGGGCCTATTTCCGCCAGGAGATCCTGGACAGCCTGCCCCAGGAGCGGGTGACGGCCGCCATGAAACAGGCCATGGACCATTTGGATCAAAATCACCAGCTGGATACCATAGACCAGGAATATCAACAATTTCTCACCTATTACACCATGGTGGCCGAGGCCCTGCCAGAGCTGGGCCTCTCCCAGGCCCAGCTCAGAAAAGTGGCGGAGGACCATGTATACAACCTGGAGAACGTCCGGCTATACCCCGCCTCCCTGCCCACCCTCCAGGCCCTGGCAGGCCGGTACCGCCTAGGTATCATCTCCGACACCTGGCCCTCCATCCTGTCCCAGCTAGAGCATCTCGGGCTGTCCTCCTTTTTCCAGTGTGCCACATACAGCTACACCCTGGGGACATATAAGCCAGACCCCCGCATGTACCGGGATGCCCTGGAGAAAATGGGCCTGCCCCCGGAGGAGACCATCTTTGTAGATGATTCCACGGGCAATCTGCGGGGCGCCGCCGCTCTTGGCATCCAACCGGTGCTCATCCAGGCAAAACCCAGCTCCAGCAAGCCCGATCCGGGCATGACCGCCCTCTCCGATCTTGAGGAGCTCCCCGAGCTGTTGGGCTGAACCAGCCAGCAAAAAAACGAGCAGGCGCCGCTTCCGGCGTCTGCTCGTTTTTCTCAATTCCTGCCGAACTTCTCGAACTTCAGGGTGCGGGGGATAAACTTCTTGATGGCCTCCTGCATCTCCTCATCCGGATCGAAGACCACCAAGGTCTTCCCCGTTTTGCCGCTGCGCACGATCATATACCAGCTGCCCCGGTGGTCGCCGTATTCGGTGGCGAACACCCGGTTGTCGAAGGAGCGGGTCTTTAAGCGGGCCTCGTTTTCACTGTACATGCCGATGTCCTCGCAGGTGTCGCACTCGAAGGAGGTCATCCGTTTCCGGGTGGCCCGGTTCATAATTTTATCCACGGCGATAAAGCCGTTGGTCAGGCTGTATTCGTACTCCAAAAACCGCATGGTCATCAGCTTGTAGCCGCCGAACACCGCCCCCGCCGCGATCAGCAGGGAGAGCATGGGGAAGCCCAGGATCAGCGTGCCCACCACCATGCCCACCATGGCCACCACCAGCACGCCCACGACGATGCCCGCCACGATGAGGTAATCCACGCCCTCCATTTTCCGTTTTACCATGCGCTCCATAAAAACGTCGCCCATTGTTCTCTTCCATTCCTTTCGACGGCCGGTGACCCGACCCCTGGCATTTTGGCTTTACCCATGTATTGTATCATAAGAGGGCGGACAATTCAAATGAAACTTTTGTGAATCTTTGGGAAGAAGGCACTTTCTCAAAAAGGGGGCGGCTTATCCCTTGCAACTCCCCGCCGTTTGTGCTATAATGCGAGAAAACGCGGCGACGAAAGAAAGTACCTCCGTCCAGGCAGCGGCAGAGACCCCAGGCCAGCGGCTGAAAGCCCGGGGCGCGGCAGGCGGCGGGAAGTTCCTTTCCGAGCGGCGGGGCTCAACGGCGGGGTCCTCCCCTTCCCAGTAGGCCCCGACGGGCGCGGCCCCGTTACCGGCCGGAAGAGAGCGGGGGTCCCCCGCTGAAGTTGGGTGGTACCGCGTAGTTTACACTTCGCCCCAATGCCTGGGGCGAAGTTTTTTTGTCCCCATAACACGGATGCAAGAAAGGAAGGCTGCAAGGATGAGAGAAAAGATCGAAGCACTGCGGGAGCGCTTCCTGCAGGAGCTGCAAGGGGCCCAGAACAGCGAGGCCGTAGAGAAGCTGCGGGTGGCCTATCTGGGCAAAAAGGGCTCTGTCACCGAGCTCTTGAAGGGCCTGAAGGACGTGGCCGGCGACCAGAAGAAAGAAATGGGCCAGCACATCAACCAGCTGAAAAAGCAGGTGGAGACCGAGATTGCCGCCCAGGTGGAGAAGATCCACGCCGCCGAGGAGGAGGCCCTCATCGCCTCGGCCGAGCAGTACGACGTGACCCTGCCCACCGGGGAGAGCGAGGGGTCTTACCACCCCATCACCTTAGTGCAGCGCCAGCTGGAGGAGATCTTCGCCAGCATGGGCTTCACCATCGAGGACTATAAAGAGATCGTCACCGACTACGAGTGCTTCGAGGCCGTGAACATCCCCAAGGACCACCCGGCCCGGGATATGCAGGACACCTACTACCTCTCCAACGGCCAGCTGTTAAAGACCCACACCTCCGCGGCCCAGAACGCCATCCTGCGGAAATACGGCGCCCCCCTGCGGGCCATTTTCCCCGGCCGGTGTTTCCGCAACGAGGCCACCGACGCCTGCCACGAGAACACCTTCTTCCAGATGGAGGGCATCATGGTGGACAAGAACATCTCCATCTCCAACCTCATCTACTTTATGAAGACCATGCTCTCCCAGGTGTTCGAGCGGGACATCAACGTGCGGCTGCGCCCCGGCTTCTTCCCCTTCGTGGAGCCCGGCTTCGAGATGGACATCTCCTGCCTCATCTGCGGCGGCGAGGGCTGCCCCAGCTGCAAGAATTCCGGCTGGCTGGAGCTGTGCCCCTGCGGCATGATCCACCCCAACGTGCTCAAGGCCGGGGGCATCGACCCCGAGGAGTACACCGGCTTCGCCTTTGGCTTAGGCCTCACCCGCCTGGTGATGATGAAATACGGCGTCAAGGACATCCGCGACCTGAACAGCGGCAGCCTGAAGGCGCTGTCCCAGTTCAAACACGAATAAGCGCGTGACCGCGCGGGACGGGAAAATTCCTCTGGGCTTCGCCCGCCGGAATTTTAAGGGAACAGTTTCGCTGGTTGGTAGCAGCAGGCTGCGAGTTTCGCGAACGCGAAACTCGGCCGAGTAAGTCGAACGTAGTGAGACTTAACTCGTGGGACGGGAAAATCCCCCACGAAAGGCGTTCCGGAATTTTGGTGCGTGGCCGCACAGGACAGGAAAATCCCTCTGCACTTCGTGCGCCGGGATTTTGTATCGCTCGCTATTTTGTATTTTTGTCTGGTTCGCTGCAAAAAAAATTACGGGCCGGGAGCCAGTCACTATCACTATGGCTTCGGTCGTTGCCAAGGAAAAGTTCTTTGCTTCTTTCTTTCAAGAAAGAAGGAGAAGGAGGAAACCAATGTTTATCTCTATGAATTGGATCGGCGATTTCGTCGATCTCTCGGGCCTGGACCTGGAGGCCCTGATCCACCGTTTCACCCTCTCCACCGCCGAGGTGGAGGATGTCTACCACATGGGCGAGGACCTGCGGGGCGTGGTCTCCGGCAAGATCCTCTCGGTGCGGGAGCACCCCAACTCCAAAAAGCTCCACCTTCTGCAGGTGGACGCCGGCGATAAAATTTACGACGTGGTCTGCGGCGCCCCCAACGTGCGGGAGGGCCTCATCGTCCCCTTTGTGAAGGAGGGGGGCATGGTCTCCGGCCAGGAGATTGCCGTGGCCACCATCGCCGGGTGCGAGAGCCACGGCATGTGCTGCTCGGAAAAGGAGCTGGGCATCTCCGCCGACCACTCCGGCCTGATGGAGTTGGACCCCGGCACCCCGGTGGGCGTGGATGTCTGCGACCTGTTCGCCATCAAGGACACGGTGTTCGAGGTGGACAACAAGTCCCTGACCAACCGCCCGGACCTGTGGGGCCACTACGGCATCGCGCGGGAGTTCGCCGCCCTCACTGGCCGGGAATTAAAGCCCCTGGAGACCGTGGAGCTCTCCCAATTTGACGGGCTGGACCCCATCGAGATCGACGTGCAGGACGACCTGTGCTACCGCTACACCGGCCTGAAGGTGCGGAACATCCAGAAAAAGGTGAGCCCCGTGGACATGCGCATCCGCCTGTTCTACTGCGGCAGCCGGGCCATCAACCTGCTGGCGGACCTGACCAACTACCTGATGCTGGAGATGGGCCAGCCCATGCACGCCTTCGACTGCGCCAAAGTGGACCAGATCGAGGTAAAGCGCTTTGCCGAACCCTTCCCGTTCACCACCCTGGACGGCACGCAGCGCCAGGTGGACGAGAACACCCTGATGATCTGCTGCAAGGGCACGCCGGTGGCCATCGCCGGCATTATGGGCGGCCTGGACTCCGAGATCGAGGACGACACCGACAGCCTGCTGCTGGAGAGCGCCAACTTCGACGCCGTCAGCGTGCGGAAGTCCTCCACCCGCCTGGGCCTGCGCACCGACGCCTCCATGCGCTACGAAAAGACCCTGGACCCGGAGCTGTGCCCCACTGCCATCGGCCGGTTCTTAAAGCTGCTGCTGGACATTGACCCGGACGCCCAGGTCATCTCCCGGCTCACCGACGTGTACCGCAAGCAGTACCCCCAGGTGTCCCTGCGCTTTACCAAGGCCTATGTGGACCGGTACACTGGCATCGACATCGCGAACGACCAGATTCTGGCCACCCTGCGGGCCCTGGGCTTCGGCGCGGAGTTTGACGGCCAGGAGTTCCAGGTGGAGGTCCCCTCCTGGCGGGCCACCAAGGACGTGACCATCAAGGCGGACATCATCGAGGAGATCACCCGCATCTACGGCTACGACAATTTCCAGGTCTCCACCACCCTCAGCCCCCTGTACCCCCAAAAGCGCTCTGCCGCAAATAAAACCGACAATTTCGCGAAGGATATCCTGGTGCAGCGCTGCCACCTTCACGAGGTGCACTCCTACATCTGGTTCGACCGGAAGAAGTGCAAGGAGCTGGGTATCGCCATGGAGGACAACGTCACCCTCCTCTCCCCCCAGAGCCCGGACCTGGACACCCTGCGCACCAACATGGGTCCCACCCTCCTCAGCTTCGTACTGGAGAACAAGTCCTTCGCCCCGGACTTCGGCATCTTCGAGATCGGCCGGGTGTGTGAGGGCCTGAAGGAGGACGGCTCCTGCAACGAGCGGAAAAAGCTGGGCATCGCCCTGTACAGCCGCACCCGCAGCGAAAAAGAGCTGTACTTCCAGCTCATCGACATGGTAAAGACCCTGGGCCGGGACATCAAGCGGGCGGAGTTCCGCCTGGAGAACATCACCCCCGCCCACAGCTGGCAGCATCCCCGGAACACCGCCGCCGTCACCTGCGGCGGCGACAGCCTGGGCTGGGTGTGCGCCCTGCATCCCGCGGTGGCCCAGAAGCTGGATAAGAAGGCCGCGGTGGTCTGCGCCCAGCTGGACATGGACGCCTTCGCCGCCCGGCCCGCCCTGGACTACCAGTACCGGGAGCCCTCCAAGTTCCCCGGCATCGACATGGACCTGTCCCTGCTGCTGCCCGACGGCATGCGCTTTGCCGACATGGAGCCCGCCTGGGCGGATGTGGACCCGGCCCTGCTCACCGGGGTCAGCCTCATCGACCTGTTCGACCAGAACGGCAAGCGGAGCATCACCCTGCGGTTTGGCTTCTCCTCCCAGGAAAAGACCCTCTCCAAGGAGGAGGTCCAGCCTGTGGTGGACGCCATCGTGGAGAAACTGGCCCAGGCCGGGACCGTGCTGCGGGCCTGAAAATCCCAGCGCGGGGCCCCATGACAGGAAAAGTGCGGGAAATACTTGCAATCCCCCCTGTTTTCCTGTATCATAGTAGGGTAGGATAAAACGGAACGATACGGAGGTGTTCCCACATGCCGGAAGATATGACCAACAACACTATCACATTCTCCCTGGAAGAGGTACGGGAGGCCGATATGAAGCGCATCCTCCTCACAGTGTACGACGCGCTGAAGGAAAAGGGCTACAACCCCATCAGCCAGATCGTGGGATACCTGCTCAGCGAGGACCCTACCTATATCACCACCCACAACAACGCCCGCAGCCTGGTGCGCCGCATCGACCGGGATGAGCTCTTAAAGGCCATGGTGCGTTCCTATCTGGGCGAGTGAATTTCTAAGGAAAGCGCGGTGATCTTGTGAGCCAGCAGAAAAAGGATAAGGCCAGCTTCCCCACCTACAAAGGGAAGCCCCTGGTGCGCTGCGGCGACACCATCTATTACGGCAGCATGCAGGACAAATACGTGATCAAGCTGGACATCAAGTCCAAGAAAAAGGTGGGCGACCTGGACGTGGCCGATAAAGTCGTGGTCCAGCTCATGTACACCGACCCGGAGATCCGTACCCGCAAGCAGATCGTAAAAACCAGCGAGAAAGAGGGCCTCTACCTGGCCCTGGACATTGCCGACGCCTGGCTCACCCGGGCTTTGGCAGAGTAAAAGCCGTACAAAAAAGGAGCTGCCCCACGCATAGTGGGGCAGTTCCTTTTTGCGTGCTTTCGCGCGCTGTTCCAGCCCGCGCCTTTTTGAAAAAAGGCGCCCGAAAAACTTTTCCTTGGCAGCGACCGGGCCATAGGAATAGTGATTGGCTCCCGGCCCGTTTTTTATTTGGCAGCGATTGGAGCCAGGTAAAACGGGTAAGTGCAGTGCCCGCAGATGTCCCTTCGGCACTTTACAGATCCCGCTTCCATAGGGATCAATGGCGCTCTGCCGCAAAACCGTGATTCTTGCGGCTTGCTGCTACTTGGCCAATTTGGGGAACAGCACCGCCACCTGCTCCTCCATCTGGGGGGTGATCTCCAGGGTGGGGCAGCCGTACTGCTTCACGTTCTGGCACAGGGCCAAAAAGTCCTCCACCGGGCCGATGACGTCAAAGCCAAAGCTCTGGGAGCGGTAGTGCATGGGCACCACCACCCGGGGCTGTATGGCGTCCACGATGGCCTTGGCCTCCTGGGGCCCCACGGTGTAAAAGCCGCCCACGGGAAGCAGCGCCGCGTCCAGGCCCTGGAGCTGCTCCAAGAGTGCCGGGGAGGGCATGCAGCCCACGTCCCCGAAGTGGGCGATACGCACCCCGCCGCCTTCCAGCATATAGATGATGCTGGGACCCCGCTTCTGGCCCTCACAGTCGTCGTGGTACCAGGGCAGGGCCGTCACCTGGATGGGCCCCTCCCCCCGGCCGGTGAGGGTGACGCCCCCACGGTAGTTGTGGTCGTGATGTTCGTGGCTGCACAGCACCTGGTCCGCCGTCTCCCGCACATCCCCGCACCCGGGGACGCTGCCCGGCTCGTAGGGGTCCAGCACCACGGCGTAGTCCCCGCACTCCACCCGGAAGCAGGAGTGCCCCAGCCAAGTGATCGTCATACCCATAGAGAAAACCTCCTTCGGCGGGCAGGCCCGCCCTGTTTTCCCCATTGTACCACAAATCCCGGGGGATTTCACCTGCTATTTGCTGTCCTTCTTCATCCGTGGCGGCTCCACCGTATTTTTCCGGGGCGCTGGCGGGAACTCCAAAGGCGTCAGCTCCTCCGCGGCCTCCCGCTCCTCCCGGCTCTCCGGGGCGCGGTGCAGCAGGCCGGTGCACTCGGTGGCGCAGGCCGCACCGCTGTCCAGGTCCTGGCCGGTGTCGTGCTCGTGGTACTGGGGTGTGAGTCTGGGTCTGTCCATACATGGGCCTCCTCTCGTTTTTCTTAGCATTTGCCCGAGAGGAGGCCCCCATACCAGGAAAAAACCGAAAAAAAGGGAGGCAGCTTGCGCTGTCTCCCTTTTGGGCGTTCTCTTTACTTTTTGGCCTTCGCCGCTTTCGCAGCGTCCAGCTTCTGGCGCTTGTGCACCTGCCACTGGGCAAAGATGTTGGGGGCGATGACCTGGGAGGAGTAGCAGCCGGCTACCACGCCCACCATCATGGGCAGGGAGAAGGCCACTACCGTGCTGATGGAGTAGATGCCCGCTACCACCAGCACCACCAGCAGGGACAGGAACGTGGCCAGGGAGGTGAGGAAGGTCCGGCCGAAGCTCTGGGTCAGGCTGGTGTTCATAACGTCCAGGTAATCGGCCTTGGCGCCCATCTTCCGGCGGTTCTCACGCACCCGGTCGTAGATGACGATGGTGGCGTTCAAAGAGTAGCCCAGGATGGTGAGCACCACGGCGATGAAGATGTCGCTGATGGACAGGCCGAAGATGACGAACACGAAGAAGGCGATGAGCACATCGTGGAGCAGAGCCACGATGGCGGACAGGCCCGCGGACAGGCCGCCGATCTTCCGGAAGCGCAGGGCGATGTAGATCAGCAGCAGGATGGCGGTAAGCACAAAGCACACCAGGCACTTCTGGAAGAATTTCGCGCCCATGGTGGCGTCTACGGAGTTGGACTCCAGCAGGGTGAAGGTGCGGCCCTCAAAGGCGTCGGTGAGGGTCTGGGCCACCTGGGTCTGCTCGTCGGGGGTGATGCTGGTGTTCCCGGCGAAGGACACGGTGACGTTCAGGTTATCGCTGTTCAGGCTCTGGTCGATGGACACCGAGCACTCCCGGCCCAGCTGCTCCTGGATGACGTTCTGGACCTCCTCGCCGGAGACCTCGCCGCCCTCCACGGTGTAGTTGATCATCGAGCCGCCGGCGAACTGGATGTCCAGCTTGGGCCCGACCACCACGCTGGCGATGAGGCCCACCACCAGCACGGCGATGGAGATGCCGTAGAAGATCTTCCTGCGGCCGCAGAAGTCGAACACCTTCTTCTCGGGCAGGGGGGCGTTGTCATCCCGGGGCCCGCCGAAGAGCCACTTCTTGTGGAAGCACTTGAAGCCCGCCAGGGACAGGGTCATCAGCCGGGTGGCGAACACGCCCATCACAAAGTTGCCGATGATGCCCATGAGCAGGGTAAAGCCGAAGGAGAAGATGGAGCCCGTGGTGGACTCGCCGAAAATGATGGACAGGATGTTGCTGGGGCCGAACACGCCCATGAGCATGATGGCCACGATGGAGGTGGTAATGTTGCCGTCGAAAATGGCCCAGAAGCTGGTCTGGAAGCCCTGCTGCAGGGCGCCGTCCAGGCTCTTGCCGTTCCGCAGCTCCTCCCGCACGCGGCTGGCGGTGATGATGTTGGCGTCCACGCCCATGCCGATGGAGAGGATGATGCCCGCGATGCCGGGCAGGGTCATGGTAAAGGAATTCAGGTTGGGGAAGAAGCCGGTCACGGCCGCGAAGCAGATGCCCATCTGGCCGGCCAGGCTGATGACAGCCACCACGCCGGGTAGCCGGAAGATCACGATCATCAGAATGGAGATGACCACAAAGGCGATAATGCCGGCCACCATCATCACTTCCAGGGCCTGAGAGCCCAGTGTGGGGGCAAGGGCCTTGAAGTTGGAGGTCTCCAGGGCAAAGGGCAGGGCGCCGGACTGGATCTGGGAGGCCAGCTGGGTGGCCTCTTCACTGGTGAAGTCGCCGCTGATGGTGCACTCCCCGTTGGTGATGGCCTCGTTGACCGTGGGGGCGGAGATCATCACGTCGTCCATCCAGATGGAGATGGTGCCGCCCACCAGGCGCTCGGTGGCCTCGGCGAACTTCTCCTTGCCCTCGTCGGACAGGGTGAGGGACACCATGTACTGGTACTGGCCGGTCTCCTGGTCCTGCATCATGGCGGGCTCGGCGGTCACGACGTCAGAGCCCTCCAGGATGATGTTCTCCGCCGTGGTGCCGGTGGGAGTCTTGTACACCGGGCTGCCGTCCTCGGCATAGTCGGTGGTCTCGTACTCCATGCCCTCCCGGAAGGTGAGCTGGGCGGTGGCGGAGAGCTCGTTGATGGCCTCCTCCGGGTCGAAGTCGGTCTCGTCGCTGCGCCAGGGGAACCGGACGATGATCCGGTTGTTGGTGGCGTCGGTGTAAAGCTCATAGTCGGTGATGTTCTGGGACACCATACGGGTCTCGATAATGGCCTTGGCGGCCTCCAGCTGGGTGTCGGTGGCCTGCACGTCCTCGGCAGGGCTGAAGGTGGCCTCTACGCCGCCCCGGATGTCGATGCCCCAGCGGATGTCCCCGGCGCCCTTGATGTAGGTCTCCTTAAAGTCGCCGTTCTGGCCGTACACGCCGAACAGGGAGGTGTAGGTCAGGGCGATGATCAAAAGCGCCACGATGAAAAACACCGGTTTTTTTACTCGCTTCATGGGTCTTTCCTCCATTTTGGCCGGCCCGCCCTCCGGAGCCGAAGCCTGCGGCGGGGGCCAGTGTGTATTCTTTCTGGCCTATCACGTACAAAACAGGGCAGTGGCAACTGCCCTGTTGTACTATCACAATGAATTATGTTCCCGTTACGCCTCGGGCTCGTCCTGGGCGGGGGCCTCCTCAGCGGGGGCCTCGGTGGAGTACACCACTTCCTCGGCAGGGGCCTGGGCGGCAGCCTGATCCTCCTCCTGCTGCTGGTCCTCCAGCAGGGCGCGGATGGACAGGGATACCCGGTGCTTGTCAAAGTCGATGTCGGTGATCTTCACCTTCACCACGTCGCCGGTCTTTACCACATCCTGGGGCTTCTCCACCCGGTGGTCGGCCAGCTGGGAGATATGGATCAGGCCGTCGATGCCGGGGATCACATTGGCGAAGGCGCCGAACTGGGTGATGCCCACGATCTTGGCGTCGCACACGGTGCCCACGGGGTACTCCCGCTCCAGCTTCACCCAGGGGTTGTCCTCAGGCCGCTTGTAGCCCAGGGAGATCTTGCCGTTCTCCCGGTCCAGGGCCTTTACGTACACGGTGACGGTGTCGCCGACGTTCACCACTTCGCTGGGGTGCTTTACCCGGTTCCAGGAGAGCTCGGAGATGTGCACCATGCCGTCCACACCGCCCAGGTCCACAAAGGCGCCGAAGTTGGTCAGGGACTTCACCTTGCCGGTGTACTCCTGGCCCACTTCCACCTGCTCCCAGAATTTCTCCTGGGCAGCCTTGCGCTCCTCACGGAGCACGCTGCGGATAGAGCCCACAGCCCGGCGGCGCTGGCGGTTGACCTCGATGATGCGGAACTTCACGTCGGTGTTCAGCAGGGCGTTCAGGTCCTCGCCACGGGTGGCGGTGGCCTGAGAGGCGGGCACGAACACCCGCATGGCCTTGTACAGCACGATCACGCCGCCCTTGACCACCTCGATGACCTTGCCTTCCAAAATCTCGTTGTTCTCCAGGGCCTCGCCGATCTCATCCCAGCCCTTCATGGCGTCTACCCGGCGCTTGGAGAGCATGATGGTGCCCTCCTGGTCGTTGGTCTTCATAATGAGCAGGTCCATCTCGTCGCCGATCTTCACCACGTCCTCGGGCTTTACGCTGGGGTCGTTGGAGAGCTCGGCCGCGGGGATGAAGCCGGCCTGCTTGCGGCCTACGTCCACATACACCTCGGTGGGGGAGATGCCCACTACAACGCCGTGCACTTTCTCATCTGTATTTAAGCTTTTGAGGGACTCCTCAAGCATCTCCTCAAAATTCATTTCGTTGTTGTTTACTTCAGCCATGGTAACTAGTACCTCCTTTATAATGCTTGCGGGGGTAGAGGCTCCCGCAGTAATGCCAATGCGTGAACCGGCGGGAAAAGCCGGCAGCTCTTCCGCTCTTTCCACGAGGTACGTCTCACAGTGCTCCCCACAGATCTCCCGGAGCTTCGCCGTGTTGGAACTATCCCTGCCCCCCACGACCACCATATAGTCGCACCGGCGGGCCAGGGCTTCAGCCTCTTTTTGCCGTTTCGCAGTTGCATTACATATTGTAGCAAAAACAGCGGCGTTTGTACATACTTTTTTCAAGGTTTCCAAACAAATTTGCCATTCACCCGTGTGATATGTGGTCTGAGCCGCCACTGCTATCGGTTTTTGGGCCCATTCCGGGTGATTTTTTAGCGCTTCTGCCAATTCTTCGCTGTTTTTGCAGATGAAATAGGGCCCGGTGCAGTGCCCCACGATGCCCTGCACCTCCGGGTGGCCGGCGTCGCCGAAGAGGAGGAAGAGCTTCCCCTCCTCCCCGGCCCGGCGGGCCAGGTTGTGAATTTTTTTCACAAAGGGGCAGGTGGCGTCCACATAGGGGATGCCGAGCTCCTCCAGCTGGTCCACGGTGCTCTGGGGCACCCCGTGGGAGCGGATGACCAGCACGTGACCGGGAGGCGTCTCCTCCGGGGAGGAGACTGCCCGCACCCCCCGGGCCGCCAGGTCCGCCACCAGCTGGGGGTTGTGGATGATGGGCCCCAGGGTGGCGGCGGGCTTGCCCTCCTCCAGCAGGCGGTAGACGGTGCTCACCGCCCGGTCCACCCCAAAGCAGAACCCGGCGGACTGGGCCAGCTCCACGCTCATTTGGCCTCGCCTCCGGTCTCCTCCTTGGGCTGGGGCAGGGGCAGGCCCAGCTCTTTTAGGGACTCCTCCCGGAGCCGGGCAATCCGGGCCATAATGGCCTTGCTGGCCCGGCGCAGGCTGGCGCTGGAGTCATCTGGGATGTCCAGCTCCTCCGGGGGGATGGGCTTGCCGATGCGGATGAGGGTGCGCTTGAACATCCCGGGCTGCTTCCCGTCCCCGGCGGTGATGCACACCGGCACCACCGGGGCCTGGGTGCGGTAGGCCAGCAGGGCGGCGCCGGTCTTGGGCCGCAGCAGCTCCCCGGTCTTGGACCGGTGCCCCTCGATAAACACCCCCACCATGGCGTTCTCCTCCAGCAGGATGTAGGCGTTCTGCAAAGCGTCCTCCCCGCCGGTGCCCCGGCTCACCGGGAAGGCCCCCAGCAGGCGGAACAGCCCACCCAAAAACTTGTTGCGGAACAGCTCCTCCTTCGCCATGTAAAAGACCTGCCGCTTCACGCTCAGGCCCAGCAGCACCGGGTCCCGCTTGGCCAGGTGGTTGCTGCAGATGAGCACCGGGCCCTCGCTGGGCACGTTTTCCGCGCCCTTTACGTCCATGCGGAACACCAGGTGGAAGTACCCCCACAAGATGGCCTGCCCCACCACGTAGAGCCAGGTCTTTGGTTTTGCCTTCGGTTTTTCTTTTGCCAATTCCCTCATCCTTCCCAAAATTCGATCAAAGCCGCGCCCGCACCAGGGCCACCAGCCGGTCCTTCGACTGCTGGAAATCCTCCCCGGTGGTGTCCAGCAGCACCGAGTCCTCCGCGGGCTTTAGGGGCGCTGCCTCCCGGTGGGAGTCCTGGTAGTCCCGCTGCTGGATGTCCCGCAGGATGCTGGCAAAGTCCGCGGGCTGGCCGCTCTCTTCCAGCTGGGCCACCCGCCGCCGGGCCCGCTCCTCCGGGGAGGCGGTGAGGAAGATCTTCAGCTGGGCGCTGGGCAGCACCACGGTACCGATGTCCCTCCCGTCCATGAGCACGTTGTTCTTTCGGGCCAGGTCCCGCTGGAGCTCCAGCAAAAAGGCCCGCACCGCGGGGATGGCCGACACCTTCGAGGCCGCCATGGACACCTCCGGCGTGCGGATGAGCCCGGTGACCTCCCTGCCGCACAAATACATTTTCTGACCCTCCGGGGCGTGTTCCAGCCCCACCTGGATGTGGGGCAGGGCGGCCTCCGCCGCCTGGGGGTCCCCCGGGTCCTCTCCCTGCTCCAGCAGGTACAGGGCCACGGTGCGGTACAGGGCCCCGGTGTCCACATAGACGAAGCCCAGCTCCTGGGCCGCGGCCTTGGCCAGGCTGGATTTCCCCGCCCCGGACGGGCCGTCGATGGCTACTGCGAACATGCTGTCGTTCCTCTCTTTCCGGGACCCCGGATACCCCAGTGTCCCATATTTCTATGAAAATCCCGTGACGCGAAGGTAAAGCTCTGGAAAAAGCCGCCGGACGCGGGCCCTCCCCCGCCGCCTGCGGCGCCGTCTCCGCCGTCCCGGCGGAGCGGCCGCGGCCCTGCCGCGGCCGGGAGGGCCCGCGGGCCAGCCTCCATCGCCCACCTTTGCCCTAAGCGTGCTCCCCCGCCAGTTTCCCCGTGGCAAAGGCGATCTGTAAATTAAAGCCTCCGGTGTAGGCGTCGGCATCCATCATCTCCCCGGCAAAGTACAACCCTTTCACCAGCTTGGACTCCATGGTCCGGGGGTCGATCTCCTTTAAGGACACCCCGCCCCGGGTGACGATAGCCTCGTTGATGGGCCGGAAGCCTTCGATCTCCACGGAAAAATCCTTCAGCACTGAAAGAAGCCCCCGGCGCTGCGCAGCCGTGACGGAGTGGCACCGGGTCTCCCCAGGGATGCCGCTGCGGGCGATCACCACCGGGATGAGCTTCTGGGGCAGCAGCTCATCCAAAGAATTGGCGAATATCTTATTTTTATGCGCTTCCAGCTCCCGCAGGAGCCTGGCGTCCAGCTTGCCTTCGTCCAGGGCGGGCTTCAGGTCCAGGTGTACCGTGTACTTCCCCGGCTCCATGGGGTGCATGTGGGCCGAAGCGCTCAAAACCGTGGGCCCGGACAGGCCGAAATGGGTGAACAGCAGCTCCCCGAAGTCCTGGTACACCGGCTTTTTCTTCCCCGCCTGGGTGACCTTTACCCCGCAGTTGCGCAGGGACAGTCCCATGAGCTTCGGGCAGTCCTCCCCCCGGGCCACCAGGGGCACCAGGGAGGGGCCGGGCTCCACGATGGTATGCCCCGCCTGGGCCGCCAGGCGGTAGCCGTCCCCGTTGGAGCCTGTGCCGGGGTACGAGGCCCCGCCGCAGGCCAGGATCACCGCCTGGGCACGGTACTGCCCCCCGGGGGTCTCCACCCCCTGGACGCAGCCGTTTTCCACCAGCACCCGGACCGCCGGCTCCTGCACCAGGGCCGCCCCGTTCCCCATAGCGAACCGGGCCAGGGCATCGGCGATGTCGTGGGCATTGTCCGACTGGGGGAACACCCGCCGCCCCCGCTCGGTTTTCAGGGGCACGCCCAGGTCCTCAAAAAACCGCATGGCGGCTTCCGGCGGGAAGGCGGAAAAAGCCCCATACAGGAATTTCCCGCCCCGGGGGCAGGCGGCTACCGCCTCCTCCACCGAGCAGCGGTTGGTCACGTTACAGCGGCCCTTCCCGGTGATGCGCACCTTCCGGCCCAGCTGCCGGTTTTTTTCCAACAGGGCGGTGCGCCTGCCCCGGGCGGCGCAGGTCCCGGCGGCCATCATGCCGGCGGCCCCGCCCCCCACCACGATCACATCGTACTCAGCCAAAACGCTCAACTGTTCTTCTCATCCACCTTTTCGTAGACGCCGTACTCGTCCCAGATGGTCTCGATCTGCTGGAGGGTCCGGGCCACCTCCGCTTTTTTGCGGATGGCCACGGTGACGATCAGGGCGTTGATGACGCTCAAGGGCCCCACCAGGGAGTCCACAAAGGACACCATGTCGCTGCGGGCCAGCAGCACGTGGCTGGCGTGCTCCGCCAGGGGGGACAGCCGGCTGTCGGTGATGGCGATGGTGGCCATGCCCCGGTCGGAGGCGTATTTCAGGGTCTTTACCGCTTTTTTCGAGTAGCGGGGGAAGCTGATAGCGATGATGGCGTCCTCCTCCCCGGCCCGCACCATCTGCTGGAGGATGGTGTACTCGCTGGTGGCCTCTACCAGGTGCACCGTGTCGAAGATGAGCCGCAGGTAGTGGGCCAAAAAGGTGGCCAGGGCCAACGAGCTCCCCGCCCCCAGCACGTAGACCTTCCGGGCGTTCACCAGGGCCTCTGCCGCCTGGTAAAAGGCCTCCCGGTCCACGCTCTCCTTGGTCCGCTTCAGGATGTCGATGTCCTGGTCCAGCACCACGTCCAGCAGCTTCTCCTGAGGCACGTTGCTGGAGGTCATCTCCAGCCGCTGCACGCTGGTCATCTTGCTGCGGATCATCTCCTGCATGGCCTGCTGCAGCGCCGGGTATCCGGAGTAGCCGATCTCTGTGGCAAAGCGCACCACCGTGGACTCGCTGACCCCTACGGTGGCCCCCAGCTTCGAGGCCGTCATAAAGGCCACCTTGTCGGAGTGCTCCTCGATATACCGGGCGATGGCCCGCTGCCCTTTGGAGAACTCCCCGCTCTTCTGGCGGATGCGCTCGGATAACTGGCTGTTCATACTGCGGTCGTCCCTCCCTGACACTTGCGATTCCCCTTCATTTTACGGCTTTGCCCTGCAAAAATCAAGGGTATTTCCATACTTTTCCCTGCTTTACACAGATTTTTTGCAAGTTTGCCGCCAGCGGCTTCAAAGATGGTCCAAAACAGAAAACAGCCGCCCCAAAAGGGGCAGCTGATTTCCGCTTCTCCGGCGGCGCCGGTCTTGTTTATCCGTACTCCGCGATGATCTCCTCCGCCACGGCCCGGCGGGTCTTGCGCTCCTCCATGGCGGCTCGTTCGATGTATTTGTGGGCGCTCTCCTCGTCCAGGCGCAGGTACTCCACCAGCAGGCACTTGGCCCGGGAGACGGCCCGCAGCTCCTCCAATTTTTGCCGGAGCTTTTTGTTCTCCTCCCGGAGCTTTCCCACCTGGGCCTGGGCGGCCCGGAGCATCCCCACCGCCTGGGCGAACACCGCCCTGGAAAAGGGCCGCCCCAGGGCCACCACCCCCGCGGGGCCCACCCGGGCGCTGGCCTCCTCCCACAGCTCCGCCTTTACCGAGAGGAGCACGGGCAGCCCCTGCTCCGCGGCGTCTGTGGCCAGGTCGTGGCCAAACTCGTCGGGCAACGGCGCGGCGATGAGCAGCAGGTCCCAGTCCCCGGCGAGGAGCAGCCGCCTGGCCTCGCCCCCGTTGGAGGCGGTCTCCACCTGGGAAAAACCGTTCTCTTTCAGCACGCGCTCCCACTGGGGGCGGTATTTCTCCCCGCCCAGGGCCAGCAGGGCCCGGCCGCCCTCAGGCCCCGGCGTACGCACGGAGGATCTCCCGGGGCAGCAGCTCCCGCAGGAACCGGCTCTCCCGGCACCGGGCCTGGGCCTGGCTCAGGGAGCGGGCCAGGGGCTCCCCGCCGGCGGGCTGCAGGCTGAGGCCCCGCTCCACCCCGTCGGCCCCGGCGTAGAGCAGCAGGGCGAAGCACAGATAGGGGTTGGCGGCCCCGTCCGCGGCGGAGAGCTCGATGCGGCCGTCGGCCTTGCGGCGCAGCAGGCTGGCCCGGCCCGTGTCCGCCCAGGAGAGGCAGTCCGGCGCGCCGAAGGTGCCCAGCCGCTCATAGGACTCCTCCCGGGGGTCGAAGAACACCTGCATCTCCAGAAAATGCTCTAGAATACCGGCCAGAAAGGCGTCGGCACAAGGCTCCCCGCCCCGGGTGGGGCGCATGGCGATGCGGAAGCCGTTGCCCGCCTCCTCCGGCAGTGGCTTGGGGGAGAAGGTGGCCCACAGGCCGTTGCGCACCGCCATCATCTTCACCACCGAGCGGAAGGTGATGACGTTGTCGGCGCAGGGCAGGGCGGGGCCGGGGGCGAAGTCGATGCGGTTCTGCCCCGGCCCACTGATGTGCTGGGAGTACTGGGGCTCGATGCCCATCTCCTCCAACGTCAGGCAGATGTCCCTGCGCACGTCCTCGCCCTTGTCCTCGGGGGCCTCGTCCAGAAAGCCTGCGCTATCAAAGGGGGTGTCCGTGGGCTCCCCCTCCTCCCCGGTGCGGAACAGGTAGAAGTCGTTTTCCGCGCCGAAGTTCACCCGCAGCCCCCGCTGCCGGACATACTGCACCGCGTCCCGCAGAATCTTCCGGCCGTCCTGGGCAAAGGGTTCCCCGGCCTCGGTCATCAGGTGGCAGTAGAACCGGGCCACCCGGCCGTGGCTGGGCCGCCAGGGCAGCAGGGAGATGGTGTCCGTGTCCGGGAAGAGGAACAGCTCGCTGTCCCCGGGCTTGTAAAACCCATCGATGCGGGAGGCGTCCACGGCGATGCCCTGGGCAAAGGCCCGGGGCAGCACCGAGGGCAGCACCGAGATGATCTTCTGCCGGCCGAACACGTCGCAGAAGGAGAATTTGATGAATTTCACGTCGTGGTCCTGGATATACTCGTTGATCTCCGCTTGGGAAATGGCCATGGAAACTCCGCCTTTCGTACCGTCTTTTCCCCAGTATACACCAAAATGCCGCCGGTGAAAAGCCGTTTTAATTGTGGACGTACATCTGCCGGTAGGGGTTCTGGGAGTTGGGGGTGAGCAGGAAATACTCCGACTGGAGCAGGGCCTCCGCCTCCCCGCCGAAGCGGGCGCAGTACCCCTCCACCAGGGGGCGGATGATCTCCTTGTCCCCTGCTTCCGCCTGTTTCACACACACCTGGGCAGGCAGGTCCGGGGGCAGGTGGGCGGTGCGCAGGAAGATCTTCCCCCCGTGCATCCCCGTGCCGCAGAAGTTCCCCACCGGGCAGCGGTCCTCGACGCCAATGCCCAGCACCAGGATAATCCCCCCGGCCTGGTACTCCCCCAAAAAGCTGCCGCACCGGCCGCCGATGACGATCCGCGGCGACTTGTCCCCGTACTCCTTCATGTGGATGCCGCAGCGGTAGCCCGCGTCCTTTTCCACGAAGATGGTCCCGCCCCGCATGGCGTAGCCGGTGGCGTCCCCGCAGGAGCCGTGGACCACGATCTCCCCGTCGTTCATGGTGTCGCCGGCGGCGTCTTGCACATTGGCGAACACCTCGATTTTCGCCCCGTCCAGGTAGGCGCCCAGGGCGTTGCCCGGCACCTGGCGGAGCTCATACGTCCCCTCCCGGGCCCCGGCGGCGATGTACCGCTGGCCTAACGAAAATGCTGTCATCTCTGCTCCCTCCTTGTCATGCGAACATCTCCCGGCGCCTCTCCTGGGAGAAGGCCGCGAACCGGGGGTGCTGGCGCAGCAGGCTGAAGTCCACCGTGGAGAGGGGCGTTTGCTCCCGGATGAGGGCGGTGTACACCCCGGCGTTCTCCAGGCAGTCCCCCACCAGGATATAGCCCTTCAGCAGGCCGTCCTCCACAAAGAAGGCCTTGTAATCTCCCCCGTCCTCCTGGACTAACGCCTCCCCCCGGCAGCTGCCGGCGGTGATGAGGTGCAGGCCGAAAAGCCCCATGGCGTTCATGGCCACGGCCTGGTCGAACCGGGCGGGAGACCCGGCCATATTCTTCCCCGCGCACTCCCCCTGGAGGTAGGCATTGGGCAGCAGGGCCAGCACCCTGTGCTCCCCGGTGGCCAGGTCCGCGCTCTCGCAGCAGTCTCCGGCGGCGTACACATCGGGCAGGGTGGCAAGGCCCGTGTCATCGGTCACGATCCCTTTCCCCACCTGGCCCCCGGCCTCCTGCACCAGGGACACGTTGGGCCGCACGCCCACCGCCACCACCAGGATGTCGAAGTCCAGGGTGCCGCCGCTTTTCAGGAAGGCCCGGCCCGGCTCAAAGCGCACCGCCGTGTCCCCCAAGTGGAAGCGAAGCCCCTGCCGCTCCAGGTGGGCCTGCACCCGCCGGGCGGCGGCCTGGTCCAAAATACTGGGCAGCACCTGGGGGGCCAGGTCGGCGATGTCCACCGACTTCACCCGCTTCGCGATGCCCTCGGCGCACTTCAGGCCGATGAGCCCCGCCCCCAGGATAAAGACCCGGCTCTCCGGGGTGAGGGCCGCCTCCAGGGCTTGGGCATCCTCCAGGGAGAGGAAGGTGAATTTCCGCTCCACCTCCTCCAGCCCTTGGATCGCCGGCACAAAGGGGACGGAACCCGTGGCCACCAGCAGCTTGTCGTAGGGGATCTCTTCCCCGGTGCCGCAGACCACCTTGTGCTCCTGGGGGCGGATGGCCGTGACCGTCACCCCCAGCCGGGCGTCCACGCCCATGTCCCGGTAAAAGCTGTCGGGCCGGTACTTCATGCGCTCCAAATCGGTCTTGCCCTCCAGCAGGTAGGAAATCAGGGGCCGGGAGTAGGTGTGGAACCGCTCCTGGGAGAGCAGGGTGATTCCCCCTGTTTTGTTCACCGCGCGGATGCCCTCCACGCAGCCGATGGCCGCCGCGGAATTGCCGATGATCACATAGCCCATTTACGCCCCCTCCTTTTCTTCAAAGACGATGGCCCGGTTGGGACAGCCCCGCACACAGGCCGGCTCCCCGGCGGAGCTGTCCAGGCAGAGCTGGCACTTCTCCATGGGGCCGTCCTCACCGGGGCGCAGCGCCCCATAGGGGCACACCAGCACGCAGGTATAGCAGCCCACGCACTTCTCCCGGTCGATGCACACCACCCCGTTTTGTTTGGAGATGGCCCCGGCGATGCAGCTCTTCAGGCACAGGGCCTCATCGCAGTGGCGGCAGGACACGGCGAAATGTACGTCATTCTCCCCGTCCTCCACATGGATGCGGGGCCGGATGTCCCTGCCCTTCAGGGCTTTTACCATGTCGTCCAGGCCGGAGTTGGCAAAGGCGCAGTTGTACTCGCACAGGTGGCACCCCAGGCACCACTCTTCCCTCACATAGACTCGTTTCATACCGCTCCCTCCTTACTCCCCGGCGTGCTTTACGCCCAGCACCCGCAGCTCGGCGTCGGAAAGCCCCACGCCCCGCAGCATCAGCCGGTTGCCCCGGGCGGCCTCGATGGAGTTGATGCCCATGCCGCCCATCATCTCCTTCAGCTCGTGGGTCCAGGCGGTGACCAGGTTCACCAGGCGCTGGGCGCCCAGCTCCGGGTTCAGGCGCTTTACCAGGTCGGGCCGCTGGGTGGCGATGCCCCAGTTGCATTTGCCGCTGTGGCAGCTGCGGCACAGGTGGCACCCCAGCGCCAGCAGGGCCGCCGTGCCAATGTACACCGCGTCCGCCCCCAGCAAAACGGCCTTCAGCAGGTCCGCGCTGGAGCGGATGGAGCCGCCCACCACCAGGGACACCTCGTTCCGGATGCCCTCCTCCCGCAGGCGCTGGTCCACGGCGGCCAGGGCCAGCTCGATGGGGATGCCCACGTTGTCCCGGATGCGGGTGGGGGCCGCCCCCGTGCCGCCCCGGAAGCCGTCGATGGCGATGATGTCCGCCCCGCTGCGGGCGATGCCGCTGGCGATGGCCGCCACGTTGTGCACCGCGGCGATCTTCACGATGACGGGCTTCTCGTAGCCCGTGGCCTCTTTTAGAGAGAACACCAGCTGCCGCAGGTCCTCGATGGAGTAGATGTCGTGGTGGGGAGCCGGTGAGATGGCGTCGGTCCCCGCGGGGATCATCCGGGTGCGGGAAACGTCCCCCACGATCTTGGCCCCGGGCAGGTGCCCGCCGATGCCCGGCTTTGCACCCTGGCCCATTTTGATCTCGATGGCCGCCCCGGCGCTTAAGTAGTCCTTGTGCACCCCGAACCGCCCGGAGGCCACCTGGACGATGGTGTTCGGCCCGTACTGGTAGAAGTCCCGGTGCAGGCCGCCCTCCCCGGTGTTGTAGTAAATGCCCAGCGCCGACGCCGCCTGGGCCAGGCTCTGGTGGGCGTTGTAGCTGATGGACCCGTAGCTCATGGCGGAGAACAAAATAGGGGTGGAGAGCTCCAGCTGGGGCGGCAGCTGGGGCAGGATATTCCCCTTCTCGTCCCGCTGGACGGCGGCGGGCTTCTTCCCCAGGAAGGTCTTGGTCTCCATGGGCTCCCGCAGGGGGTCGATGGGCGGGTTGGTCACCTGGGAGGCGTTCAAGAGGAGCTTGTCCCAGTACACCGGGTACCTTTGGGGGTTGCCCATGCTGGAGAGGAGCACCCCGCCGCTGGTTGCCTGGCGGTACACCTCCTGGATGGCCTGGCCCGACCAGTTGGCGTTCTCCCGGAAGGTGTGGCCGGACTTCACGATCTTCAGGGCCTGGGTGGGGCACAGGGCCACGCACCGGTGGCAGGCCACGCACTTCCTCTCGTCCGCCAGCATCTTCTTCAGGTCCCCGTCGTAGCGGTGGACCTCGTTGGCGCACTGGCGCTCGCACACCCGGCAGGCGATGCACCGGTCGGCGTTCCGGACGACTTCATATTCTGGGTAGATCCATTCCATAAGGTTTCCCTTCTTTCTGAAGGAGTGATGGGGGCGTTACCGCCCCAGTGCCCGCAGGCGGTCCATGGCCTCCCGGGTCTGGTCTGCGTCGCCAAAGGCGGTGAGGCGAAAATACCCCTCCCCGTTTTTGCCAAAGCCCGCCCCCGGGGTGCCCACGATCTGGGCCCGCTCCAAAAGGTAGTCGAAATATTCCCAGCTCCCCATGCCGCCGGGACATTTTAGCCACAGGTAGGGGGAGTTGGCGCCCCCGGTAAACCAGATGCCCAGCTCCCCCAGGGCCGCCATCATCACCCGGGCGTTCTGCTGGTAATAGGCGATGGCCTCTTTCACCTGGCGCTGGCCCTGGGGGGTAAAGACGGCCTCCGCCGCCCGCTGGGTCAGGTAGCTCACCCCGTTGAACTTACACCCCTGCCGCCGCTGCCACAGCTTCGCCAGGGAGACCCCGCCGAAGCGCAGCTCCTTGCGGAGGACGGTGTATCCGCAGCGCATGCCGGTAAAGCCCGCTGTTTTGGAGAGGGAGCAGAACTCGATGGCGCATCGCTCCGCCCCGGGGATCTCAAAAATGCTGCGGGGCAGCCCCGGCTGGGTGAGGAAAGCCTCGTAGGCCGCGTCGTAGAGGAGCACCGCTTTCTGTTCCAGGGCGTAGTCCACCCAGGCCTGGAGCTGCTCCCGGCTGTAGGCCGCGCCGGTGGGGTTGTTGGGCGAACAGAGATAGATCAGGTCCGCCCGCTGGCCCATGTCCGGCATGGGGAGGAACCCGTTCTCCTCGGTGGCGTTCAGGTAGACGATGGGCCGGCCGTCCAGCAGGTTGGTGTCCACGTACACGGGGTACACCGGGTCGGGGATAAGCACGGTGTTGTCCCGGTCGAACAGGTCCAGAATGTTCCCCAGGTCGCTTTTGGCCCCCTCCCCCACAAAGACCTCAGAGGGGTCCAGGTCCACCCCGAACTTCTTGTAGTACCCGGCGATGGCCTCCCGCAAAAAGGGGTAGCCGTCGCTGTCGGGGGAATAGCCGTGGAAGGTCTCTTTCCTGGCCTGCTCCTCCGCCGCTTTGTGCAGCGCTTCGATCACCGCCGGGGCCAGGGGCAGGGTCACGTCCCCGATGCCCATTTTTATGATCTTCGCCTCCGGGTGCTCCCGCTGGTAGGCCGCCACCTTTTTCGCGATGGTGACGAACAGGTAGCTCTCCCCCAGGCTTTGAAAATTCTCATTGAGCTTCATGGTGTTCCTCCCTTTCCCGATGGCGGGCCAGCGCCGCCTTCACAAATCCCGCAAACAGGGGGTGGGGCCGGTTGGGCCGGGACTTGAACTCCGGGTGGAACTGGCCCGCCACGAAGAAGGGGTGGTGGGAGAGCTCCACCGTCTCCACGATACGGCCGTCGGGGCTGGTGCCCGAAAGCACCATGCCAGCCTGCTCCACCGTGTCCCGATAGTCGTTGTTGAACTCGTACCGGTGGCGGTGGCGCTCGTGGATCAGCTCCTGCCCGTAGCAATCCCACAGCTTTGTGCCGGGCTTCACCTGGCAGGGGTAGCTGCCCAGCCGCAGGGTCCCGCCCTTGTCCCGTTCCTTGTTCTGGCCGGGCATAAAGTCGATGACCTTGTGCAGGCCGTACTCGTCGAACTCCCCGGAGTTGGCGTCTTTGATGCCGCACACGTGCCGGCAGAACTCGATGACCGCCACCTGCATCCCCAGGCAGATACCCAGGTAGGGCACCCGGTGCTCCCGGGCAAACTGGCAGGCTAGCACCATGCCCTCGATGCCCCGGCTGCCAAAGCCCCCGGGGACCAGGATGCCGTCCGCCCGGCCCAGCCGGGCGGCGGTGTTCTCCGCCGTCAGGGTCTCCGCGTCCACCCAGTCGATGTCCACCTTGGCCGAAAGGCCGTAGCCCGCGTGGCGCAGGGCCTCCATCACCGACAGGTAGGCGTCGTGGAGCTTCACGTACTTCCCCACCAGGGCGATGTTCACCGTCTTGTCCCGGGAGCGTATCCGCTCCACCAGGGCCGTCCACTCCCCCATGTCCGGGGCGGGGGCGTCCAGCCGCAGCTCCCGGCAGACGATGTCGGAAAAATGGTGCTTTTCCAGCATGAGGGGGGCCTCGTACAGCACGGGGATGGTCAGGTTCTCAATGACGCAGTCGGGCCGCACGTTGCAGAACAGGGCGATCTTCGAGAAGATGCTGGGGTCGGTGATGGGCTCGTCGGTGCGCAGGACGATGATATCCGGCTTGATGCCCATGCTCTGCAGCTCCTTCACCGAGTGCTGGGTGGGTTTCGACTTGTGCTCCCCCGAACTCTTCAGGTAGGGGACCAGGGTCACATGGATGAACAGGGCGTTGCCCGGCCCCACCTCCTGGCCCACCTGGCGGATGGCCTCCAAAAAGGGCTGGCTCTCAATGTCCCCGGCAGTGCCGCCGATCTCGGTGATGACCACGTCCGCCCCGGCGTGCTGTCCCACGTTGTAGATAAAGCTCTTGATCTCCGACGTGATGTGGGGGATAACCTGCACCGTCTCCCCCAGATACTCCCCCCGGCGCTCCTTGTTGAGCACGTTCCAGTACACCCGGCCGGTGGTCAGGTTGGAGTACCGGTTCAGGTCCTCGTCGATGAACCGCTCGTAGTGGCCCAGGTCCAGGTCGGTCTCCAGCCCGTCCTCGGTGACGTACACCTCCCCGTGCTGGTAGGGGCTCATGGTACCCGGGTCCACGTTGATGTAGGGGTCCAGCTTCTGGGCGGCCACCTTCAGCCCCCGGGCCTTCAGCAGCCGCCCCAAAGACGCCGCCGTAATGCCCTTCCCCAGCCCGGAGACCACGCCCCCGGTGACAAAAATAAACTTCTGCATAAGCTCCTCCTAAATTTCTACCGTGCCGGTAAACACGGTGACGGCTTCGCCGGTCATCCACACCCGGCTGCCCTCCACCCGGATGGTCAGCTCCCCGCCCCGCAGGCGGACGGTGATGTCCTCCCCCGCCGGGCAGCAGCCGCCGGCGATGGCCGCCGCCGCGCTGGCGCAGGCCCCGGTGCCGCAGGCCATGGTCTCCCCGCTGCCCCGCTCCCACACCCGCATCTTCAGGGTGTGGGGATCGACCACCTGGATGAACTCCGTGTTCACCCCCTGGGGGAACAGGGGGTCGCGCTCGAATTTGGGGCCGATGGCGGCCAGGTCCAGCCCGTCCGGGTCGCCGCCGAACACCACGCAGTGGGGGTTGCCCATGCTCACGCAGGTGATGGCGTACTCACCCCCGGCCACCCGCACCCGCCGGCCCACCACCCGCTCCCCGGGCAAAAGGACCGGCACGGCGGCCGGGGCGAAGTCCGCCTCCCCCATGTCCACGGTGACAAGGGCCGCCTGACCATCCTCTTTCCGGATACGGCAGGTCTTGATGCCGCTGCGGGTCTCGATGCGCAGCTCCTTTTTCCTTCCGCCGCCCTGGTCGTAGACATATTTGGCCACGCAGCGCACGCCGTTGCCGCACATGGCCCCCTCGCTGCCGTCCAAATTGAACATGCGCATTCTGGCGTCGGCCACCTCCGAGGGGCAGATGAGAATGACCCCGTCGCCCCCAATGCCCTTGTGCCGGTGGGAGAGCCGCACCGCCAGGGCCGCCGGGTCCGTCACCTGCTGCCGGAAGCAGTCAAAATAGATATAGTCGTTGCCGCAGCCCTGCATTTTCGTAAAGGAGAGAGCAGCCATGGCTCACCGCCCCCCTTCCAGCCGGTAGACCACCGGCTCCCCGCCCCTGGGGGCGTAGAGGGTGTCCAGCTCCGGGGCGATGGCCCGGATGGCGCTCTCCTCGCTGGCGATGTAGATGGTGCTGTCCTTCTCCCCCACCACCATGCTCCGCAGCTTCAGCCGGTCATTGAGGGCCAGGATTCCCCCGGTGAACCCCACGATGATGGAGAAGGGTCCGGTCACCAGCATGCCGGCGAAGGCGCTGCGCAGGTAGGTCTGGCGGGCCTGTTCCGCCGGGTCCATGCGGTCGATGGTGCTCCAGAAGGGGGCGGCCAACACCCGGGCGGCCTCCTGGTAGGAGAGGCCCTGCCGCCGCACCAGAAAGTCGATGAGATAGGTGATGACCTCCGTGTCGGTCAGCAGGCAGCACTGGTAGCCGTACATCTCGATGGTGCGCCGGTTGGCGTCGTAGGAGGAGATCTCCCCGTTGTGCACCACCGACCGGTCCAGAAGCCCGAAGGGGTGGGCCCCGCCCCACCAGCCCGGGGTGTTGGTGGGGTACCGGCCGTGGGCGGTCCAGCAGTAGGCCTTGTAGTCCTCCAGGCGGTAAAATTCCCCAACGTCCTCGGGGTAGCCCACGGCCTTGAAGATCCCCATGTCCTTCCCGGAGGAGAAAATATAGGCCCCCTCGATCTGGGCGTTGACCCGGATGACGCACCGGGCGGTGAAGGTGTCCTCGTCCAGCTGGCTCTCGGAGAGTTTCGTGTGCAGGGGCTCCACAAAATACCGCCAGATCATAGGCGGGTCGGTGATGGCCGGGGTCTTGCGGGTGGGGATCTTCTGCTGGTCCACCACGTCGAAGTGGCGCTCCAGAAAGGCCTCGCAGGCCTCCTTGGCCCGCTGTCCCTCATAAAAGATGTGGAGGGCGTAAAACTCCCGGTACTCCGGGTAGATGCCGTAGGCGGCGAAGCCGCCCCCCAGCCCGTTGGACCGGTCGTGCATCATGGCGATGGAGCGGATGATGTCCTCCCCGTTCTGCCGCTGCCCGGTTTTGGAAAAGATGGCGGACACGGCGCACCCGGAGGGGACGCGCTGGCCGTCGATGCCTTCTCGCAGCATGGTGATCTCCTGCCTTTCCCGGCCGCCGCCCAAAAAACGCGGCCCAATTTTCCCATAGGACGCCGCCGGCAAAACGCAGGAATATAATAAGAAACTTGCGTTTTCCTCCGGCGCGAAAAAAAGAGAAGGCGCCCGGACCGCCGTTGGGAGAATCCCTCCTATCGGCAGTCCGGACGCCTTTGTCCATGTCCCGTAGTATAATACAGCCCGGGGCCCTTGTCAAGGCCTTTTGCAACATTCCCGTTTGCATCCTGCAAAATTCTGGTGGCTTCCCCAAAAGTTACCGCCGTCCCGCCGGGCCGGTTTGTGCACAGGGGAGAAACCCGCCCCGCCCCCTTGACAACGGCCCGTCCCCCGCTTATAATGGCCCCATACCAGCAAAGGCGCTGGGGGTGTGTGCCCCCGGCGCCTCTTTTGTTTTGTGAGAAACAGGCTGGAAACCCAAAAGAAAAGAGTGGTACTATGGGAACCTGTTGCGAAAAGCGGAAATCCGTGCCGGAGCTCTTCGGCAGCCGGGTATTTAACGACGATGTGATGCAGGAGCGTCTGCCCCGGGACGTGTACAAGTCCCTGCGCAAGACCATCGACGAGGGGAAAGACCTGGACCTGGGCGTGGCCAACGCCGTGGCCAGCGCCATGAAGGACTGGGCCGTGGAGCAGGGGGCCACCCACTTCACCCACTGGTTCCAGCCCCTCAATGGGATCACGGCGGAGAAGCACGACAGCTTCATCTCCCCCACCTCCGACGGCCGGGTCATCATGCAGTTCTCCGGCAAAGAGCTCATCAAGGGGGAGCCGGACGCCTCCTCCTTCCCCAGCGGCGGCCTGCGGGCTACCTTCGAGGCCCGGGGCTACACCGCCTGGGACCCCACCAGCTACGCCTTTGTAAAGGGGGATTCCCTCTATATTCCCACGGCGTTCTGTTCCTACAGCGGGGAGGTGCTGGACAAGAAAACGCCCTTGCTGCGGTCCATGGAGGCCTTGTCGAAGCAGGCTTTGCGGCTGCTGCGCCTCTTCGGGGACACCGCTGCCAAACGGGTGGTCACCACCGTGGGCCCGGAGCAGGAGTACTTCCTCATCGATAAAAAGCTCTACGACCAGCGGCCCGACCTGCTGTACACCGGCCGCACCCTGTTCGGGGCCAAGGCCCCCAAGGGCCAGGAGCTGGAGGACCACTACTTCGGGTCCATCAAACCGAGAATCGCCGCCTTTATGAAGGAGCTGGACGAGGAGCTGTGGAAGCTGGGCATCCTGGCGAAAACAAAGCACAACGAGGTAGCCCCCGCTCAGCACGAGCTGGCGCCCATCTTCACCACCACCAATGTGGCCACCGACCACAACCAGCTCACCATGGAGGTGATGCGGAACGTGGCCGCCCGCCACGGCCTGGTGTGCCTCCTTCACGAGAAGCCCTTCGAGGGGGTCAACGGCAGCGGCAAGCACAACAACTGGTCCCTGTCCACGGACACGGGGGTAAACCTGTTGGACCCCGGCAAGGAGCCGGCCAAAAACACCCGCTTCCTGCTGTTTCTCGCCGCCATCATCAAGGGCGTGGACGAGTACCAGGACCTGCTGCGCATCTCTGTGGCCAGCGCGGGCAACGACCACCGCCTGGGCGCCAACGAGGCGCCCCCCGCCATTGTCTCCATGTTCGTGGGGGAGGAGCTGGAGGCCATCCTCGCCGCCATCGAGGAGGGCCGGGACTACACCTGCGCGGCGGAAAAGAAGCTGCAGACCGGCGTCCACGTGCTGCCCGACCTGCACATGGACACCACCGACCGCAACCGCACCTCCCCCTTCGCCTTTACCGGCAACAAGTTCGAGTTCCGGATGCTGGGCTCGGCCATCTCCATCGCCTGCCCCAACATCATGCTCAACACCCTCGCCGCCGAGGAGTTCCGCCAGTTCGCCGACGAGCTGGAGGGCTCCGACGACCTGGAGCGGGATGTGCGCAAAATCGTCCAGCGGGTGATGGGGGAGCACGGCCGCATCATCTTCAACGGGGACGGGTACTCCGCCGCCTGGCAGCAGGAGGCGGAGCGCCGGGGGCTGTGGAACCTGCCCACCACCGTGGACGCCCTGCCCCACTACCTGGACGAGAAGAACGTAACGCTCTTCGCCCGCCACAGCATTTACACCCGGGCGGAGATGGAGGCCCGGTACGAGACTGCATTGGAGGAGTACGCCAAGACCATCCGCATCGAGGCCTTGACCATGAGCCAGATGGCCCACCGGGACGTGTTCCCCGCGGTGAGCAAGGTCCTGTCCCAGCTGGCGGACGGCATCTCTGCCCAGCGCATCGCCTGCAAGGACCTGCCCTGCGCCGGGGAGACCAAGCTGCTGAAATCCCTCTCCGCCCTGCTGGACCAGGCCTTCGAGAAGGCGGACGCCCTGGACTTCCACCTGGCCCAGGAGGAAGTGGGCGGCGGGGACATCCTGACCCAGGCCACCTACTACAAAAACTCCGTCCTCCCCGCCATGGAGGCCCTGCGGGCCGCGGTGGACGGGATGGAGACCCTCACCGACGCCAGCGCCTGGCCCTATCCCAGCTATGGCGAGCTCATGTTCCGGGTTTAATCAGCGTACAAGGCAAACATTTTCCCATACCAGAGGGCCGCTCCCGTAGGGGAGCGGCCCTCGCCTGCTGTCTATGGATCAAACCGGGCCATCGTATCAAAGAATGTCCAGCGTCTGGCTCACAGGGGGCAGCCCTTCACAGGAGACGGTGAGGGTGGCCTTGCCCGGCTCCCGGCCGGTGCGCAGGACAGCCATGGCCCGGCCGTCGAAGCTGCGGATGGTCCCGCTGTGGGTGTCCTCGTCGGTAATGGGATTAGCGGAAGCGAAGCACTGCAGGCTGGCGGCCCCCTCCACCCCGGCGGTGAGGGAGCGGCACACCCCGGGCACCCGGCGGCCCTGGCTGTCCACAAACTCCACCAGCACGAAGAGCAGCTCCTCCCCGCCGGCGGCAGCGGCAGCAGTCTCCGGCCGCAGCCGCAGGGCGGCGGGTTCCCCGGCAGTCTCCACCACGTCCCGGGAGATCTCCACCCCGGCCAGGTAGCTCACGGCCTCCAGCCGGCCGGGCTGGTAAACAGTGGTAAAGCGGGCGGTAAAGCGCTCCGCCTTTTCCCTGCCCAGGGACTTGCCGTCCTGGAACAGCTCCACGGTATCGCCGGGGGTGTACACGTCGATGGCCACAAGCCTGCCCTCGTCCCCGGGCCAGGTCCAGCTGTTCCACACCTCGGGCCAGGCCCAGCGGCTGAGCAGCTCCTTTTTCCCATAATTCTGCGGGGTCCGCACGGCGATGTAGGTGTCGCTGCCGCCCCAGACGATCTTCCGGTAGGCCAGCTGGGGCCGGGGCTGGTTGAGGAAATCCCAGTCCCCGTCATAGGCCAGCTTCCAGGGGTAGGGCCGGCCGGCGCCGTGGTCCGTCATCTCCGCGCCGCTGTCCGGGTCCGCGTACTCCACCGCGCCGATACCCGCCTCGCCGATGTACTCCGCCGAGGTCCAGGTGAAGTCCCCGATGACATAGGGGCACTGCTCCACCAGGGCCCACACCCGGTCGATCTCCATGGGGAAGGACTCTGTGCCGCAGATGACCCGCTGGGGGAACAGCTGGTGGTCGGGGACATAGCGCTCCTCCATGTAGTTGTAGCCCACCACGTCCAGGGGGGAGGCCATGCTCTCGGTGCGGCTGGCCCAGATCTCGTTGAGGTAGGAGAAGTCCGCGTTCTGCCCGGCGGCGGCAGTGCCCATACGCTTTGCCGCCTCCGCCGCGTCCTGATCGTCCAGGCCGTTCCACAGGGAGCACAGGGCCATCATCACCGGGCGGGTGCTGTCCAAAGAGCGCACCTTCTCCGCCAGCTGCTGGGACAGCCGGTACCCGCCGCCGGTGCCCGCCCGCTCGAACACCTCGTTGCCGATGGACCAGAAGATCACGCTGGGGTGGTTCCGGTCCCGGCGGATAAAGGCCTCCACATCCCGCTCCCACCAGTCGTCAAAGGCCTGGTGATAGCCCTGGGGCGTCTTTTGCACGTGCCAGCCGTCGAAGGCCTCGTCGATGACATAGAGCCCGTACTCGTCGCACAGGTCCAAAAACCGGGCGGAGGGCGGGTTGTGGGCCGTGCGCAGAGCGTTGTAGCCCGCGTCCTTGTGGGCCTGGAGCACCCGGCGAGTCTGGCTGTCGAAGTCGGCGGCGCCCAGGGGGCCGGTGGTGTGGTGGACGCACCCGCCCTTGAGCTTCACGGTCCTGCCGTTGATGCGCAGCCCGTGGATCGGGTCCACCTGGACGGTGCGGATGCCCACCCGGGCCTGGTCGCTGTCCAGGGCCTCGCCGGTGGCAAAGTCGGTGAGCAGGGCGCTGGCATCGTACAAGTCCGGCGTCTCCGCGGTCCACAGCCGGGGCTGCCGCACCACGAAGCGCAGGCGGGCCAGGGCGCTCTCCCCGGGCTCGGCCCACACCGAGGTGCGGGCGCTGGTCACATCGCCATCCGGGCCGGTGAGGGTCACCTCCACATGGCCCTGGAAGGGGGTGATGGTGTCGTTCTCCACCTGCACCGCGGCGGTGAGGGTGGCGGTGTCCCCGTCGATGGACTCTGTGGTGAGGCTGAGCCCCTGGTAGGCGATACGGACCAGGGGCCCGTGGACCAGCTTTACCTCCCGGTAGATGCCGGCGCCGGGATACCAGCGGCAGTTGGGCGCCGCGGTGGCGTCGGCCACCACCTCCAGGCGGTTTCGCTCCCCGAAGCGCACCCGGCGGGTCAGGTCCACCACAAAGGGGCTGTAGCCGTAGGGGTGCAGGGCCAGCTGGCTGCCGTTGAGGGACACTGCCGCCTGCATGTAAACGCCGTCGAACACCGCCAGCACCCGCTGGCCCGCCCACTGGGCGGGGATGTCCAGCAGCTTCTCGTAGACCCCCGCGCAGCCCGGGTAAAACCCGGAGGCCGCGGTGGCTTCCGGGGTCTGGGGCACCTCCAGCTGCAGGTCGTGGGGCAGGTCCAGCCGCCGCTTTTCCGGGGCGTGGAACCGGTCGGGCAGGCCGGGATAGAAGGTCCAGTCCTGCAGGATGCGTTGCTGTTTCAAAGTGACTCCTCCTTTTCTCGCCGCGAAATGGCCGCCGTGTGTTTCGCCATTTTCGCCAGAATTATAGCATTCTGCCGCCCATTTGTAAAGACAAAGCCGAAATTTCCCGGAGCCGCTACGTCCGGCAGCACACCACCACGAACCGCCCGTCGCCGGTGTGGTAGCTGCAGGTGGAGAGGGTCAGCAGCTGGTCGCCGGGCTGGGGGGTGACGCCCGTGTCGTACAGGGAAGCAGCCTTCGCCTGCCGGACGTACTCCGAAAAGACCTGGGGGTCGGAGAGGTCCGTGTACTGGTAATAGCGGAAGGCCCCCTCCTCCTGGGAACCATAGGCCTGGCTGTAAAAGGCGGCCACCACCTGGTACTCCCCCTCCTCCTCCAAGGTGTCGAACCGCACCGTGCCGTGCTCCCGGGCGAAGTCCTCCTCCTGGTAGTCCAGCAGGGCGGCGAACATGGACCCGTCGTCCATGTTGTGGCCGTACAGGATGGTGTGGGCCCCGCCGGGGGTCCAGCCTTCCCCGGCGAAGATGCTGCCGCTGACCGCGTACTCCCCGTAAAAGTCCCGGCGCAGGTAGTACTCCGGGTCCTGGGGGGTGTACAAGACGGGGTAGTCCACCCCAGTGCCCGGGATGGACACCCACCCGATCAGGTCGGGGTTTTCCTCCGCCAGGGCCTGGTAGGCCCCCAACCGGCTGGGGGCCTCTTCCCGCTGGGAAGAGGGCCCGTCAGAGGAAGCAGGCGACTCCTGCTCCGCCAGCTGCCGCACCTGGCTGGCCAAGGAAGCGTAGGCTGCCCGCTCCCGGCGGGCGCGGAGCAAATCCCTGGCCACCACGGCCCCCGAAACCAGGACCACCAGGGCCAGCGCCGCGCCCAAAATCCGCCGCAGGACGTTCCTTTTCATACGGTCCTCCTCTCTTCCCTGCATAAGGGAAAAGCGCCGGAGCCCGGCGCTTTCCTGGTCTTACTTCTTCCGATGGCGGGCCTTATGGCCCTTGGGCCGGGTGGCCCACAGGGCGCCCAGTCCGGCCAGCGCGCCCGCCCCTGCCAGGGCCCACCACAAGGTGTGGGTGGGGTCCCCGGTTTGGGGGGTGTCGTCTGGCGTGTCGCCCCCAGGGGGCGTCGGGGTGGGGGCCGGTGTAGGCGACCCGCCCGGCCCCGGGGTCGGCGACCCGCTGGGGCTGGGGGAGCCGCTGGGCGCCGGGGTAGGCGTCCCATCCGGTCCCGGTGTGCCGCTGGGCTCGGGGCTGGGCGACCCCTCCGGGGCGGGGGTAGGCGTCTCGCCCGGTTCAGGCGTAGGCGTCTCCTCCGGCTCCGGTGTGGGGGTGGGGGTGGGCCCAGGCCCGGGGCCTCCGCCGCCGGGCTTGTGGTTGGTAAAGGTCACCAAGTTGTTATCCTCGGCGTCGATCGTGCCTGTCCTGCCATCTTTATCTGGCAGTAAAGCACCGGTGCCGTCCACCGTGGTCGTGTAGCCGCCCTGGTTGGCTCCCGCTTCCGTCACGGTAAAGACCGTGCCGTTGGGAAGGTCTTTGATTGTCAGGCTCTCGCCGGATTTCAGGATAAAGGTGGCGTAACCGTCGATTTCATCAAAGAACAAGGTCTCCGACTTCCCGTTGCGCTCACAAGCTACTTCGCCGCAAAGCGTCCTGCCATCGGGCAGATCCGCTTTCAGGTGGAACGTCCACTCCTTGCTCCGGTCGCCGCCGCTGCCGGTGACCTCCTTGCGGATAATCAGATCCCCGGGGGCGCGGCAGTTGGTAAAGGAAACCTTGTTTTCCCCGTCAACGGTGACGGTGCCGCTTGCGTTAGTGGCCGTGGTGACATAGCCGTCCTGGTTGGCCTCCTGCTCGGTCACGGTGTACGCCGTCCCGGCGGGCAGGCCCTCGATGACCGCGTACTGGCCGCCGGTGAGGGTAATGGTGCCCTCCCTGCTGGGAATGGTATCTTGTTTCACCTGAGTTGCCTCGTCCCCGTCACCCTTCTGGTACACCGTGTAGGTGTAGGGCCCGGTGTGGATCGCTTCCGGCATAGTCTCATCGTAGGTAAAGCCGACCTCAAAGGCAAACTTCCTCTCGGGGTCCGCCGCGTCGCCGGTGACCGTTTTCTCAATGGTCAAATCCACCTCGCGCACGTTGTGGATCGTGAACCCATCGTAGTAGACGGTGTAGCTTCCATCGTCCGTTGCAGTTAGGGTACCTCCCTGCTCGATTCGCGTGCCATTCTCCAGCTCGTAAACCGCATACTGGATTTTCTCGCCTCGGTTGCCGTTCCCGTCGCTGTAGTACTCCGGCAGGTTTTCAAAGGTGCCTTGCCAGTCGTTTTCTTCATCCAGGGTAAGGGTGTAGTTTTTCTCGAGATTGCTCGGGTCTTTCACCGCCTCATAGTCCTGAGACGCTTTATCAAAGCGGTACAGCCCCACGGTGATTGTCTCCGGGCGGGCACTTTCCCCGCCCTTGTCATGCCAAACCTTCTTCACCTGGAGGGAGCCTTCCACCCGGTTCACCACGGTGGCGGCGTTTTCGGCGTAGGTGTAGTCCACGGTGAAGGCAACGTCCTTGCCGTCCACCTCTTTGGTAAAGCTGGCGCCTTCGATTTTATCACCGCCAACCGTCAGCTCTTTCACGTAGTAGGTGTACTCGAGGCAGTCGCCCGTGGTCTCATCCATGTAGTACTTGTCCAGGTCCTCAAAGGTGGCGGTCAGGTTGTCGGGTCCGTAAAGCTCCACGGTCAACAGCTGGCCGTTTTCGTTCGTGACCATGTGTTCCACATCGTAAGCGAGGCTTGTGTAGTCGGTTACCTCCTCTGTCGTGCGGTAAAGGCCCACGGTCACTTGCCAATTATAGGCCGCCTCCGGCACGCTGTTCCACTGCTTGGTAACCGTAAAGTCCACCACCGGCTTGTTGGTGAAGGTAAAGGTTTTGTTTTCTCCGTCATACTTCTCTTCTACCTGCACATAGCCGTCGCCATCCAACTCTACCACACGGTACTGGGTCTCCCTTTTCTCGGCATATCCGGCAGCCTCGGGGTAGTATTTGGGCAAATCCTCAAAGGTGTGCTCCCAAGCAAGGGTTTCACTCCCATTTAGGGTAACAGTACAGCCCTCCAAATCTTCCCAATCGTCCTCGTTGGGCCCAGACTTATACTGCACCTTCATGGTCACAGAGGGGTACTGGTCGCCACCGGGCAGTTTCTCGGGTTCCCAGTTTTTCTTTACGCTCACCGAGGTGGTGTCCAGTGTGTTGGTAGCGGTAGTGATGAAGTCGGTCTGGCCGTCTGTGGGCTCCTCAACCTGTACCGGGTTCTCGTCCCCGTAGTCCACCGTATAACCGATGTGGAAAGTTCCCCCGTTCTCATCACAGATGTATTCGTCTACATTATCAGTTGTATATCCAGGCTCCAGCTCGAAAGCGTAGTACTGGCGGCCTTCTACATACGGCAGGTCCTTCACGGTGGTGGTGCCCTCGTTCTCGGCCGTGCCGCTGATGGACACAATTAGGGGCTCGTCGTCCTTGGTGGTGACGTTATGATATGTACCCGTCTCCACATCTTCCGCGTCTTGGTACTGGATAAGGAAGTCCACCACCCACTCACCGTTCTCGCCCTCGGGCCGGGTGTGGTATTTATTGTTCTGGTCGACCCACTTCTTGGTGATCGTCAGGTCCACGGTTCTCATGGTGTTGGTGGTAGTCCAGGTGGCGCCGCCAGCAGTCGGCTCAGTTAAGGTAGCTTCCGTGAAAATGCCTTTACTGTCCGTAACGGTATATTTATCGCCGTTAATCTCCACCTCAACTTCCGTAGCATTCTCCTCACCCGGCAGCGTGTAGGTCACTTTGGTCTCCACCACGCGGTAGGTGAGTTTGGTGGTCTCACCTCCAACCTTCACCGCCCGGGGCAGGTTCGAGAAAGTATGCTGCCAGCCGTTGGCCTCGTTTGTGCTGCCCTCAAACTGGTATGTCCCCATGTTGAGCACACTACTCGGCACGGAAACCTGGCCGTCCCGAGCAGTATCGTTTGTAAAGAAGGTCTCGGCGTCCTGCCAGTCGGCTTCTGCACCGGTATCGGGTGCAAAAGCCACCTGCAGCTTAAACTCCACCGTCACATCGCCGAAGTAGTCCGTGGAGATTTCCTTGTTGTCCTCGTCCACCCACTTCTTCTGGAACGCGGCGCTGGTTTTCAGGCTGTTGGTGATGGGAGTTGTCCCACTGATGGTCAAGAAGCCGTTCACCGGCTCCGTGCCAAACGTGACCGTGTTGGTGCTGGCATTGTAATAATCATACGGGTCGCTGATCGTCTCCGTCACCTGGTAGATCCACGGCATGCCGTTGGGGGCGTACTGCTCCAGCTCTTCGCCGTTCGCGCCAGTGATGGTGTAGGTCCAGGGTTCTCCATTATTATCTTCTGGTATATTCCAAGAGACAGTGTAATCCGTGCCCGCAGTCAAAGGCTGGGATTCAATGGCATTGTTCTCCCCGGGCTGGGCGTCCGCACGGCGGGAAACCGTCAGCGTAATGACATTTTCCGCATCACTAGGCCGCAGCTCCATTTCGTCGCCCCAGTCCTCCCACACTTTGGTGCCCTGCAGCTTAACGCTGTCGGCATCCCGCTTGTTGATAAATGTGGCGGTGTCCAGGTCTGGGGTAGTCTCACTGCCCTCCAGGACTTCTGTGGCTTCCAAATCGGATACTACTTCTTTTCGATTGTCATCCTCCATTTTTCCGTCGAGGTCACCCTCTGCAACCGGCCCTTCCACCGCCCAGGTGTCGTACCCGTCGAGGAAATCCTCCTTGACCTCCACCACCTTGTAGACATACTTCTCCCCGTTGGGGGCGTAGATGGGCAGGTTTTCAAAGGTATATTCCAGGTAGCCCCACGCATCAGGGGTATCACCCGTAAACTTTTCTTGCACCTCGTTGGACTTCCAGATGTGGGAGTCCACCAATCTCCAAGCGTCCTCATTGTCCTTCTGGCTGGTAACAGCCCGGTACAGCTCCACCTGGATGGCGGGGTAGCTCACCGGCGTTGTCTCGCCCACGTTGAGCCACTTCTCCACCGCCAGCTGGCCCTCTTGCTCGTCGTTGTACACGTTGGTGGCCTGGAAGGTCGCCCCGTCGGTCATCTTGGCGTTTTTGAAGATGGACTTATAGAAGGCTACAGCTTCCTCCTCGTTGTCCTCACTGGGCTCTCCGGTCGTTGGGTCGAGCTTGATCGTGATCTTGTCCTTCCCATTCGGGCCCATCATGGTGACGCTCCGCTCCACCATGGTGTAGGCGTAGCGGTTGCCCTCCTCGTCGTACTGGGGCAGGCGCACGTCGTCGGGCAATTCGATGTCATCGCCGTTCTCGTTAACCACTTCCCAGTCGCTGTTTACATAGTATGTGCCACTACTCTCATCAGAGGTGTAGACGTAGCGGTCGTCCTTCCAATCTACCTGCCAGTCGCCCTTCATAAAGAACCAGAAATCGGTGGTCAGGCTGCCATTCAGCATGCCAAAATCACCGCCCCAGTTGACTTGCAGGGTGGCTACCTCCTCGCCCGGGTTCTCGGGGTCGGTCTCCGCGTCCGGGTTCTCGGGCTCGGTCTCCTTCCCCAGGGTGGTCTGGTACAGGGCGAAGGTCACCTGGGGCAGCTGGTCGGTGGGGTAGCCGGATTCCACCCCCTGCCACAGCTTGCTGCCCGCCAGGTTGGGGTTGGCCCGCAGGTAGTTCTCGAAGGTGCCGCCCTCCCCCAGGGCATAGTTCACCTTCCGGGCAGCGTAGCGCTCCCCCAGGGGCTCGTCCAGGCCCACGACTTCCACATAGTCATCGCCATCTTTGAGGGAACACGCATACAGTACGCCCTCCGCGGTCTCCTCCAAATACTCGCTGTCCACCTCCAGCCGGTCGCCCATCAAGTCACCTTTCGTGTTGTAGTAGCGCACCGGGCCATAGTCGAACCGCTCTGTATCATTCACAGCCCGCTCCACGGCGAAGTAGGTGATTTCGTACCCCAGGCTGTCATACAGGGGCACGCCCTCCATGGTGGCCGTCCAGTAGTTCACGGGGTCTTTGTCTTCGGTGGGCGTCCACTGGTAGTCCTTCACCACCAGCTCCAGCCGGGTGTTATCGTCATCCGTGTGGACTAACCGGAAAACATCCAGGAAGATGTCGGGCCGCTCGCCCGCCTCGTTGCGGTAGGCGTCGTTCCACTCCTTGTACCACTGCACATCTTTCGTGCCGGTGAGGCTGTTGGTGGCCTCGAACGTCTGGAAGTCCACGTCCTTGGTAGACGTGGTGGGAATGGCCGCGCCGGGGTCGGAAGCGGCCACATAGTAGACCTCCTTCATGGTGTGGACCCACTTCTTCAGCTCCTTCGCCAACGCATCGCCAGGTTCCGCCTTGGCGATATACTCATCGAAGGAGATAAACGTGCCATCTTCGCTCACCAACCCTTCTTCCACGGTGTAGCGCACAATGGTGCCCGTGGTGTCAAACTTGGGCAGGTTGTTGAAATAGTACGTCTGCTCTTTCCCGGCTTTTTCGCCATCATCTCCGATGGCTTCGTCCGGCAGGTAGATTTTTATGACAGAGCTGCCCGGCTCCTCACCCGTGAAGCCTTCGTCGGAAGGAACAGCCTCCCCGGTCTCGTCTTTCACTTTCCGCTCCACATTGTAGATGGGCGTTTCCTCCGCGCCTTTCCCCAGCATGACGTAATCGTCCCCAATGGTATATCCATGCTCCGTGCCCATGCTCTCGTGGAAAGTCAGCTTCAGGGCCAGGCTCAGGCCGCCGGGCTCTTCGGGGTCGGAGCCGGGCATTTTGGCTTGATGCAACGCAAGCTGCAGGGCCTGTTCTTCTTTGCTGCCGATTTCGCCGGAATTCCACACCTTATGGACGGTGATGTCGATATTGCCCAGCCGCCGGTTGGTGACCGTCGCGCTGTACTTGCCGCTCTTGCCCGGTTCCAAATCCGGTTTGGTGCCATCGATGGGGGTAAAGTCCGAGTAAGTCACCTGGTACCGGTGGTACTGGCTGGTCACGTCGCCGGTGACCTGGTCGTACCACGGTTCTTCATCCTCACCAATGCCGTCACTGAGGTCGCCGTCCTTCAGGGTGTTTTTGACAGAAACCTCCCCAATCGAGACCTCCAGCAGGTAAATATCCTTAATGCTCTGCACACCGTCGGGCTTGGCATCTTCGGTGCCGCCGCTGGGAGTGCCGCCATTACCGGTGGAGCCTTCGTTTTCATTGAGGGGGTCTTGAATTTCGCCTTCACCGTCGCCAGTCTTGGGCGCCGCCAGCGCCTTCCCCTCGTTGGCGAGCAGGCTTTCGCTCACCTCGGATTCCTCCGGGGTGTTGTCGCTGTCGGTATTGGTAATTTCCTCAGTCTCGTCGTTCTCCTCGCCGGGCTGGGTGGTCACATCGGTATTGCCGTCGGTCTCGGTCTCGCCGCCCTCGGTCTCGCCGCCGGTCACGATGGTGCTATCGTCGGGCTGGGTGGGCTCGCCGCCGGGCTGGATGTTCTCCTCACCGCCGTTCCCATTGGTGTCGGGATTGGTCTCGGGCTCGTTGGGGTTGTTACCTTCCCCCTGGCCGCTGCTGCCCAACTGAATGGTGATCCAGTCGTACCACAGGCCGTTCTCCAGCGTTACAGAAGCGTCCTCAATTTTCTCGCCCGTCGACTTTTTGTAGGCCTGGATGACCACCGGCTCCCGGTGGACGGTGTCGCTGTCGTCAATCCAGTTTTTCTGCACCAGAATCTGCAGGACCTCCCCCGGCCCCCGGGGGTTGTACACTTCGGTGTAGTACCCGTCCGACTCGCGCTCTGTCTCGTACCGGGGGGAGGCGTCCGCCTCCACCAGCACATAGTCGTACTGGCGGCCGCCCTCGTCAAACTCCGGCAGCCCGGTGATGTTCACGTGCCAGGGGTTACCTTCACCCGTTTCGGTAATTTTTATATTCGCAAATTCCTCGTCCGTAACGGAACCGGGGTCGTCAAAAAATGTTACTTCATCCTTTGTCATGGTGAAGGCCAGGTAATACCCTCCCGGCTCATCCATGGGCACCTGCTGGCCGCTCTCCACCCGGTACAGGTAGAAGGTGGCTTTCTCGGCGTTGCTATCTTGAATGGTCGAATTACCATCCGCACTGATGTCCTTGGTGTACCACTGGCCGCTTTCATCCTGCCAGTAATTAGGGTTGGATTCCGCGTCCTCAGGAACCTCCTCATCCTCTTTCAGCGCCCACCACTTGTCCACCTCGTAGTGCACCTGGTTGGCCACGGAGTTGGTAATCTTGGGGTTGCCATCCTCGCCCACTTCGGTCTCAGAGGTGTACTTCACCTCGCGCGTATTGCCCGAAAAGTCCTTCTGCTTTAGGGTAAAGGTGGCGGTGCCGGTGGTTTCGTCTCGCGTAAATCCTGTTGTAAATTCTGTCTCAGCCCCATTCTCATCCGTAAGTACCTGGGTCACATTGGTCTCCACCCAGCGGTACTCCAGCTTGCGGCCCAGGTTGTCGTACTGGGGGAAGGCCCCGGAGTAGGACAGCCCCGCCAGGTTCTCCGCCTGGAAGCCGGTGAGCGAGTAGGTTTCGTTTGTGTTGGTCCATCCTTCCTCTGCACCCTGCCCTTCTTTGGAGGGGCGGCTCTGCAGGGTCAGCTCCACCGTCACGCCGCCAAACTCCGCCTGGAAGGCAGAGGCGTTCCACACCTTGGTGGCGGTGGCCGTGGTGGTGCCGTTGAGCACGTTGTTCAGGGTGCCGCCGTTGTACAGGTAGGTGTTGCCGGACTGCCGGCCGCCTACGTTATCATACACAACGCCGTCCCCGTCCAGGTCTTTGATGAAGTCGCCGCTCACATCGCCTGTGCTGGGGTCGACCTCACCGAACACCTGGGTGTAATTCCCGTCCAGGCCGTACTCCTTCACCACATAGATATACCGGTTCCCCTCGGGGTCGTATTTGGGGAAGGCGGCGGGAATTTTATTTCCCTCCGCGTCCGTTTCCGCATCCGCATCATAGAACATCACAGGCACACCCACGCCGGAATCCGATTGCGCAGAGATCGGACAAGTGTAGATATTCCCCGCGCTGTCCCGCACGGCGGCGGCAGATTCCAGCGGCTGCCCGGCCACATAGCGCCACAGCTCCAGGGTCACGTCGGCGGGGCGATCCTCTTTCTTTCCGTCTTTGTCCTGCCACACCTTGGTGGCCTTATAATCCGTGGTGCCGGTCAGGGTCAGAATCACCGACCCGCCGCTGTAGGCGCCGTCGGTGGCGCTGCCGTGGTTGGTGGCGTTGGTGTTGTCGTACTTAATGGCGAAGTAGTCCTCCGCGTCGTCCGTACCCTCAAAACCGGGGATTTGGTAGTCCAGCTTGCCGTCGGCTGGTTTCTCTTCCGTGTTGGCCTCCGCCACCTTATAGGTGATGGGCTGCCCCTCGATGGTATATTTGGGCATGGTCAAGGACAGCCGCAACTCATCGTGGACTGCCTTCATAGCGTCCGGGTTGTCCAGGTCGATGTTTTCCCACTCTTCATCCCCGTCGTCCTTCACCTGGAACTGCACTGTGGCATAGCCGGGCTCGCCTTCGAGCTCAGCCAGGGAGACATGTGGTGTTTTTTGCTCGCCGCCTGCGGTAAAGGAGGCCTCCAGCTCAAACTGCTGCAAAATGGCGTCGGTAATGCCGGAAAGGTTCTCCAGGCTGCCGCTGCGCAGGTCGATGGTAAAGGTGTAGTCCGTGCTCTTTACGTAGTGCCAGTCGTCCTCCCCCACTGTGGAGAAGCTGCCGAACAAGTCCCCCAGCTCTCCCGCCAGCTCGGCGTAAATGGCGGTATAGCCCTCTACCTCCGGCGGGAATCCCTGACTCAAGCTCCAGGTGACTTTTTTGTCGGTAGCCACCAGATTGCCGTCCTCGTCCACCTCATACACAATCTTGTTGAGCGATTTCGGATTGGTGGTAACCTTCCAGGTATTCCCCTGGTCCGGCGCGACCACCACATCGGGCCAGCCGTCCGGGTAGTTCAGGGACTTCAAGAGCGCCAGGGCGTCTGGATCATCGCTCTTGTATTGGACATCGTTCGCTTCATCCCCGAGGACCAGCACCGGCTTCTCATACTTGTCCACACCGGGGCGCTTGCCGTCCTCGTTGTCGTTGTCCCACCAGTAGATGGTCTTTGTCAGGGTGGCCTCATCCCCGCTGCGGAACAGCCCGGGCACCGCCAGGGCCGCCACGCCGGCGGCAAAGGCCACTGCCAGCAGGCAGGCCAGAACCGCCAGGCCCTTTTTCCGCCAGGGCCGGCGCTTTTCTTCCCGAGAGGCGGCCTTGTAGTGGCTGCCGCGATTTGTGTAGTTTGCCATGGAAATCGAACTCCTTTTCACAGGGCAGAGCTGCCTTTCTCGCTATTCCCCCGGCGGGCTGCCGCCCCCGGGCGTGTGTGGCACTGCCATAAAATCGTCATTTCTGAAACCGCAGGCGGGTAAGCCCCAGCAAAAGCCGCTGCTTTGCCTCCCCGGTGGAAGGGGCGGGGGCCCCGCCTGCCAGGTAGTCCAGGGCGTCGTTCCACTCGGCCAGGCTGTAGTCCCCCGGGGGGATCTGCTCCACGGCCCCCGCCAGGCGGAACCTCTCCTCGGTGTCCAAATACCGCAAATCCGAAAGGTAGGCGCACCCCACCTCCTCTGTGCAGCGTTCCAACAAACCCATTCGCTCGTACACGCTCCAGCACATCCTTTCCGGTATTTCCCGCGCCCTGGGCTGTCCTCTGGGCTCTACAATTTAACGATATTGTCCTGTCCGCCCGGGCGGTTTGCAAAAAATCGATACCAAAAACCCCGGTTTTGGCCCGGCCATTTCCCGGTAAAAACAAGAAAAGCGCACGAATCCAGCCGATAGAACACATATTCATGTTCCTCGGCTATTTCCTTGCGCTTTTCTTTAATTTTACCTTGTTCTTTCCCAGGCCCTGTGGTAAAATGTAGGGTAAGTTATGGGCTTATGTTGAGACAATATCGTTATTTTGTCCTCTACGATACCAGCCGCAGCTGCTCCAGGGTGCGGGCGTGTTCCGCCCCGGTGGAGATCAGGTAGATGCGGGTGGTCTCCATAGAGCTGTGGCCCAGCACGTCCGCCAGCTGGGCCACGTCCCGGCAGGCCTTGAAAAAGGCCCGGGCGAACAGGTGCCGCAGGTTGTGGGGGAACACCTTGGAGGGCGCCACCCCCGCCAGCCCGCACAGGGACTTCATCTCCGCCCAGATCTGCTTGCGGGACAGGCTGGAACCGTTTTTGGTGAGGAACACCTCGCCGGAGACGGTGTTTCTTTTTTTGCAGTACTTCAGCAGCTTCCGGCACAGCCTGGCGGGGAGCAGGATGGTGCGGATCTTGCCCTTCAGGGCGATCTCCGCCTTGCCGCACCGCAGGGCCTCCACGGTGATATACTTCACCTCGCTTACCCGGATGCCCGTGGAGCAGATAGTCTCCATCAGCAAGAGCAGCCGTTCCCGCCCCGCCGCCCTGGCCGCGGCGATAAGCCGGTCGAACTCCCCCCGGGTCAGCTCCCGCTGGTTCTCCCGGAAGAGCTGGCGCTGGACGCGCAGCGCCTTTACCTGGCAGTCGCCCCACCCCAGAAAGGCCAGAAACCGGTTGGCGGACACCAGCATGCTGTTCACGGTCCCGGGGCAGCGCCCGCCCTCCAGCAGCGACTCCTTCCACGCCGCCACCCGCTCCTTGGTCACAGGCGCGTCCCCCATCCACGCCCCCAGCGCCGCCACGTGCCGGAGATAGTTTTCGATGGTGCTCTCGCGGAGCTCCTCCCTTCGCAGCATTCGGGCAAAGCCCTCGATCTGGTCTCGGCTGATACGCCGGTCATCCATGTTGCATACCTCCTCTGGCGGTTGTCCGCCATAGTCCTGTGCTGTGAACTGTATTGTAGCCTATCCTATCCACAAAGGAAAACCTCCAAAGGAATCCTTCCCTTTGGAGGTTTGGTGTATGCAGCTGTTCCCGCCCGGTCCGCCGGGCTTTTTTTATTGTGATCGGGAAGTGGCCTCCCCCTACTCCGGCGGCAGCCGCCTGATGGGAAAATACAGGTACTCCTTCCCCGTGGCCGGGTCTGTATATTCATGCACCGCCCCCGCCAGAGACAGCCCCTGCTCCCCCAGGCTCTCCAGGGTTTCCCCAAAGGCCCCATCGCGATTTTCCACCGCCAGGTACTCATACCCGGGGATGGTCCATTTTGTCCACCCGGCGGGCGCCTCCGCCTGGCCGGCGCACTCCACCCCCGCCAGGTACAGGCCCTGGCGGAAGCCGTCCTCCCAGGGCCGGAAGGAGCGGGAAAAGTCGGTCATGGCCCCCCAGATGCCCACCAGCTCCCCGCCCGGGCCCCGCTTTGCCAGGTGGGCGATCTCATCGAAATGGCCGTTGGCCTCCTGCCACAGCTTTTGGATAAAGCCCTCGCCCTCCGCGGTGGAGCCCTCCTTGCCGATGATGGCAAAGGCCTCCTTCCTCACCCGGAACATCCGTACCGCCTCCCCGCAAATATCTTTCCCCCATTATACCACGCCCGCCGGGAGATGCAACGGGATGACTGCCCACCGCCCGGGGTGCGGCCCTGTGATTTTTCCAAAAAAGCCGGGGATAGGGCACCGGCCTCTCAGATTTTAGCGGCGTCTATCCCATATTCCGAGTGGACCAACGTCAACTCCCCGTTTTCCTCTTTGCGGAAGGTGTTTTCCTCAAAGAAGAAAGAGCAGTGAAATTTTCCCTCTTCAAAGCTGGGCACCGCGTAGTACAGGCGGTTGACCAGGGTGTTCTCGTCCTCGTAAACGTCATGGTCCCCCAGGGGCACGGGCGCGGTGGGATTCTCCGGGGAGTTGGGTGATTTCATGTGCATCGGGCGCCTCCTGAAAACGGGCGGTCTCCACCAGCTGGGCGAAGGTCCGGACGAAGGCCAGGACCTCCTGGTCGGTAAGCTGGCCGAGGAACAGGGCCAGCGTGGTGGCGCATGGCTGGTGGACGCCCTGCTCCAGCTTTTGGTAGCTGCGGGCCGACAGGTACAGCGCCTCCGCCAGCTTTTCCTGGGTGAGGTGCTTCTCCAGCCGGAACCCCCGCACCTGACCGACCCAAAAAACAAGGAACTGCCTCTCGTACCTTCGCAACGGCAAGACCTCCCACAAAACCACACGAACCTTTTTGCTTGCAGGAAAATCTTACCAGTTACAACGCCATTCTACCACGTCCTATGGGACGTGTTTTGTCGATTTTTGTAGAGACTTTTCGCTTTTTATACCGCCGCACCACAGAAAAAAGGGGGGAAGACAGGTTTTTCGCCGGTTGATCTCTTATCCACGCCCCCGCAAGAGGGGGCGACTGGCTCGCCCGTACTTGCCGTCCTCCAGGCCAAAATTTCTATCCACGCCTTCCGCAAAGGGAGGGCGACTCCGCTCTCCGTCCCATCACCAGGGAGCAGGTGAAATTTCTATCCACGCCCCCAAGAGGGGGACGGCCTAATCGCTTATTATAGTATAGCATACTGCGCAGGGCGGGCCAATGGCCCCGGAATAAAATCACAAAACAGTCTCGGCTTTGCGCCCCTGCGGCTTCGGAAAAAGAAAACGTCCCGGCACAAAAACGCGGGGATACCTTTGAAAGAACAATCTCGGAAACAGGAGGGCACAAACCCCCTTGCATTTCTCCCCGGAATGAGGTAAGATGGGGGAAAACGCCACCTTTGGGGAGAAAGGAACGAACGGAGATGCTCAAGCATATCGTCATGTTCAAATTCAAAGACACGGCACAGGGCAGGACCAAGGCCGAAAACCTGGAGGCCGCCCGGGCCAGGATGCTGGCCCTGAAAGAGGAGATCCCGGAGATCGCGGACCTGGAGGTCTACTTCGGCGCGCCTGGCTCGGCGCCGGGGAATTACGACTACATCCTGGTGTCCACCTTCCGGAATATGGAGGAGATGCTCCGCTATCAGAAGCACCCCAGCCACGTGGCCTTCGGCCAGTTCGTGAAAGAGCTGCGGGAGCCTGACGGCCGGGTGAGCATCGATTACGAAGTATGAGCGACCGCATTTCGAAGCTGCTCGCCCACCAGGGCACCCCGCCGGTAAAGTCCACCCTGGGCGCGGTGCTGTTTTTGGCCTGGCCCGCCATTGTCGAGCAGATCATGATCACCCTGGTGCAGTACGTGGACACCGCCATGGTGGGGTCCCTGGGCTCCCAGGCCACGGCGGCGGTGGGCCTTACCGCCAGCACCACCTGGCTGTTCAACGGGTTTTTCGCCGCGGCGGCCATCGGCTTTTCCGTGCAGGTGGCCCAGCACCTGGGGGCCGGCCGGGGGGAGGACGCCAGGCGGGTGGTGTGGCAGAGCCTGCGCTTTACCGTCCTCTTCGGCATCCTCATGGGGGCGGTGGGATTCGCCCTCTCCTTCCCGCTGCCCGCCCTGTTGGGCGCCGAGCCCGCCGTCCGGGGGGACGCCTCCCTGTACTTCCGGATCATGGCCTGCGCCATGCCCTTCACCCTGGGCACCAACATGTTCAGCGCCGCCATCCGCTGCGCCGGGGACACCAAGACCCCCATGGTCCTCAACCTGATGATCAATGTGTTCAACGTGATTCTCAACACCTTGTTCATCTACCCCACCCGCCCGGTGGAGGTGCTGGGCTTGCGCTTCACCATGTGGGGCGCGGGATGGGGCGTAGGGGGCGCGGCCTTTGCCTCGGGGCTCTCCACCGCCCTGGTGTGCCTGCTGTTTCTGGCGGCCCTGTTCCGCAAAAAGTCCCCCATCCGCATCAGCCTGCACCAGCGCTATAAGTTCGAGCGGGGCTGCCTGCTGGCCGCCTGGCGATTGGGGCTTCCCGCCGCCCTGGAGCGCTCCATCATGTGCGTGGCCCAGATCGTCATCACCGCCATCATCACCGGCATCGGCACCGTGGCGGTGGCGGCCAACCACCTGGCGGTGACCGCGGAATCCATCAGCTACCTGCCGGCCTCCGGCGTGGCGGTGGCCGGCACCACCCTGGTGGGCCAGGCCATCGGCGCGGGGCGGAAGGACCTGGCCCAACGCTTCGCCCGGATGGTCACCTGGATGGGCGTGGGCATGATGACCCTGGGCGGGGCGGTGCTGTTCCTCTTCGCCCCCCAGCTCATTATGATCTTCTCCCAGGAGGCGGAGGTCATCGACCTGGGCAGCCAGGTGCTGCGCATCGTGGCCTTTGCCGAGCCCCTGTTCGGGGCGTCCATCGTGGCCTCTGGCGCGCTGCGGGGCGCCGGGGACTCCAAGGGGCCGTTTCTCATCAGCCTGGCTTCCATGTGGGGCGTGCGCATCACCCTGTCCCTGGCCCTGGTGGGGAGTCTGGGGCTGGTGGGCGTGTGGCTGGCCATGGCCGCGGAGCTCTGCGCCCGGGGGCTGATCTTCCTGGGGCGGCTGTACCGGGGAAAGTGGCTGCACATCGACCTGTTTGCCGCTTCCGGCGGGAAAAAGTGAGAAAAACCCTTTACAACCAGCCCCGCTTGTGCTAAAATATTCGTGCTGTCTAAAAAACGGCACATGGGCCCATAGCTCAGCTGGGAGAGCGTTCGGTTCGCATCCGAGAGGTCGAGGGTTCGAATCCCTTTGGGTCCACCACGTCGCGGTGAGTCCTTGTGGCTCACCGCGATTTTCATTTTTGAAAATCGCGGCTACGCCGTTCGGACTACCGCTCCTCCCCGCAAAAAGTCTCGTTTGCTCCGGCTGCTCCCTTGCAAGCGCGGTCGCGACGCCTCCGCTGCACTAACAACTTTTTGCGGAAAAGGGCAAGGGCGCAACTTTTTCTCAGCGGCTTGCAGTCTCCGTACAAAATCCCGGTGGGCAAAACCCAGGGGGATTTTCCTGTCTCGCGGGGTCACCCGCCCGAGCAAGTCGAACGTAAGTAAGACTTGGCTCGTGGCCGCCCACCCTAAATCCCAAAATCACCTGTTATAGAGCGACTGTTGCGGTCGTCTTTTTTCTATGGTATAATAAAAGTATAAGTGCATAGGCAAAAACCGACAAACCACGTCCCATGGGATGTGGTAAGCCAGGGTGAGAATTGGTAAGATTTTCCTGTAAGCAAAAAGTGTTGTATGGTTTTGTAGGAGGTCTTGCGCTTGCGAAAGTCCGAGGACTTGTTTCTCGACTTTTGGGTCGTCCGCGTCCGGGAGTTCCGTGCGAAAATGAGCCTCTCCCAAGAAAAGCTGGCAGAAAAGCTGCACGTTAACGTCCGCAATTATCAAAAGCTGGAGCGGGGCGTTCACAGACCGTCGGCCATCACGCTGCCCCTATTTCTCAACCTGCTGCCCGACCAGGAAATTCTCGCGTTCGTCCACACTTTTGGCAAGCTGGCAGAAGCAGGCCACTCCGAGGAGGTCGCCTGACCACGGTGCAGCGTCTGTCCCCCTGGGCGATTTTGGCTCCTGGATGATGGAAAAATTTTTCTGTTGGGAGTCGCCCCCTCTTGGGGGCGCGGATAGAAATTTCACCTGTTCCCTGGTGGTGGGACGGAGAGCGGAGTCGTCCTCCCTTTGCGGAAGGCGTGGATAGAAATCGCACCACCAACTCCCGCCTCTCACCGTTGAGGTGTCGCCCTCCTTGCGAGGGCGTGGATAGAAATAGTTTTGAGGTACCCTATGGCGATTTCCAGGTAGTCGCCCTCCCCACGGAGGGCGTGGATGAGAGTTTTGTTTGAACCGGCTAAAAACCTGTCTTCCCCCCTTTTTCTGTGGTGCGGCGGTATAAAAAGCGAAAAGTCTCTACAAAAATCGACAAAACACGTCCTATAGGACGTGGTAGAATAGCGTTGCAACTGGTAAGATTTTCCTGCAAGCAAAAAGGTTCGTGTAGTTTTGTGGGAGGTCTTGCCGTTGCGAAGGTACGAGAGGCAGTTCCTTGTTTTTTGGGTCGGCCAGGTGCGGGGATTCCGGCTGGAGAAGCACCTCACCCAGGAAAAGCTGGCGGAGGCGCTGTACCTGACGGCCCGCAGCTACCAAAAGCTGGAGCAGGGCGTCCATCTGCCGTGCGCCACCACGCTGGCGCTGTTTCTCGGCCAGCTCTCCGAGGAGGTCCTGGCCTTCGTCCGGACCTTCGCCCAACTGGTAGAGACCGCCCGTTTTCAGGAGGCGCCCGATGCACATGAAGTCACCCAACTCCCCGAAGAATCCCGCCGCGCCCGTGCCCCTGGGGGACCATGACGTTTACGAGGACGAGACCACCCTGGTCAACCGCCTGTACTACGCGGTGCCCAGCTTTGAAGGCGGGAAATTTCACTGCGCCTTTTTCTACGAGGAAAACACCTTCCGCAAAGAGGAAAACGGGGAGCTGACGCTTTTGACCTCTACACGGGGTGTGGAGGGGTGAGCGCTGCCGGGTCTGACATATGATTAAAAAAGAGCTGCCATGGAGTCGGCAGCTCTTTTTTGCGCGCACACCAAGGCCCCCAAAAACTACATCTGGGCAGCAGCCGCCTGGAGCAGGGGCAGCAGGGCTTTCAGCACCATGGCGTAGCCGTCGCCGTAAATGTGCATGCCCTCGATGGTGTACTCCTCCTTCAGGCCGCCGGTGCTGTCCACCAGGTACTGGTTGCAGTTGGCGAAGGACAGCCCCAGGCGGCGGGCCAGGGTCTCTACCCCCTGGTTTGCCTGGGCGATGGTCCGGTTGTTGCGGTAGCGCAGCACCTCTGCCATGTGGGGGTCCTCCCTCATGCGGGACTCGCAGAGGGGGTAATAGGCCAGCAGGGTGATCTTCACCCCGGGCAGCTTCTCCAAAATCTCCCTAACTATGGCCTCGTACCGGGCGAGGAGCCCCTCCAGGGTATAGTCGGGGCCGTTCATGTCGTTGGTGCCGATGTTGAGGAAGATGTGCCTGGGCCGCAGCTGGAGCACGCACACGTCCAGGGCGGCCTGAAATTCCTGGGTGACGAAGCCCCCCACGCCCCGGTTGTACACCGGCAGGCTGACCCCGGCGTCCTGGAGCAGCTCGTGGATGGGGAACTGCTCCATCAGGCTGGAGCCTGCCAGCAAGATCTGCCCGGGCTTGGCCAGGGCGTTCAGGCGGCGGTAGCGCTCCAGCTTATCGGCCTTCTCCCGCTGGCCCATTTCCGCAAAAAGTCGTTCCAGATCCAGCTCCGGCATGGCAAACACCTCGCTTTTTGTGTGCCCCGTGATGGGGCCTATTTGTACAGCAGCACCCCGCCCTTGTCCACGGCCTCGTAGGCGTCGTGGAAATCGTAGCCAAAGGCCTGGTGGCCGGGGAACAGGTCGGAGAGGGGCACCATGACGAAGGCCCGCTCCCGGATGCGTGGGTGGGGCAGGGTGAGTTTTTCCGTGTTGGAAACAGCCCCCTCGCACAGCAGCAGGTCGATGTCCACGGTGCGGGCGCTGTGGTAGCCGGTGCGCACCCGGCCCAGCTTCACCTCCAGGGCCAGGCACCGGTCCAGCAGCTCCTCCGGGGACAGCGCCGTCTCCAGAAGGGCGCAGCAGTTTAGGTAGTTGTCCTGGCTGTCCGTCACGTCGAAGGGCTCGGTCTCGTACACGTTGGAAAGGGCTAAAATCTGGGTGCCCGGCAGCTGTTCCAGCCCGTCCAGGGCGGCGGCCAGGTTCTGCTCCCGGTCCCCCAGGTTGCCCCCCAGGCCCAATACGGCTTTCATGGTCATCCCTCCTCCCGTTTTTGGGTGATCTCCACCCCGGCGTAGTCGAACACGGCGTTCATGGGGGCCTCGGGCTTTTTCAGCAGCAGGGTGACCTCCTGCACCCGGGGGTGTTCCGCCAGCACCGCGTCGCACACCGCCTGGGCCGCCCGCTCGATCAGGTCGTACTTCGCCCCGGTGAAGGCCCGCTCCACGGTTTTGCGCACCGCGGCGTAATTCACCGTGTCGTTCAGGTCGTCGCTGCGCCGGGCCGCGGAGAGGTCCGCCTTCATGGCCAGGTCCAGCACGAAACGCTGGCCGTCCTCCTTCTCCTCGGGGTTGACCCCGTGGTAGGCGAAGATCTCCAGCCCCTTGAGGTAAACAGTGTCCATTTTTGGTCCCTCCTGTTTTTCAGCCCCTGTGGGCTTTCAGGGCGTCCGCCATGCGGGCGGCCCATACCGTCTCTTTCACATCGTGGGCCCGGAGGATGTCCGCGCCCCCCAGGGCCGCGGCGGTGTGGGCGGCCAGGGTGGGGGCCAGGCGGTCCTCCACGGGCAGGGGGCCGGCCTCTCCCCCGCCTGCCCGGCCGGTGACCCGCTTCCGGGAGGCGGCCATCAGACAGGCGCTGCCCGGCAGCCGGGCCTCCCCCACCTGGGCGATGAGCGCCAGGTCCTCCTCATAGGTCGTGCCAAAGCCGACGCCCGGGTCGAAGCACAGGTGTTCCGGCCCGATGCCATAGCGGGCGGCGTCCTCCCGGCGGCGGGAGAAGAACGCCCGGGCCGCCCCGGAGACGCTGCGCCCCTCCCCGCCCCCGGGGAACATGACCACGCACCCGCAGCCGGAGCCCGCCACAGCGGCCAGCATCTCCTCCCCGAAGCCGGACACGTCGTTGATGATATGGGCCCCGGTCTCCAACGCCTTTTCCGCCACCTGGGGGTAGAAGGTGTCCACCGACACCGCCAGCTTTGTCCCGGCCAGCAGGGCGGGGAGCACCTCCTGCAGCCGGGCCCACTCCTCCTCCGGGGAGACAGGGGTGTGCCCCGGCCGGGTGGACTGGCCGCCGATGTCCAGGATGTCCGCCCCTTCCCCCTCCATCTCCCTGGCCCGGGCCAGGGCGGCGGCGGGGTCCAGGTACCGGCCCCCATCGGAGAAGGAGTCGGGGGTGATGTTCAAAATGCCCATCACATAGGTGTGGGTGAGGGGGAAGCTCTTCCCCCGGGCGAGAAATGTCTCCATCCCTACCTCCCGCCCAGCAGGGCCATGACCTCCGCCCGGGTCTTAGCGTCGCTGCGCATGCAGCCCCGCAGGGCGGAGGTCTGGGTGAGGGCCCCGGCGGCCCGGGCCCCCCGCATGGTCATGCACAGGTGCTCCGCCTGGATGAACACCGCCACCCCCAGGGGTTCCAGCTTCTCATAGAGGAAGTCGGCGATCTGGCCGGTGAGGCGCTCCTGGACCTGGGGCCGGCGGGCAAAGCAGTCCACGATCCGGGCGAATTTGGACAGGCCGATGATCCTGCCGTTTTTGGGGATATAGGCGATGTGGGCCCTGCCGATAAAGGGCAGCAGGTGGTGCTCGCACACGGAGTAGAGGGGGATGTCCTTCACCAGCACCAGCTCGTCGTGGCGGCCCCCCTCGTCAAAAATCTTCAGGTGCTCCTCCGGGTCTGCCTCCAGCCCAGAGAAGATCTCCTCGTACATCCGCGCCACCCGGGCGGGGGTCTCCAAAAGCCCCTCCCGGCCGGGGTCCTCCCCTACGGCCTCTAAGATCTCCCGGACAGCCCGTTCGATGCGCTCTCTATCCATGCCGCTCTCCTCCTTTTCTGAGGGTCTCCCCCAACAGGTCCTTTACGATCTCCCCAGCCAGGATGAGCCCTGCCGCGCTGGGCACAAAGGCCATGCTCCCCGGGGTGGGGCGGCCCGCGGTGCCCTTCTGGTCGCCGGGGGAAGGGGCAGGGGCCAGGGGCTCCTCCGGCGACCACACCGCCTTGACCCCTGCGATGCCCCGCTTTTTCAGCTCCCGGCGCATGACCCGGGCCAGGGGGCAGCCGCTGGTTTTCTCCATGGCAGTCACCCGGAAAGCGGTGGGGTCCAGCTTATTCCCCGTGCCCATGCAGGAGATCACCGGCACCCCCGCCTCCCGGCAGCGGCGGATGAGCTCCAGCTTCCCCGTCACCGTGTCAATGGCGTCGGCCACGTAGTCGTACTGGGAGAAATCGATGTCCCCGGCGTTCTCCGGGGTGAAGAACAGCTGCCGGGCCTCCACCCGGCAGGCGGGGTTGATCTGCAGCACCCGCTCCTGGGCCGCCTCCACCTTGGGACGGCCCAGGGTGGACTCCAACGCGATGAGCTGCCGGTTGATGTTGGAGAGGGCCACAGTGTCGCTGTCGAACAGGTCCAGGGCCCCGATACCGCTGCGGGCCAGGGCCTCTACCACATAGCTGCCCACCCCGCCGATGCCGAACACCGCCACCCGGGCCTGTTGCAGCTTTTCCAGGCCCGCCTTGCCGATGAGCAGCTCCTCCCGGGAAAAACGGTGGATCATCCTGGCGACCTCCTCTCGTTATCGGGTCCGGGGGCGTCGGCGGCGCACAGGCAGCCCACCGCCCTGGCCCCGGCCCGGTACAGCGCCCCGGCGCACTCGGTCAAGGTGGCGCCGGTGGTCACAATGTCGTCGATCAACAGCAGGGTCCGCCCGGCCACAGGCCCTGTGGCCCGGTAGGCGCCCCGCACGTTCTGGGCCCGTTCCTCCCGGCCCAGCTGGTGCTGTATTTTCGTCTCCCGGGCCTTTTCCAGCACGTCCAGCAGGGGCAGGCCCAGGGATTTGGCCACCGCCTTGGCCAGCAGGCGGCTCTGGTCGTAGCCCCGCTTTTTCCTCCCTCGCCGGGACAGTGGCACGTAGGCCACCCCGTCAAAGGCCAGCCCCAGGGCTTCGGCGCAGGGGACCATGAGCCGGCCCAGACGGCCGGCGTCCCCCTTATACCCCGAAAACTTGTACTGGTGCAGCGCGCGCCGGTACCCACCGGTATAGGCCAGGGGTGACGCCACCGGCAGGGAGCCCGCCGGAAGGTCCAGCCGCCGGAAGCAGAACCCCTCCGGCTGGTTTGCCCGGCAGGCGCCGCAGAAAAACTCCTCCGGGTACACCACCGCCCCGCAGCCCAGGCACCGGGCGGGGAAAAAGAGGCACAGCAGCCGCTCCCCCAGGCTGGGGGCCGGGGGCTGCCTCACACCTGGGCGCAGAACCGGCGGAACGCCTCCCGGCCTGCCTCCGTGTCCTTATACACCCCGGCGTTGCCCAGAATCTTCCCGAACACCACGCCGATGCTCTCCCGGATGGCCCGGCGGGTCTCCCCCTGGCCGGCACCGGCGGCCTTCAGCTCCTCGTACCAGGCCCGGTGCTTCTCCATCTCCGGCCGGGCCAGGATGGCGGCGGCCCGGTCCGGGTGGGTGAGGGCCTCCTCCAGCAGCTCGGTCTCGGTGAGCAGCCGGGGGGGCAGGATGGCCAGGCCCATCACCTCGATGAGGCCGATGTTCTCCTTTTTGATGTGGTGGTACTCTGCGTGGGGGTGGAACAGCCCCAGGGGGTGCTCTTCGGTGGTGCGGTTGTTGCGCAGCACCAGGTCCAGCTCGAAGTCCTCCCCCCGCCGCCGGGCGATGGGGGTGATGGTGTTGTGGGGGGTGTCCCCGGTAAAGGCCAGGATGTCCGCGCTCTCGTCGGAATACCCCCGCCAGCTGGTCAAAATTTTATCCGCCAGGTCCACCAGGGCCTCCCTGTCTGCCGCCCGCAGGCGGATGACAGACATGGGCCACTTCACGATGCCGGCCTCCACGTTCTCGAAGCCGGGGAAGCGGACCTTCTCCCGCACCGGGGCCTTGGCCATGGGGAATTCGTAGTAGCCCCCCTGGAAGTGGTCGTGGGTGAGGATGGAGCCCCCCACGATGGGCAGGTCCGCGTTGGAGCCCACAAAGTAGTGGGGCAGGAAGGTGACAAACTCCAGCAGGCGCTGGAAGCTCTGGCGGGTGACCTTCATGGGCCGGTGCTCCCCGGAGAGGACGATGCAGTGCTCGTTGTAATAGACGTAGGGGGAGTACTGCAGGTACCAGGGCTCCCCGCCCAGGGTGAGGGGGATGAGCCGGTGGTTGCCCCGGGCGGCCTGGTTCAGGCTGCCCAGGTAGCCCTCGTTCTCCCGGCAGAGGGCGCACTTGGGGTAGCCGGCCTGGGGGGCGTTCCGGGCGGCGGCGATGGCCTTGGGGTCCTTTTCGGGTTTACTGAGATTGATGGTGATGACCAGGTCCCCGTACTCGGTGGGGGCGGTCCACATCTTGTCCTTCTCCACCCGGTCCACCCGGATGTAGTGGGAGGCCCGGCTCAGGTGGTAATAATAGTCGGTGGCGGACTTTTTGTCCGCCTGATACCGGCTGTAAAATTCCCGCGCCACCTGGGAGGGCCGGGGCATCATGCAGTTCATCACTTCCGTGTCCAGCTGGTCCCTGGCGTCCCGGGTGTCCGGGTCCAAAAGGCCCTGCTCCGCGGCCCAGTCGCAGACCCGCTCCAGGGGCTCCGCCGGGTAGGGGAGCTCCTCCTCCACCGGCTGGGGGGTAAACTCCCTGGCCCCCAGCAGGGCCAGCATCCGGTTGGCGCTGTAAGAGAAGTCCTCTTTCTCCAGCAGGCCCTGCTGCAGGCCGTAGTGCAAAAGCCGGCTGATCTCCAAACTCAAATCGATGTTCTCCATGCCGCTGCCTCCTCCAGTTTGCTATGCCTCATTGTACTACAGATTTTCCCCAGGCACAAGAGAACCCGGGAAAATCCCCGAAAAAACAGGGATGCCCGGGCAACCGCCCGGGCAAACTTTTTTAGAGGAACCAGAAGAGGACCATCAGCAGGGGCTGGTGGACCAGGTAGATGAGCAGGCTGTGCCTGCCCACGAAGCGCAGGGGCCGCAGCCCCGGCTGGAGCAGCTCCAGCACCTTCCTGTGGGGGGTTAGCACCCTCCACAGGAAATACCCTGCCAGGTACAGGAAAAACCAGGGCAACAGGGGGAAGTAATCGGTGGAGGAAAAGCCGGGCGAGTGGAACCCCAGCACCGCCAGGGCGTCCCACTGGTAGAGGGCGGCGGGCAGGTCCCAAAGCCGCAGGCCCTCAAAGCCCAGGTAGCCCCGGGGCACTCCCCGGGCGAGGAAGAACAGCGCCCCCGCCCCCGCAAGCCCCAGCCAGGGGGGCAGCTTCCGCAGGGCCTTGTCCAGGGGGATGAGCAGCAGGGCGGAGAGGCCCAGCAGGTTCAGCACCCCGTAGAGGATGAGCTGGCTGGGCATGGCCAGCCAGGTGGCCAGGGTGATCACCGCCCCGCAGCCCACTAAGATCAAGCCCCGGCGCAGGTGGCGGCGGGAGAGATTCCAGCACAGGCCCGAGAGGAGGATAAAGGTCCAGCAGATGCTCTGCTGCCAGAGGTAACCGGGCCAATCCCCGTACCAGGGGGCGGGAAAGCCCTTGAGATACACCAGGTCGTACATGGCGTGGTAGGCCACCATACTGACCACGCACAGCCCCCGGAGGGTGTCCAGAGCGCCGTAGTGGGGGCGCTTTTGGCTGTTCTCCATCAGTAGCCCAGCTGGCCCTGGAGGGACTCGTCCTCCTCCACCCAGCTGCTTACGGGGATGATCCGGTAGTGGTCCTTATCGTCCCGCACCACCACGGTCTCGATGCCCGCATTGATGACCATGCGCTTGCACATGGAGCAGCAGGTGGCGTTCTGGATGTACTCCCCGGTGGGGACCTCCTGGCCCGCCAGGTACAGGGTGCTGCCCAGCATGTCCCGGCGGGAGCCGCTGATGATGGCGTTGGCCTCGGCGTGGACGGAGCGGCACAGCTCGTAGCGCTCCCCCCGGGGCACGTTGAGCTGGGTGCGCAGGCAGTACCCCAGGTCGGAGCAGTTGGCCCGGCCCCGGGGCGCCCCCACATACCCGGTGGAGATCACCTCGTCGTTCTTTACGATCACCGCGCCGTAGCGCCTGCGCAGGCAGGTGCTCCGCTGGGCCACAGTCTCGGCCAGGTCCAGATAGTAATTCACCTTGTCCCGGCGCTCCATCTTTTCCATATACAGCACTCCCTTCTTGTTTCCCCCATTATACCCGATTTTCCCCTGGTCCGCAACTTTACATTTTTGTGAGAAAATGGTAGGATATGTGCAAACGGAGAGGAGGGAGACGCCATGGAGGGGAGCCTTTGGGGAGCTTTGGCCGCCCTGGCGCTGTTCGGGGCTTTTCAGGGCTGCGGCATGGCTGTGGCACGCTTCGCCCTGCCCGGGGAGAGCGGCGGCGCAAAGCTGCTGCTGGGCAGCGTGGCCGGCACGGTGATGCTCCAGTGGTTCCCGGTGGTGTTCGCCTTTTTCCTGGGCTTCACCCTGCCCGCCCACCTGTGTGCTTTGGCGCTGGCCCTGGCCTGCGGGGCCCTGTGCTGGCGCTTCTCCCGGCGGGGGCCGGGCCTGGGGCAGGCGCTTCTCGCCTTCCGCCGCAGGAAGGCCCTGTGGGCGGCTGTGGCCCTGTGGGGCTTCGCCTGCTTTTTGGTGTGGAAATCCCTCCTTTTCCAAGACGGGTGCGTCTACTCCAGCCAGGCCACCTACGGGGACACGTGCATGCACCTGAGCTTTATCACCAGCCTGGCCCGGCAGGGGGAATTCCCCCCGGAGTACTCCATCCTCCCGGGGACCCGGCTGGCCTACCCCTTTTTGGGGGACAGCGTGTCCGCCTCGTTGTACCTGGTGGGCGCGCCTTTGAATCTTGCCTACGCCCTGCCCATGTGGTTCGCCATGGGCCAGGTGATCTTCGGCTTTCTGCTGTTTGCCGCCCGGCTGCTGGGCAGCTGGAACAAGGGCCTCCTCGCCTGGACTCTGTTCTTCTTCAACGGCGGCCTGGGGTTTGTGTATTTCCTCGGCGGCGGGTGGGAGAATTTCAGCCGGATCTTCACGGAGTTTTACCAGACCCCCACCAACCTGACGGAGGAAAACATCCGCTGGGTGAACGTGGTGGTGGACATGATGCTGCCCCAGCGGGCGCTGCTCTTTGGCTGGGGGGTGCTGTTCCCCCTGCTGTACCTGCTGTACCGGGCGGCGTTCCAGGGCCAGAAGCGCTACTTCTGGTGGGGCGGGGTGCTGGCCGGCTTGCTGCCCATGATCCACACCCACTCTTTTTTGGCGTTAGCTCTGGTATGCGGCGCCTGGATGGTGTATACTCTATGCAGGGACCTGGGTTGGGTCCGTCCCGCCGCCCGGCTGGGGAAGGCCCTGGTCGTGCTGGGGCTTCTGGCCATGGCCAGCCTGAAGACCGTGCTCCACGCCACCAGCCGGGAGGACAGCCCCAAGCTGCTGTGGGTCGCCGGGGCAGGGCTTTGCCTGTGCGCGGGGGCGGCGATGGTCTTGGTGTGCCTCCGGTGCCGACAGGGTAAGGGGCGGCAGCTGCTGTCCACCTGGGGGGCGCTGTTTCTCATCACCTGCGGGCTGGCCCTGCCCCAGCTGCTGTTCTGGACCTTCGGCCAGGCCGGGGGCTTTGTGCGGGGGCACTTCGCCTGGGTCACCGGGGAGGACAGCTACCTGTGGTTCTACCTGAAGAATCTGGGCCTGACCGGGGTGCTGGCCCTGCTGGGGCTGCTGGCGGCAAAGCCCGGGGAGTTCGGGAAGTATGCCCCTGCCCTGCCCATCTGGTTTTTGGGGGAGTTCGTGGAGTTCCAGCCCAACGACTACGACAACAACAAGCTGTTTTACGTGGCCTTCGCCTTTTTGTGCTGCGCCGGGGCCCAGGCTCTGTGGCAGGGCTTGTCCCGGCTGAAGGCCGCTGGCCCCCGGCGCTGCCTGGCCGGGGCTTCGCTGGGCCTGTGCTGCTGCGCGGCGGTGCTGACCATGGGCCGGGAAGCGGTGGCCCGGTACGTGCTGTTCGACCCGGGGGCCATCGCCCTGAGCGCGTACCTGGAGGAGGAGCTGCCTGCGGACGCCCTGGTGCTCACCGACAGCCGCCACAACAACGAGGTGGCCTCCCTGGCGGGGCGGGACATCCTGTGCGGGTCCCCCTCCTACCTCTATTACCACGGGCTGGACTACACCCGGCAGCAGGAGGCGGCCCGGCAGATGTACGAAGCGCCGGAGGCGTCCCGGAATTTATTTGACGCCTGGGGCGTGGACTACGTGCTGGTAAGCGATTTTGAACGGGGCTCGTACCAGGTGGACGAGGTGGGGCTTGCCGCCCTGTTCCCCAAAGTCTACGACGACGGGAGCCGGGTCCTGTACCAAGTAAGAACGGAAAAGGAGAGAGTGTGACCATGGGCGATCTATGGCGGCCCGCGACCATCAAGGAGGTGCTGGGACGGCACGGCTTCCGGTTCTCCAAGGCGCTGGGGCAGAATTTTCTCATCGACCCCCGGGTGTGCCCCCGCATGGCCGCGGAGAGCGGCGCGGCAGAGTGCGCCGGGGCCATCGAGGTGGGGCCGGGCCTGGGGGTGCTCACCTACGAGCTTGCCCAGGTGGCCAAAAAGGTGGTGGCCATCGAGCTGGACCAGCGGCTGTTCCCCGTGCTGGGAGAGACGCTGGCGGACTGCCCCAACGTGGAGCTGGTCCAGGGGGACGTGCTGAAGCTGGACTTACATGCCCTCATCCAGGAGAAATTCGGCGGGCAGGAGGTATGCGTGTGCGCCAACCTGCCCTATTACATCACCTCCCCGGTGATCATGGGGCTTTTGGAGGGCGGCCTGCCCCTGAAAAGCATCACCGTGATGGTGCAGAAGGAGGCGGCGGAGCGTATCTGCGCCCAGCCGGGCCAGCGGGCCTGCGGAGCGGTGAGCGTGTCGGTCCACTACCACAGCCAGCCCCAGGTGCTCTTCGGGGTGAGCCGGGGCAGCTTCCTGCCCCCGCCCAACGTGGACTCGGCGGTCATCCGCCTGGACCTGCGCCGGGAGCCCCCGGTGCAGGTGGCGGACGAGGGCTGGTTTTTCCGGGTGAGCCGGGCCGCCTTTGCCCAGCGCCGGAAAACCGCGGCAAACTCCATCTCCGCCTCCCTGGAGCTGCCCAAGGCCCAGGTGGAGGCGGCCCTGGGGGCGGCCGGCATCCCCGCAAACGCCCGTGCCGAACAGCTCTCCCTCGAGCAGTTCGCCGCCCTGGCAAACGCCCTGCCTCCCCTTGCCAAGCCGGGGGAAGATCGTGTATAATAGAGGGAGAAAACCGGGAAAGGAGGGAGACCCATGGACGGGTTGGAGAAGAATTTGAGCAGGCTCCTGCTGGCGGCGGACGGCGTCGCCGTGTTCCTCAGCATGGTGGCGGGGCCCTTGAACCACACCTCGGTGGCCATCGGCTCGGCCCTCAGCGCCGCGGTGATCTCCCTGTGCCTGCTGGGCTACGGGCTGTACGTCTGGCCGCGCAGGAGGTAAGGACAAATCACAAAAAGGAAAACTGCCTTTCCGCCGGATCTTGGCGGAGAGGCAGTCTTTTTTGTGATCGTTTTCCCAGGGCTTCGCGGAGCGCAGCTTGCCCGCCCGCCCCGCGCCGCGGAGCCCGCGGCGGCCTCCCCTCCGGAGGCGGGGAGGCGCTTGCGCCGGGACCTTACCCGGCGCAAGCCGGGGCGGGCGGTGGCAGGCGGCTCGGCTATCCCGTCGCCCGCGCTGTAGGTTTCGCCCTATCAGCACAACCGGAACAGGAAAACAAAAATCGCGGTTAGCGAAGCGGATAGCGGTTTTTCCTGTCCTTTGCCTGCGAGTTTCGCAGCAGCGAAACTCGACCGAGTAAGTCGAACGTAGTGAGACTTGACTCGTGCGCAAAAAGCCAGAATGGGCTTTTTGACCGAGTAAGTTGAGCGCAAGCGAAACTTGACTCGTGTTACGCACCGTCAAACACGCCCATGATGACGATGCCGCAGATGGCCACGGCGATGGCCCCGTACTGGCGGGCGGTGAGCTTCTCCTTGAGGATGATGCGGGAGAGGATCACAGAGAACAGGCAGTAGCTGGAGATCAGGGGCGCGGCCATGATGGGGTTGGCGGCGATGGCGTACACGTAGAAGAACTGGCCGGCGGTCTCGCACAGGGCGGCCAGGCCCTTCTCACGCTCCTGCCAGATGTTGAATTTCTGCTTCTTCACAAACACCAGGAAGATGAAGCACACGATGGCGCACAGCAGGAAGGTGAACTCGTAGGCGATTTCGGCCTCCTCCTCGGAGACCAGGGAGTCCAGCACCACCATGTCGCCGAAGGTGCCCAGGGCGTCCAGCAGGCAGTAGAAAATGGGCAGGAACACGGCGATGGCGCTGATGCGGTACTTGTCCTCGATGACCTCGCCCCGGAATTTCCGGGCCTTGTTCTCGTCCTTCATGTCAAAGACAGACAGCAGCACGATGCCGATGACCACCAGGGCGATGGCCAGGAATTTCCAGGCGTTCATGTCCGCCCGGGTGGCGGGCAGGAAGATGAAGCACAGTAGGGAGGCTACCGCGCCGGAGGAGTTGCACACCGGGCTGGACACGGACAGGTCCAGGAACCGCAATCCCACATACCCCAGGGCCATGGCCCCGATGTACAGGGCGGACACCGGCAGGTACCTGATGATGCTCATGGGGTCGAAGCTCTGGTGGGTGATGAGCAGCAGGATGGCGCCGTGAATGCCCATAACCGTGCCCACCATGATGATGATCCGCAGGTGGCTGTACTTGTCCCGGGGGTCGGTGCCCATTTTGGAAAACAGGTCGGAGCCGCCCCAGAACAGGGCGGTGATCAGTGCTAATGGAAACCACATAATAATTCTATCCCTCTCTCAAATCTCACTTTTTATTTTTGTAAGGCCATGGCGATGGCCCTGTTCACCCGCTCCCGGGTGTCCAGCAGCGCCTGTGCGCTGCGGGGGTAGCGGGAGAAGGTCATGCCTTCAAAATCCTGGATGCAGCCCGCGGCGGCCCCAGGGCCGGCCAGGGACTCCAGCAGCTCCAGGGCCCGCTGGTCCTGAAGCGCCTGGTGGAACACCTTCAGCCGCAGGGAGGGGATGGGACCCTCCGGCCCCGGGTACACCGAGAAGGCGTCTCCCCCGGGAAAGGCCCGGCCGGCGTCCGTCACCTGGCAGGGGTCCACCAGTCCCCGGGAGTACTGGGTGTACCAGAAGTTATACCCCCAGTGGAGAAAGCCCTGGATGCGGAACTTGTAGAACTGCTGGCCCAAGACCCGGTTGCGGTAGGAGGGCATGGCGAAGAACCGGTTGCCCACCTTCCTGTTCTGGGCGCAGCAGGTGTAGGTCCACAGCCCCGGCACCCGGTGCTCCAGGAAGGGGCCGATGTGGTCGTTGGACGGGATGGGGTGGTCCACCAGGCCCTTTTCGTAGAACCTGTAGTCGGACAGGGCGTCGTAGATGGGGAAGCCTTCCAGATAGGGGGCGGCCCCCTCCTTCGCCCGGCGGTAGGAGTCCAGATGGGCCTCCCCGGGCTCGTCGGAGATGTGGAACACCACCCGGTCCTGCAGGCCCCGCCCCTTCCAGTAGGCGGTGAGGGCGGGCAGGAACTGGCTTAAAAAGCCCCGGTACTCCGGGGAGTCCGCCGGGGTGTCCCAGCCGAAGGCCCGGCGCCGCTCCCCGTCCTCCGTGACGTAGATGGCCGGGGCGAACCCCGCCCCCCACTGGGTGAACAGGTGGGAGACCTCGAATTTCTTTATGCCGCAGGCCAGGGCCAGGTCCACGAACCGGTCCAGCCGGGCGAAGTCGAAGCGGTAGCGGTCCCCGCGCTTTTCGATCTCTGCCAGCTGGGTGCAGGGGCGCTCGCTGCCCACCGCGGTGTCCAAAGCCGGGGTGAGCACCGGGGTGAGGATCATGTTCACCCCGCCCTCGGCGGCCATTTTCAGGTAGGCCTCCAGCAGCTCCCAGTGGCGCTGGCTGTAGACCGGCACCCCGTAATAGCTGGCGATGCAGTCGGCGTAGAACCACTGGGTGTAGGTGAGCTTCTGCTCCGGCAGGTCCGCCCCCACCACAGTGAGGGTGAAGACGGCCTGGGCCCGCTCCTCCCCCACCTGGGCGGTGAGGGTGATGGGCACCTCCCCGCCAGGCCAGCCCTTGGGGATAGTTACCTCCAGCCACAGGGTGGTGTGGGAGAAGCCGCTTACCTCCACCGCGCCGTCCTCCAGGGGGAACAGGGGGTCGGGGAACAGTCCCGGGCGGGTGGTGAGGTAGTCCTCGTCGCAGGCGGCGGGGTAGGCGGGGAGCTGGCAGGGCACCTGGCCCACCCGGTACAGCCGGATGTGGTCCCGCAGGGGGGAGTCCACCGTGACGGTGACAGGCAGATTCCCCCAGCCGTCCCAGTCCAGCACGGCCTGGAGGGCAAAGCGCTCCCCGCCCAGGCCGCTGCCCCGCAGGTAGGGGGGCTGAAATTCCCTGGCATCCAAAAAGATCTTCTCCAACGCGGACTGCAGCAACATGGTGAGCATGGCAAGCTCTCCTTTCCCCTGCCCTGGGCAGGATGATCTATCAGCCTTGCGGCTAGGTGCCAAACTGGTGGAAATCGGGGATGAAGCCCTCCCCCTTGGCCTTCCGGGACTGGACAAAGCCCTCCAGCCCCAGGGAAAACAGCTCCTCCTGGACTTTCTGGAGCTCCCGCTTGGTGATGGGCCGGGAGAGCTCCGGGTACCCGGGCACGCCCCCCTCCCGGGCCGCCAGGCCCCAGGGGGTGTACTGGGCCATCAGGCTCACGGGGATGCCGGGAAAGCGCCCGGCGATGGCGCGCAGCGCGGCCATGGAGTTTTTCGTGTGGCCCGGCAAAATCAGGTGGCGGATGAGCACGCCCCGGGTCATCATGCCCTCTCCGTCGTACTGGGGGGCGCCTGTCTGGCGCACCATCTCGGCGATGGCGGCCAGGGCCGTCTCCGGGTAGTCCGGCGCGCGGGACAGGGCCTCCGCCAGGTCGGGCTGGGCGTATTTATAGTCGGGCAGGTAGATGTCCACCAGGCCCTCCAGGGTTTTCAAGGATTCCGGCCGCTCGTACCCGGAGGTGTTGTACACCACCGGCACCGGCAGCTTTTTTACCAGCAGCGCCTGCCGAACCTGGGGCAGGAAATGGGTGGGGGTCACCAGGTTGATGTTGTGGGCCCCCTGCTCCACCAGGGAGAAAAACAGCCCGCTGAGCGCCTGGGGGGAGAAGGCTCTCCCCTGGTTTTCCCCGGCGCTGATCTCGTAGTTCTGGCAAAAGACGCAGCCCAAAGGGCAGCCGGTGAAGAACACCGCCCCCGAACCCCGGCTGCCGCTGATGGGAGGCTCCTCCCAAAAATGGAGGGCCGCCCGGGCCACCCGGGCCGTCTCCCCGCTTTTGCAGGCGCCGGCGCCGGTGTCCCCCCGGGGTACGCCGCAGCGCCGGGGGCACAGCTTGCAGGCGGGGATCATCGGTCCCCGGCCAGGGCCAGCATGGCGCAGTTGCTGCCCCGGCGGCCCCGGGTCTTGCGGTGGGAGAAGAGCAGGTCGCTCTCACACATGGTGCACACGCCCCCCACGGTGATATGTTCCGGCAGCACCCCGGCGGCAAGCAGGAATTGCCGGTTGCACTCCCACAGGTCCACGTGGTACTTCTCCCCCACCGGGCCGGAGACGAAGGCCTCCGCCTGGGGCAGGGCCAGAAACTCCTTGGCCACGGGCTCGTCCACCTCGAAGCACTCCTTGCAGATGGAGGGCCCGATGGCCACCCGCAGGTCCTGGGGCGCGGTGCCGTACTGGGCGGCCAGGCGCTCCGTCATCACCCTGGCCATGCCCGCCGCCGTGCCCCGCCAGCCCGCGTGGGCCAGGCCGATGGCGTGGCGGGCCGGGTCGTAGAAATAGAGGGGCACGCAGTCGGCGCAGTAGATCACCAGGGTGACCCCCTCCTGGTCGGTGCACAGCCCGTCGATGGACTCCATGTCCTTCTCCTTCCAGATGCCGATGCCCCGGTGCTCCGGCCCCACCACCCGGATGTTCACGTGGTGGTCCTGGGCGCCGCAGACCAGGGACTCCGGGTCGAAGCCCGCGGCGGCGCAGAAGCGGCGGTAATTCTCCGCCACCTGCTCTTCCCCATCCCCCCGGCCAAAGCCCAGGTTCAGGGAGGCGAATTCCTTCTCGCTGACCCCGCCGATACGGGTGGTAAAGGCGTGGTTCACGCCCGCCAGGCCCTGCCAGGCGGCAAAGCGCAGCACCCCCACCCCTTGGGGCAGGGAGAGGTCCATCTCCCCCACCGGGCCGGGGTCGGCCTTCCGGGGAGCTTCGATGATGGGCAGGGGGTAAGTCTTTTTATTCACGGTGAGTCCCTCGTATTTCTGTTTTAAGGAGAGCCGCCCGGCGAAGGGGTGGCCGCAGGCCTGGCACTGGAATTCCGCCCGGAAGCTCTTGTTCTTCAGCTCCCAGCGGGTCTTGCGCTGGCTCTCCCCGCCGCACTTGGGGCAGGGGAAGCGCAGGTGGCTGCGCTGCACCAGGGGGCTCTTCAGGTCGCAGATATAGGTGGTCTTAAAGGTGATCCTCCGGTAAAATTCCCCGTCGCACACCTGGACAAAGGGGGCCAGGGCCCGGCGGTCGTAGACCTTGCGCAGGATGGCCAGGGCCATCAGGCTGTCGTCCAGGGCCCGGTGGTGGTCCATGCCGGAGAGGTCCAGCTCCAGCAGCTCGGCCGCTTTGGAGAGGCCCACCTGTTCTTTGGTGCCCAGGCCCATGCGCTCCTGGGCGTAGCGCTGCAGGTCGCAGTACCGGGAGAGGAAGGGCACGGTCTCGTCGCCGCTGAAATACCGGCAATTCTCGATGAGGGTGAGGATGTCGGAGGTGCCCCAGGTGAGGATGACGCAGTCCCCGGCCCACTTTTTGAAGCGGCTGACCGCCTGCATGAAGGTGAGGCCGTCGGTGAGGTTCTCGTCGGTGATGCTGGTGAGATCCGTGACCAAGGCGTTGACGTGCTTGCCCACCTGGGGCTTGACAAAGCAGGAGAACCGGCTTTTTACCCCCAGGTCCGGGCCGCACTTCACCGCGCCGAACTGGATGATCTCGTTGATATACCCTTTGATCCGCCGGCTGTACGCCGCGTTCCATTCCAGGTCTAGGATGACAATGTCCAAGGGTCACGTCCCTTTCTTGTTTGTTTCAATCATAAGGGGGCAGGAAGGCCCCCGGGGGAGCTTCTCCCCCGCCCGCCCCGTGTTTCGCGAGGCGAAACCCCCGCCCCCGCTGGGGGCGAGGGCCCTCGCGGAGCGAGGCCCGGGGCGGGCGGGCCCCAAACTCCCCGGAAGTCCCTTACTTTTTCTTGCTGGCCTGCTTCATGCGCAGCTCTTTGGAGAGGATCATCTTCCGCATGCGGATGCTCTTGGGGGTGATCTCCACCAGCTCGTCCTCGGCGATGAACTCCAGGCACTGCTCCAGGCTCAGCTGGGAGTGGGGCACCAGCTTCAGGGCCTCGTCAGAGCCGGAGGCCCGGGTGTTGGTAGCGTGCTTCTTTTTGCACACGTTCACCACGATGTCCTCGTTTTTGGGGTTGGCGCCCACGATCATGCCCTCGTACACCTCCACCCCGGGCCCGATGAACATGCGGCCCCGGTCCTGGGCGTAGAACAGCCCGTAGGCCGTGGACTCCCCGGTCTCGTGGGCGATGATGGAGCCCTGGGTGCGCTGCTGGATGTCCCCCTTATAGGGCTCGTAGCTGTCGAACACGTGGTTCATAATGCCGTTGCCGTTGGTGTCGCTCAAAAACTCGGAGCGGTAGCCCATCAGGCCCCGGGCGGGGATCTTGAACTCCAGATGGGTGGTGCCGGACTCCCGGGAGCCCATGTTCAGCAGCTCCGCCTTCCGGGAACCGATCTTCTCCATGACGGCGCCCACATAGCTGTCGGGCACCTCGATCATCAACAGCTCCATGGGCTCCAGCTTGACGCCGTTTTTCTCCTTGAGGATGACGGTGGGCCGGCTCACCTGGAACTCGTAGCCCTGGCGGCGCATCTGCTCGATGAGGATGGAAAGGTGCAGCTCGCCCCGGCCGGAGACCTTGAAGGTGTCGGCGGAGTCGGTTTCCTCCACCCGCATGGCCACGTTGGTCTCCACCTCCTTGAAGAGGCGGTCCCGCAGGTTCCGGGAGGTGACGTATTTGCCCTCCCGCCCGGCAAAGGGGGAGTTGTTCACCAGGAAATTCATGGACACGGTGGGCTCGTCGATCTTCACGAAGGGCAGGGGCTCCACGCAGTTAACGTCGCAGGCGGTCTGGCCGATGTTCAGGTCGGCGATGCCGGAGACGGCGATGATGTCCCCCAGCCGGGCACTCTCGTGCTCCACCCGCTTCAGGCCCTCAAACTGGTACAGCTTGGTGATCTTGGCGTTCTGGTGGTGGTCCTCCCCGCCGCCGCAGATGGTGACGGTCTGCCCCACCTTGATGGTGCCCCGCTCCACCCGGCCGATGCCGATGCGGCCCACATAGTCGTCGTAGTCGATGTTGGAGAACAGCACCTGGGTGGGCCCTTCCAGGTCTCCCTGGGGGGCGGGCACCTCGTTTAAAATCATCTCGAAGAGGGGGGTCATGTCGGTGCCGGGCTGCTCCGGGTCCAGGGTGGCGTAGCCCTCCCGGGCAGAGGCGTAACACACGGGGAAGTCCAGCTGGTCGTCGTTGGCGCCCAGCTCGATGAACAGGTCCAGCACCTCGTCCACCACCTCGGCGGGGCGGGCCCCGGGCCGGTCGATCTTATTGAGCACCACCACAGGCTTTTTGCCCAGGGCAAGGGCTTTCTTCAGTACGAAGCGGGTCTGGGGCATGCAGCCCTCGAAGGCGTCTACCAGCAGGAGCACCCCGTCCACCATCATCAGCACCCGCTCTACCTCGCCGCCGAAGTCGGCGTGGCCGGGGGTGTCCACGATGTTGATCTTGGTGCCGTTGTACATGACGGCGGTGTTTTTCGACAGGATGGTGATGCCCCGCTCCCGCTCCAGGTCGCCGGAGTCCATGACCCGGTCGGTCACGGCCTCGTTCTGGCGGAACACCCCGGACTGCCGCAGCAGCTGGTCCACCAGGGTGGTCTTGCCGTGGTCCACGTGGGCGATGATGGCCACGTTGCGCAGATCTTCTCGAAGTCCCATATCTCACTCGTTCCTTTCCTTACAAGGGGCGTCTTTCCGCTTGCCGGGAGGTCCCTGCCTGGGCCCGGGCCTTTCGGCAAACGGAAACTTTGGCCGCGCGCCGGAACACGCCCCCGGGATTTTCTGTTTCCAGTTACTCGAACCGATATATTATACCACCGAAGCCGCGGTTTGAAAAGAAAAAACTTGAGAAACCGGCGAAAAGCTGGTATCTTTATCATAGTGTAAAATTTTTGGGCGGTATGGCGCCCTGTTTTTGAGAGGAGGGGGCATCATGCCCGCTGTTTTTCACCCTGGCCGCAAGGCCGCCCCGGGCGCTGCCGTGGACTTCTCCCAGGGCAGTGTGGCGGGGAATATCCTGCGCCTGGCCCTGCCCATGACCGTGGCCCAGCTCATCAACGTGCTGTACAGCGTGGTGGACCGGATGTACATCGGCCGCCTGCCCGACGCCGCCGGCAACGCCTTGACCGGCCTGGGGCTCACCTTCCCCATCATCTCCATCGTCACAGCCTTCGCCAACCTGTTCGGCATGGGGGGCTCCCCCCTGTTCTCCATCCAGCGGGGCCGGGGGGACATCCACAAGGCCAAGGAGATCATGGGCAACACCTTCGCCCTGCTCATCGGCACCGGGGCGGTGCTCACCGCGGTGCTGCTGCTCATCAAGCGGCCCCTGCTGTACGCCTTCGGCGCCAGCGACGTGACCTACCCCTATGCCGACGGCTACCTCACCATCTACCTGTGCGGCAGCCTGTTCGTCATGGTGAGCCTGGGGATGAACCAGTTCATCAACGCCCAGGGCTTCGGCCGCAAGGGCATGATGACCGTGGCCATCGGCGCGGTGACCAACATCGTGCTGGACCCCATCTTCATCTTCGTGTTCCACATGGGGGTGCAGGGGGCGGCCCTGGCCACCATCCTCTCCCAGTTCCTGTCGGCGCTGTGGGCCCTCTCCTTCCTGCGGGGGAAAAAGGCCCCCATCCGCCTGGAGTGGCCCTACCTGCGGCTGAAAGCCCGGCTGGTGTGGAAGATCGTCTCCCTGGGCTTTTCCAGCTTTGTCATGGCCATCACCAACTCCATCGTCCAGGTGGCCTGCAACTCCACCCTGCAGGCCTTTGGCGGGGACCTGTACGTAGGGGTCATGACCATCATCAACTCGGTGCGGGAGGTGGTCTCCACCCCCATCAACGGCGTGACCAGCGCCGCCCAGCCGGTAATGGGCTTCAACTACGGCGCCGAGGAGTACCGCCGGGTGCGGAAGGGGATCTTGTTCTGCACCGTCGCCTGCGTGGTTTACACCACCCTGGTGTGGCTGCTGCTGTTTTTGTTCCCCCAGTTCTTCATCGGGCTCTTCTCCGGGGAGGAGACCATGACCGCGGCCGCCGAGCCCGCCATGCACATCTACTTCTTCGGCTTCTTTATGATGAGCCTGCAGATGGCCGGCCAGAGCGCCGCCGTGGCCCTGGGCCGCTCGAAACAGGCGGTGTTCTTCTCCCTGTTCCGCAAGGTGGTCATCGTCACGCCCCTCACCCTGCTGCTGCCCTATCTATTTAATTTGGGGGTAAACGGCGTGTTTTTGGCGGAGCCCATCTCCAACTTCATCGGCGGCGGGGCCTGCTACATCACCATGCTGCTGACCATCTGGCGGGAGCTGTGCCGGAAGGAGCGGGAAAAGCAGGCCAGCCCGTAAGGCTTTCAGACAGCGGGAGCTTCCACGCGCATACGCGCCCCCCGGCCCCGGCTGCGCCGGGGCCGCCCCTTTTGCAAAAAAGGGGCCGCCGGTCCCGCAGGGGCGGGACCGGCGGGGGGCGCGGGCGGCCCGCCTCTTCCCAGCAGGCGTAAAGCAAGGCCGCAGGGCAGGAGCCCTGCGGCCTTTTGCCGGCCCCGTTTTCCCGAGCCCGCGCCGGTCTCCTTCCCCGGGAAGCCCTGTCCTGGCGTGCGGATACAAAGGCAGCTGTTTTTGTCCCTTCCGCTGGGATTTGGAGGGGAGTTCGTTATTTTTTTATTTTTCTTGCAAGAGCACTTTTTTTCGGTTACAATGAAGTTTGGAAAGTCTGCCCCTGGCGCCATGCCCCGGGGCTTTCCCCAATACACGAGAAACGAAAGGCTGGTGTGATTTATGGAGTTGGAGTTCCCGAAGCATCCGTTCCGGACCCACGGCGGCGCGGCGGTGCCCCACCACAAAAACACCTGGAGCATCCCCTCGGCCACCATGCCGCCCCCCCAGCGGGTCGTACTGCCCATGCAGCAGCATATCGGCGCGCCCTGCGTCCCCACGGTGAAGAAGGGGGACCATGTGTACGTGGGCACGGTGGTGGGCGACAGTGACGCCTATGTATGCGCCCCGGTGCACGCCTCTGTCTCCGGCACGGTGGCGGACATCACCCAGGTGATGCTCACCGGCGGCCAGATGACCACGGCGGTGGTCATCGACTCAGACGGGCTCATGGAAAAAGACCCGGGCATCTACCCCCCGGCGGCGATTACCAACAAGGGGGAGCTGGCGGCGGCCGCCCGTTCTGCGGGCCTGGTGGGCCTGGGAGGCGCGGGCTTCCCCGCCCATGTAAAGCTGAACGTGCCCGAGGGCAAGGAGCTGGACACCCTCATCGTCAACGTGGCGGAGTGCGAGCCCTATGTCACCTCCGACCACCGGGAGGCCCTGGAGAACGGCCAGAACGTGCTGGAGGGCGTCTACAAGGTAAAGGAGATTCTGGGCGTGTCCCGGGTGCTCATCGCCGTGGAGGACAACAAGCCCGATGTCATCCAGAAGCTGCGGGAGATCGCCGACAATAAAGAGCGTGACCCCCAGGACCAGGTGCGGGTGCTGCCCCTGAAGAGCCGCTACCCCCAGGGCGCGGAAAAAGTGCTGGTGCAGGCCTGCACCGGCCGGAAGGTGCCTGCCGGCGGCCTGCCCGCCGACGTGGGCTGCCTGGTGATGAACATCGCCTCCATCTCCTTTTTGGCCAGCTACATGCGCACGGGCATGCCCCTCACCTTAAAGCGGGTCACCGTAGACGGCTCTGCTGTAGCAGAACCCAAAAACGTGATCGTGCCGGTGGGCACCCCCATCAAAGAGGTCATCGCCTTCTGCGGGGGGTACAAGGAGGAGCCCAAGAAGATCTTGATGGGCGGGCCCATGATGGGCATCGCCCTCACCAGCGACGAGATCCCCGTCCTCAAGCAGAACAACGCCATTTTGGCTTTCGGCGAGAAAGAGGCAAAGCTCTACGAGCCCACCGCCTGCATCCGCTGCGGCCGGTGCGTGGCGGCATGTCCCATGGACCTGATGCCCACCAAGCTGGAAAAGGCCGCTTCGAACAAGGACGTGGAGGCCCTCCAGTCCCTGAACGTGATGACCTGCATGGAGTGCGGCTGCTGCGCCTTCTCCTGCCCGGCGGGGCGGCGGCTGGTCCAGGCCATCCGCCTGGGAAAAACTTATGTGAAAGCACAGGGAGGGAAGAAATAAATGGATAAACTCATCGTCTCCTCTTCCCCCCACTTAAACGGGAAGCGGACCACCCAGAACATCATGCTGGACGTGATCATCGGCCTGGCCCCGGCCATGCTGGCCTCGATCGTCTACTTCGGCGTCAAGGCCGCGGCGGTCATCCTCACCTGCGTGGCCTCCTGCGTGCTCAGCGAATTCCTCTGCCGGAAGGTGATGAAGCGCCCCCAGACCGTGGGTGACCTGAGCTGCGTGGTCACCGGCGTGCTGCTGGCCTTGAACCTGCCCGCCACCATCCACCCCCTCATCGCCGTGTTCGGCAGCGTGGTGGCCATCGTGGTGGTCAAGCAGATGTTCGGCGGCATCGGCCAGAACTTTGTAAACCCGGCCCTCACCGCCCGCATCATCCTCATGAACTCCTTCCCCGCCCGCATGACCCACTGGGTGGCGCCTTTCGACTACGCCGCCACCGCGGACTCCATCACCACCGCAACCCCCCTGGGCATCCTGAAGGAGGGCGGCGGGGAGCTCCCCTCTTACCTGGACTTGTTTCTGGGCAAGACCGGCGGCTGCCTGGGCGAGACCTGCGCCCTGGCCATCCTCATCGGCGGCATCTACCTCATCGCCCGGCGGGTCATCAGCCCGGTGATCCCCGTGACCTACCTGGCCACCGCGGCGGTGTTCTCCCTGCTCTTCGGCCGTGACCCCATCTTCGACCTGCTCTCCGGCGGGCTGATGCTGGGCGCCTTCTTCATGGCCACCGACTACACCACCAGCCCCCTGTACTTCTGGGGCCGGGTGGTATTCGCCATCGGCTGCGGGGCCCTCACCCTGGTCATCCGGGAATTCGGCTCCCTGCCCGAGGGCGTGTCCTACTCCATCCTTCTGATGAACATCCTCACGCCCCTCATCGAGCGGTATATCAAACCCAAGGCCTTTGGCTCCCCGAAAAAAGCCAAGGCGGCGAAAGGGGGCGGGCAGTCGTGAAACTGGACGCGAAAAACATCCTGGCCCCCACAGCCATCCTGTTCGCCATCTGCGTCATCGTGGCGGCGGCCCTGGCGGGCACCAACCTGCTGACCAAAGACCAGATCGCCCTGCGGTCCCAAGAAAAGGCCGAGGAATCCCGGAAGATCGTCCTCCCCGCCGCGGAGGAATTCCAAGAAGAGGACGGCTACTACGCAGGCCTGGCCGGCGGCGAGGCCGTGGGCTATGTGTTCGAGACCGAGGCCAGCGGCTACGGCGGCGCGGTCTCGGTGATGACCGGCATCGACAGCGAGGGGAACGTCACCGGCGTGGTGATCTTAGCCCACGAGGAGACCCCGGGCCTGGGGGCCAACGCGGAGAAGGAGGACTTCCTCCGGCAGTACCAGCAGCCCGCCCCAGACAGCGGCTTTGCGGTCATCAAGTACCAGACGCCCCAGGAGGGCCAGGTGGAGGCCATCACCGGCGCCACCATCACCACCCGGGCCGTCACCGATGCGGTGAACCAGGCCATCGCCCAATACCAAGAGATCAAAGGAGGCGTGTGACATGGAAAAGAAGAAAAACAGCCTCCTGCGGGAGTTTACCAAGGGCATCGTAAAAGAGAACCCGGTGCTCCGGCTGGTGCTGGGCTGCTGCGCCACCCTGGCGGTGACCACCGCCGCCTCCAACGCCATCGGCATGGGGGCTGCCACCACCTTTGTGCTGGTGTGCTCCAACGCGGCCATCTCCCTGCTGCGGAAGGTCATCCCCGACAAGATCCGCATCCCCGCCTTCATCACCATCATCGCGGGCTTCGTCACCGTGGTGCAGATGTTCATCCAGGCCTTCTCCCCCGATTTGGACGAGGCCCTGGGTGTGTTCCTGCCCCTCATTGTGGTCAACTGCATCATCCTGGGCCGTGCGGAGATGTACGCCAGCAAGAACAAGGTCCTGCCCTCCATCGTGGACGGCCTGGGCATGGGGGTGGGCTTTACCGCCACCCTGCTGTGCATGGGCATCATCCGGGAGCTTTTAGGGGCCGGGACCGTGTTCGGCCTGCCCATCCTCTCCAACTTTATGGAGCCCATCATCATCTTCCTGCTGCCTCCCGGAGGGTTCTTCGTATTCGGCATGCTGGTGGCCCTGGCGGGCAAGCTGTCGGAGGAGGGCAAGGCCCCGGCGGCCCCCGGCTGCGACCACTGCCCCCTGGCCGCCTCCTGCACCAAGCTGGCGGAAAAATCCGGCTCTAGAAAGGAGGGCGCCTGAACATGGACGCGCAAACCATCAAATCCCTGGTGGCCATCTTCCTGGCGGCCATCCTCACGGAAAACTACGTGCTCAACAAGTTTTTGGGCATCTGCCCCTTCCTGGGGGTCTCGAAGAAGCTGGACACCGCCTTCGGCATGAGCTGCGCCGTCACCGTGGTGATGGTCATCTCCACCGCGGTGACCTGGCCCCTGTACACCTACCTGCTGGTGCCCAACGACCTGGGGTATCTCCAGACCATCGTGTTCATCCTGGTCATCGCCGCCCTGGTGCAGCTGCTGGAGACTGCCCTGCGGAAATATATGCCCCCGCTGTACAACGCCCTGGGCATCTACCTGCCCCTCATCACCACCAACTGCGCCGTGCTGGGCGTGACCATGCTGGTGCTGGAAAAGGGCGCGGCGGACCCCACCTTCGGTTATCTCCAGTCCCTGGTGAACGCCTTTGGCTCCGGCGTGGGGTTCCTGGTGGCCATGCTGCTGTTCGCCGGCGTGCGGGAGCGGCTGGAGGACTGCGACATCCCCCAGGTGTTCCAGGGGCTGCCCATCACCCTGGTGGCGGCGTCCCTGGTGGCCGTGTCGTTTTTGGGCTTCAACGGCGTGGTGGACCGGCTGATGTGATCCCGGCGGGAAGAAAGGAAGCATGGATATGGAAATTTTAACTCCCATCCTCATCGTGGGGATCATCGGCCTGCTGGCCGGGGTCATCCTGGCGGTGGCCTCTGTGGTGATGGCCGTGCCCAAGGACGAGACCGCCGAGGCCCTGGAGGAGGTGCTGCCCGGGGCCAACTGCGGCGCCTGCGGCTTCTCCGGCTGCCCGGGGTACGCGGCGGCCATGGCCAAGGGCGAGGCAAAGCCCGGCCTGTGCTCCCCCGGCGGGGCCGAGGTGGCCAAAAAGTGCGCCGAGATCCTGGGCGGCGGCGACGTGGAGGTCGCCTACAAGACCGCCCTGGTCCACTGCCTGGGCAGCTACGACAACACCACCGACAAAATGGTGTACGACGGCATCCAGAGCTGCTCGGCCTCTACGTTCCTGGCCGGAGGCATCGCCAGCTGCCGCTTTGGCTGCATGGGCATGGGCGACTGTGTCCGGGCCTGCGAGTACGGGGCCGTCACCGTGTGCAACGGCGTGGCCCAGATCGACCCCCACAAGTGCAAGGGTTGCTCCAAATGCGTGCAGGCCTGCCCGAAGAAGCTCATCTCCTTCGTGCCCCTGAAGAAGCAGGCGGTGGTCCGGTGCTCCAACTGCGACAAGGGCCGGGACACCATGAAGGTGTGCAAGATCGGGTGCATCGGCTGCGGCAAGTGCGTAAAGACCTGCCCCAAGGGCGCCATCTCCCTGAAGGACAACTGCGCCGTGGTAGACCCGGAGAAGTGCGTCGGCTGCGGCCTGTGCGTGGACGCCTGCCCCCGGCATATCATCTCGATGCTGGACGTATAAGGCACGGAAAAGAACGGAAAAGTCCCCTGGCAAAAGCTGGGGGATTTTTTGCTTTCCCTCCGCGCCTTGCGCTCCCGCCCCGCCCGCTGCCAACGGAACCTGCGAGCGCAAACCCGCCTGCTCTATTCAGCCTGGATTGCCGCAAAAAAAATACTGCCAGCTCGGGTCCTGCGTCCCAACGGGCCGCGTCCAGGACCGACAGTCGTGGCAACGGAGACCGGCGCTGAACGGTGCCCGCAGGGGACCAAAACCTTACAGAGTGGTCGTTATCAGGCCATAAAGGAAGGAACCCAGGTTTCGTTCGGGTTTCGGATACATCACGCAAAATCAGCACCCATTTGCAAAAACCTCGAGAGTCCCTGGTACGCCTGGGCTCCCACAGTTTTTCCGGTTTTGGGGAAACAGGTGTCAAACAGTAGCCAGAGGGTGGGCAGAAAGAGAAAATCCACCGGGTGAAAGAGAGACGGAAGCGCAGGCAGCACACAACGCCGGAACAAAGGAAAGGGCGAAATCAATCCAGCATTCCCAGAAGTGTCCCCGGTGATACTATCTGGACAGGGCTCCCCTCGGCATCGAGGAAATCCCGGGTGGCAAGACAGCGCCTCTCGTCCATAGCGGGGGTTTTCCGCGATGGTAACGCAAGGGAAAAGCATCTGGCTGATCTAATCGAAAAATCCAATTTTCACTTGCAAAATACGTTTTATAATGTATAATATAGCCAAGTATCTTTCGCAAGTTGGAAATGTCACAATCGAAAGGAGGGGGGAACACATGGATTCTCATCTGCTTTCCTTTTTGGCCGCAAAAACAGATCCGCAAAATGCAGGCCTCTGGCTTCCCCTATGGATACACAGCCGCGACACCGCCGAAGTTATGCGGCGGTTAGCCATCCACTGGCTTTCTAACGGAGCCAGGGCAGCTTTGGGGTTGGAAGAGGCTCTCCTTTCGAAATTAGCGTACTTTTTGGGGGCTGTCCACGATATAGGAAAAGCAACTGTCCTATTTCAAAGCAACATCACGCAACGCCTGCCGGAGGTCCGGGAGAGGTTAGCCAGGCAGTGTGTTTTCCCGGAGCGTTTTGTCTTTCCCCGGGCAACGCCTCACGCCAAAGCGAGCGAGGCCATTTTGTTGCAGCTGGGCTGCCCAAAGGGCGTCGCCTCCATCGCAGGAGCCCACCACGGAAAGCCCCAGGAGAACGGGCAAAACGAGTATATTGAGGAAAATATAGAGTCCTATCATAACAACTACTATGGGAAGGGGGAAAAAGACCTTTGGTTTTCCCTCTGGAAACAGATGCTGGAGCAGCATCTGCGGGACGCGGGCTTCGCGTCGGTAGAGGACCTGCCCGTTTTGACCATTCCCCAGGAGCTTTTGCTGACAGGGCTTCTCATTATGGCGGACTGGATCGCCTCCAACACCAGCTTTTTCCCTTTGCTCTCTGCAGAAGATCTGGGCAGTGCATCCCTGTATCCGAAGCGGATCGCGGACGGGTGGGAGCGGATCCATCTGCCGGAACCCTGGCAGCCGCTGTCTTACCTTCCCATGGATTCGGGCTCCTTTGAAGACCGGTTTGGCTTTCCTCCCAACGAGGTGCAGCAGGCCGTACTGGATGTGGCAGCCTCCATGGAGGCGCCCGGCCTCCTGATATTAGAAGCCCAAATGGGCGTGGGCAAAACAGAGGCCGCCTTGGCCGCGGCGGAAACCTTTGCCGCAAAGTGGGGGGCAGGCGGCCTTTTCTTCGGATTGCCCACCCAGGCCACCGCCAACGGTATCTTTGGAAGGCTGACCGCCTGGGCGCAGACCCAGTCGGAAGACACCGCCCATTCCATCCGGCTGGCCCACGGCATGGCGGAACTGAACGAGGACTACCGGGAGTTTTTTCCGGGAAGATCGTTTGTTGAGAAAGAGGGCCCCGAAGAAGGGGTCTCTGTACACCCCTGGTTTCAGGGGAACAAACAGGCGCTGCTGGCGGATTTCGTCATTGGCACGGTGGATCAGTTATTGATGGCTGCTTTGAAGCAGAAGCACCTGATGCTCCGCCACTTGGGAGTGGCCGGCAAAGTGGTGGTCGTCGATGAAATTCACGCCTGCGATTCCTACATGAGCACCTATCTTGACAGGGCCCTGTCCTGGCTGGGCTGCTATCATGTGCCGGTCCTCTTGCTTTCCGCCACGCTGCCCGCCCAACGCCGGGCAGAACTGGTGGCGGCCTATCTGGGAGCGAAAACGGTGGACCGCAAACTTTTCTCCAACCGGGGGTATCCCCTGCTCACCTGGACGTCGGGAACCACTGTGCAGCAGCGTGTGGTGGCGCTGTCTGCCGGGCAGCGCCAGGTCGCCTTACAAACCGCCCGGGAGGCCGCCCTTCCCCAACTATTGGAGGAAGCTCTGGCAGAGGGCGGCTGCGCGGGTATCATTGTCAACACGGTAAAAAAGGCCCAGGCGATTGCGAACCAGCTTCAAGAAAAGATGCCGGAGTATCAGGTGGTTCTGTTCCACGCCCAATTTCTCATGCCGGATCGCGCGGAGAAGGAGCGGATCTTGTTGGAACGCCTGGGAAAAAGATCTACTCCAGAACAGCGGGACAGGCTGATTGTGGTGGGGACCCAGGTGTTGGAGCAGTCGCTGGACATTGACTTTGACTTTTTGGTGGTGGAGCTCTGTCCTATGGACCTGCTTCTCCAGAGGATCGGGCGGGAACACCGCCACCCCGGCCACGATCCCTACCGCCCTCCCCGGCTGCGGCAGGCGAGGTGTGTCGTCTTGACGGCGGAGGACGGCTTTGATGAGGGCAGCAAAGCCGTGTACGGGGAATGGCTGCTGTGGCGCACCCAGATGCTGCTCCCCTCTGCCGTCCATCTTCCGGAGGACATTCCCTCTTTGGTACAGGACACCTACGGCTGGGAAGAGCAGGATGTGCTCTCTGAAACAGAGGAGAGTGAGCGTGCGCTGCAGCTATATCAGCTGAAAGAGAAATCCAAGCGGGAGAACGCCGGCCAATTCCTCATCTTGCCGCCCAAAAAACGCACAGTTTTGGCCGGGCCCGCGGTGCTGGATGATTGGATGCGGGATGAGAGGGCCCGCTCCGAATCCCAGGCCCGCGCCGCTGTCCGGGACGGAGACCCCTCCATCGAGGTGCTGGTCATGATGAAATGTCGGGATGGCAGCGTGGGATTCCTCCCATGGCAGGAGGGCGGGGCTGCTGTTCCAACGGACAGGCCGCCCTCCCAGGAGGAAAGCCGAGCTATTGCCCGGCAGCGTCTGCGGCTGCCTGGTTATTTCAGCCGCCACTGGGCCATAGACGCCGTCATTGGGGAACTGGAAGACCAAAACCGCTGTTTCTTGGGTCAGTGGCAGCAGGCGCCCATGCTCGAGGGGGAACTGGTCTTGCTCTTGGACGAGGAATTCTCCACCCACTTGGCTGGAACAAGAATTGTCTACGACAGAGAGCGCGGTTTGACCTACGGAAAGGAGGAAGCCTGTGAAAGAGATGGAATTTAATTTGCTGGAGGAACCGTGGATTCGGGTGCGCGCGCCAGAGTGCACGCTAAAAGAAGTGTCTATCACGGATGCGTTGCTTCACGCCCACGAGTATGCCGGTTTGGCAGGGGAGCTGCCCACCCAGGACGTGGCGGTTCTGCGCTTGCTTTTGGCTGTGCTGCAAACCGTTTTCTATCGGGTAGACCCGGAGGGAAATCCCTCCCCCTTGGAAGACGAGGAAGAGGCTATAGACCGTTGGGGCCAGCTGTGGCAGAAAAAACAGCTGTCAGAAAAACCCATCTTGGAGTACTTGGCGGCCTGGCGGGACCGGTTCTGGCTGTTTCACCCAGAGAGGCCTTTTTATCAGGTGCTAGAGGCCCAGATTGGAACCGAGTATGGAGCCAAGAAGCTGAACGGGGAAATTTCTGAAAGCGAAAACAAATACCGGCTGTTTCAATCCTATAGCGGAACTGAAAAAGACTCTCTTACGTATAGCCAAGCCGCAAGGTGGCTGCTCTATCTCAATAGTTTTGATGACACCTCTTCGAAACCAAAAGGCAAAGGGCTCCCCTCTGTTGGAGCGGGCTGGTTGGGCAGAATTGGGTTGTTTTTAGCCCGCGGTAACACCTTGGCTGAGACGCTTCTGTTAAACTTGGTTTTGCTAAAAGATGGACAAGAGCTGTGGGCGCCTCCTCGCCCGTATTGGGAGCTGGATCAGCCCCGCAGTGGGGAACGGACCGAGATTCCCCTCCCGGACAACCAAGCGACCTTGTTAACCTTGCAATCCCGCAGAATTTTTCTCCATCGAGAGGAAAGTAGAGTCACGGGTTACCGGCTTATTGGGGGAGACTTTTTTGAACGGGAAAACGCTTTTTGTGAGCAAATGACCCTGTGGCGCAAAGCCCCAGAGAAGAGAAACGCCCCCACGACATATCTCCCCCTGCGGCATGATTCTGCAAAACAGATGTGGAGGGAATTTCCATCTGCTTTCGCCCCAGCAGCCAGCGCTCACACGCCTGGTGTTGTCCAGTGGATTGTTGCACTGAGAGACTACATGGACAGGAAATCCATCGTGCAGTTTACATCTGTTGGCGCTGTCTACGGTGACAAGGACTTTTTCGTCAACGACGCTTTTTCGGATTCTTTATCCTTTCACCGTTTTGTGTTGGATTCCTCACACGTGGGGGTCCCTTCTAAAATCAGTCAAGAGGTCCGTTTTTGTGAAGAAATCGCCAGAGCAGTGGGCGGCCTTGCCGAAGAGGTCGCCAAGTCCGCCGGGGGGCAAGCAGCTCCGGAAACAGCCAGGGCGCGTTTCTATTTCGCCATCGACCAGCCGTTCCGCCGCTGGCTTGCCGCCCTGGACCCAGAGGAAGACATCGACGAGGCCGTGCTCGCTTGGCGCAGCCAGGCCAAGCGTATCGCCCGCCAGGTGGGCCAGGCCCTTGTGGAGGAGGCCGGTCCCAGCGCCTTGGTGGGCCGATGTGTAAAATCCAAAAAGGGAAACAAGGAGCTCAAAGTGTACCATGCGGCGCCAAAAGCTTTCAATCACTTCTTGTGGGAGCTGAACAGGATCTACGGTGAAAAAGGAGGGATTCCATCATGACCGCGAAGCAAGTCGCCGGGTTGGCAGAACGCCGCATCCGGCAGATACAAGCCTTGCCAGAACATCCCCGCCGGGCGGCCTTGGCCAATCTCCGCCGGGGCGTAGGCCGGGCGCCAGGAGAACTGCCCGAACTGTGGGGGAGCTTTCTCCAAGAGATGCCGCCGGAGTTTTTCACCCAAAGCGGCAGCGCCACAGCGGCCGAGTGGGCCGTCTATCTGGCCCTGACCCTCTTCGCGCTGCATCAGCAAAGCCAGGAGAAACCCATGTGCGCGCAAGGTGTGGGAATTGGGCAAGCGGTGCGCCGGCTGTCAAACAGGCAGAAAGAAGATCCCCAGGAGAGCGGCGCCTTTAAGCGCTTCAGCGCGCTGGTTACATCCAACAGCATAGAGGAGGTTTCCCAGCACCTTCGGGGATTGATCCAACTGTTAAGGAGTGAAAGCCTGCCCCTGGATTATCCCCAACTGGCCTTCGACCTATTTGAATTGCAATTTCCAGACAGCGCCCCCCGGGTAAAACTGCGGTGGGGACAGGACTACTTCTATCAGCCCCAGGAAACCCAAGACGGACAAGAAAAGGAGGATTCCCATGAATAAACGTCTCTATGTCGATCTCCATGTATTGCAGACGGTGCCCCCCAGCTGTGTGAACCGGGATGACACAGGCAGCCCGAAAACCGCTGTGTACGGTGGGGTCCGGAGGGCCCGGGTTTCTTCCCAGGCCTGGAAACACGCCATGCGAATTATGTTCCGCGAGGAGTTGTTAGGCACGGAGCAGATGGGAGAGCGCACGAAAAAGGTCCTGCATATACTCGCAGAGGAAATCAAGCAGATCGCACCGGAGCAAGACGGGGAAAAGCTGGCAAAAAAGGCTATGGAGTATGCGGGTCTATCCCTTTCAAAAAAGAATGGAAATGACTTGGACGCCCTTTTCTTTCTCAGCCATTTCCAGGCCAAAGCACTGGCAAATCTGATTGTGGAAGGTTCTTCCGACAAAACAGCCTACCACGATGCGCTGGACAAGGCCCCTTCCATTGACATGGCGCTGTTTGGCCGCATGGTGGCCAGCGACCCCTCGCTGAACTATGACGCCTCGGCCCAGGTTGCCCACAGCATCTCCACCCACCGGGTGCAAACTGAATACGACTATTTCACCGCCGTGGACGACTGCGCCCCGGAGGACAGCGCCGGCGCCGGGCACCTGGGCACTGTGGAATACAATTCCTCCACCCTGTACCGCTATGCCACAGTGAATGTGCTGGAGCTGGCAGGTTATCTGGGAAAAGAAGACGCCGTCAAAGCGGTAGAGGTATTCACAGAGGCTTTCATCCGTTCTATGCCCACCGGAAAGCAGAACACCTTTGCCAACCGCACCCTGCCGGACGCCGTTTACGTAACGCTGCGCAGCGACCAGCCTGTCAACCTGTGCGGGGCGTTTGAGCAAGCAGTCCCCTCTACGGCCCATGGGTACGCAGAGCCCTCCAAACAGCGGCTCGTCTCCTACGCGGAGCAGGTCTACTCCGATTTTACCGGGGAGCCTTCCGGCGCTTTTACCGTGGGAAAAGGGCTGGAGAGCCTGGCTTCCCCTCTGCCTTTGCAGGCCATGCTGGCCGGGCTTTCCCGGGCGGTGTCCCAGGAGCTGGATGAATTCGAGGTGTCCTGATGGCTACTTTGTTGTTGCGTCTGGCCGCGCCGCTGCAGTCTTGGGGCATGGATTCCAAATTTGAAACCAGAAAAACCAACCGCGAGCCCACCAAAAGCGGTGTGGTGGGGCTTTTGGCGGCTGCCCTGGGGATCGGGCGGGAGGAGCCGGAAAAGCTGATCCCGTTAAACCAGCTTCGCTTTGGGGTGCGGGTAGATCAGGAAGGGGATTTCCTGGTGGACTACCATGTGGCCCGAAAAGAGAAAAAAACACGCAAGGCAGAAAAAATCACCCCTTACATCACCTACCGGCACTACTTGACGGACGCGATTTTTCTGGCAGGCTTGGAAAACCAGGATGACGCGTTTTTGCAGGAGCTCGCCCAGGCGCTCCGTCACCCCGCGTTCCCGCTGTTTTTGGGACGCCGTTCCTGCCCTCCCACCATGCCCTTGTGCCTGGGGATCCGGCAGAAAGACCTGAAAACCGCCCTGGCGGAAGAGCCGCTGTTAATACCGGCATGGCGGCAGCCAGGCCCTGCCGTGGGAAGAATGGTGTTGGATGCCGCCCCTGGCGAGCCGGGCGCAGTGCCTCAGCGGGACCTTCCCCTGTCTTTCAGCCAAACCCACCGGCAATTTGGGTACCGGCTGGTCCGGGAGGACAAGGCGGCGGGGCTGCTCTCCACAGAACATGACGCTTTTGCGGAACTGTGAGGTGATCCTGTGTATTTATCAAGAGTTTCCTTGGACCTTCACAAGAGAGCCACTATGATCGCTTTGGCAAATCCCCAGCGGTTTCACGGAGCGGTGGAACAGGCGTTCCCCGGAGAGCGCCGCCGCCGGCTGTGGCGTCTGGACCCGCTGGGGGGAAAACTCTATTTGATGATCCTCAGCGAGGATGCGCCAGATTTGTCCGGCATCGAGGAGCAATTCGGGACGGGAGAGCCGGGGGAGACCAAATCTTACGATCCCCTGTTGGAACGGATCCTGCCAGACAGCGTTTGGCGCTTCCGGTTGACAGCCAATCCCACCGTCAGCAGCGCTTCCTCTTCCGGCACTTTAGAGCGCGGCAAGGTGCAGGCCCATGTCACGCCGGAATTTCAAGAAGATTGGCTTCGGGCGCGCGCAGAAAAGCATGGATTCTGCCTGAAAAGCCTGCAAGTGACAGGGTCCCGGTGGCTGCGGTTCCGAAAAGGGCAGCAGGGAAAGCCTGTCACACTGCTCTCTGTCGTGTATGAAGGCGTCTTAAAAGTGACAGACCCCGTCCTCTTCCGCCAGGTTCTGACAGAGGGGATCGGCCGCGGAAAAGCCTATGGGCAGGGCCTTTTAACAGTGACAAGGGAGGGCGCCAACCATGGCTGAAATCCCTGGCATCCTTCGTCCAGAGCTGCAAGCGCTGCCCCAAATTAAGGACCGGATGACCTTTCTCTATTTGGAGCACTGCACCTTGGGCAGGCAGGATGGGGCGATCACTGTGACAGACGAAAAAGGGATCGTGCACGTTCCTGCCGCGGCCATCACCGTTTTGCTTCTGGGGCCTGGCACGCGGGTGACCCACCGGGCCATGGAGCTCATGGGTGACACAGGCGTTGGCGTTGTATGGGTGGGGGAGCATGGGGTGCGGTACTACGCCCATGGCCGCCCTCTTACCACCAGGGCAGGACTGCTCCAGCGCCAGGCGGAATTGGTGAGCAACACGCGCAAGCATTTGAGCGTAGTGAGAAAGATGTACCAGCTGCGTTTCCCAGATGAGGATGTTGCCGGATTGACCATGCAGCAGTTGCGAGGCAGGGAAGGAAGCCGGGTGCGAAAAGCCTACCGGGCAGCTTCTCAAAAGACCGGTGTCCCTTGGAACGGGCGGGAGTATCAGCCGGAGGATTTTTCTGCCAGTGACAAAGTAAACCAAGCCCTTTCTGCCGGCCATGCTTGCCTTTACGGGTTGGCCTATGCGGTCATTGTATCCCTGGGTTGTTCCCCGGGACTGGGGTTTGTCCATGTAGGCCACGAGCGATCATTTGTCTACGATATTGCCGATCTCTATAAAGCGGAGATCACAATACCCATTGCTTTTGAGGTTGCGGCGGAAGATCCGGAAGACCTGCCCTCTGTTGTCAGGCGGAGGGTGCGGGACGCCATGGTATCGCAGCATATTTTAGAGCGCATGGTCCACGACATCCGGTTCCTGTTGCTTCCCGAAGACGAGATGGACAGCGCGGAGGAAGCCGTCTATCTGTGGGACAACCAGCAGGGAACGGTAGAAAATGGCATCAACTATTCCGAAGGAAGGGAGTGAGCGGTAATCGTTGTAATTACTATGACGGATTGCCCTCCCAGGCTGCGGGGAGATCTGTCCAAATGGCTGCAAGAGGTGAATACCGGCGTGTATGTGGGCAACGTCAATTCACGGGTTAGGGAAGCTATTTGGCAAAGGGTGTGTGAGAACCTGAAAAATGGCCGTGCTACCATGGTTTTCTCCGCGAACAACGAGCAGCGCATGGACTTTCGAGTACACAACACATCTTGGAAACCAGTGGATTATGAGGGTATCCAGTTGATTCGCCGTCCACTTCCCGTCTCTTCCGTAGTTGAAGACACGCTGAAACCGGGCTTTAGTAAAGCCGCAAAACGCCAGATGGCAAATCGCAAGAGCCAGGCTTCCAAAAAGCGGGGCCAATCCTTTGTGATTATTGACCTGGAAACAACAGGGCTCACTCCCGTGCAGGACAAGATTTTGGAGTTTGGCGCCATTCGGGTGAGGGAAAACCAGAAGGCCGATACGTTTTCCAGGTTGGTTTCCCAAGAGAAGGGCATCCCGCAAACGGTTACAGCCCTCACCGGGATTGACAATGCTTTGGTGGAGCAGGAAGGCCAGCCTTTGGATGCGGTATTACCGGAGTTTTTACAGTTTGTGGGGGAAGATACCATCGTGGGCTATAACCTGGCCTTTGATATGAGATTTCTGCAAGAGGCGTGCCGCGCCTGTGGGATCCATCCTCCTACAAATCGCTGCGTAGACTTGTTGAGCGCAGCCCGAAGGAAAGTGTTTGACGTACCAGACTTTAAGTTAACCACCTTGGCAACACGATTTTCGCTGGATGTTTCAGCTCCCCATAGGGCGTTGGGCGATTGCCACATTCTTTTCTCACTCTATGAGAAACTAAATGAAAGCGAACCTTTCACCTAAACAGAATGGCTTATAATAGGGATCCGTTTAGTCTCTTCCCCGCGCACGCGGGGGTGATCCCTGAAAGCCGAAGCTAAACGCCAGGGGTACAAGCTCTTCCCCGCGCACGCGGGGGTGATCCCTCTGGGGAGGAGGCGGAGACCGTGTCCGTCACCTCTTCCCCGCGCACGCGGGGGTGATCCCATTGAAGATCGGCCGGCCGCGCCTGTCCTTGTCTCTTCCCCGCGCACGCGGGGGTGATCCTGTGGACGTATGCGCCAACAACGAAGACCAGGCGCTCTTCCCCGCGCACGCGGGGGTGATCCCCTGTCCCGCTCTGTGCCATTGTCGCTGTACCACTCTTCCCCGCGCACGCGGGGGTGATCCCTGGTCAGGGACACGGTGCCCCCGGTGGTGTAGCTCTTCCCCGCGCACGCGGGGGTGATCCTTGGAGGAAGCACCGGACCAGGCAAGCAGTGTGCTCTTCCCCGCGCACGCGGGGGTGATCCCCTGTTGATGGTGGCGGCATTCCAGATTGTAATCTCTTCCCCGCGCACGCGGGGGTGATCCCACGCCCGTCCAAAACCCCAGTACAAGGTAGTCCTCTTCCCCGCGCACGCGGGGGTGATCCCCTATCCGGGCAAAGGCCAAGGCCCCGGAACTCCTCTTCCCCGCGCACGCGGGGGTGATCCTTTCGTCACTTCGGGAGATGCTAGCCGATCTTACTCTTCCCCGCGCACGCGGGGGTGATCCTGAAGAGTGAAAGCTACCTTGACCTTGACCTTGCTCTTCCCCGCGCACGCGGGGGTGATCCCTGCAACCCAGAGGGCCCCGAACACTGGTTCCGCTCTTCCCCGCGCACGCGGGGGTGATCCCATCCCGGAGTACTCCTCCGACCTGCCCATCGCCTCTTCCCCGCGCACGCGGGGGTGATCCCCGGGTACGGCGGCGGGGGATGAAGTATATCTTCTCTTCCCCGCGCACGCGGGGGTGATCTTCGACATCTGCTATATAGCCCCGGCTCCATGGTAACGCACAAAGCCTTCGGCACTGGGAAAGTCACCACCATTGAGAAAGGTGTTATTACGGTCTCCTTTGACGGCTTGGAGAAAAAGTTCCAATTCCCCGGCGCATTCCAGCAGGGTTTTCTCCGGGAAACAAGATAAAAACGGGGCAACTGCAACTTCTCTCTTGCCCTTTCTGCCTGTGTGCGTATAGAATAGAAGCATAGAAGTAGATTGGAGGTCCCTCCATGGCAAAATTCCCATTCACCAATTTCTTCGATAGGAACGGCAACGGCCAGATGGACTTTACCGAGGAGCTGCTGGCCATGAAAGTCTTTGAGGACGCCCCGCCGGGGGAGGAGGTGTCCATCCAGAAGCACCGCCGTGACACCGCCCCCTACCCCGTGGACCGCGCAAAGTTTGTGGTGGAGAAGGCGAGTGGTTCTTCATCAAATTGAAATGGGTGGGTGCGGTGTCTGGAAGATCACTAAAAATGGCCACTATTTGACTACTGCAGAGAATCTCCCTTATCCCCAAATCTGTCTCTCTGCTTCTGTGCACATCGCCTTTTTCATCGCCCTTTCAGACATAAGAAAGCCTCCAAAGGAACCGATCCTTTGGAGGCTGTTTTGCGGGCGTTTTCGAAAGAGAGGTCCTTGTCCGCAAAAAGTTGGTAGCAAGCCGGAACGTCGTGAGGTCTCGGCTGCCGCCTCGGTCGGTCTTGAACGGTCCCCACAGGGGACCAAGACCGTTTACAAGCGAACAATGCAGGCGCAGCGAGACTTTTTGCGGGGAGGAGCGGTGCTGCGCCCCAGTGGGGCACGTCTAGCACTGACCAAACCGGCAGGTGAGACCGACCCGAACGGTGAAGCCGCATTTTGCGCAGAAAAATGCGGCGAACCACAAGGGTTCGCCGCGACGTGGTGCGCCCGGCTGGATTCGAACCAGCGTTCTCGCCTGCCGGCCCGGTCGGTCTTGAACGGTCCCCGCAGGGGACCAAGACCCTACAGAGTGGTCGTTATCAGGCCGTCAAGGAGGAAACCCAGGTTTTATGCGGGTTTCAGGTATATTACACAAAATTAGCACCGATTTGCAAAAATCTTGGAAGCCCTTGTCACGCCTGGGCTCCCACGGTTTTTCCGGTTTTGGGAAAATAGTAGTCAAACAGTAGTCAGAGGGGGGGCAGAAAGGAAAAAGTCACTGGGTGAAAGAAGGACGGATCTCGGAAAGCGGGAGGCCCTGGCGCTTGGCTTTGTCCCTTTCCTAGGTCACCCGTGCGACCTCCGACAGGAACTGCTTTTCTTTTTCGTCTGCGCTGGCCCATCGGACATTGTACTTCTTACAGAGCTTGAAGAAAATTTCATAGAACCGTTCTTCCTCTGGGTCATGGTGGCAATATCAGGCGGCATCGGAAAGAACATTACGGTTCGTTGTCTCACTCATGGTATCCACCTCGTTTCGTTTAAGTGAGATAGTTACAGAAAATACGCTTTGCGGCTTCATCAGCAATCAGAAATCTGGGAGCGGAAGAAGTAAAACTCGGCAGAGCTCCGGTCAAAGATGCCGGAGAAGTCCACATAGCAGAGGACGGCGGACAAGTCCTCAATTACGCCCGATTCCTTGGGAAAAGCAAAGCCGTCCCCCTGGAGGGCGCACTGGATCTGGAAGAACAGGGCGTTCTCGTCCTGTTCCTGCCGCCCCGGAAGCTGGCACCGCCGGGTGGCGTCCCGGTTGAGGGCGATGGAAACGGCCCCGCCCTCCTCCTTGGCGTAGCTCAGGATGGTCTTGGCGGAGAGCAGATAGATCCGATAGCGGCGGGGCATGGGCGGGCCTCCTTCCTTGTCCTATGTATCTTCCTCGTTCCACCCCAAAGCCTCCATCATCTCAGCCTGGCGTTCCATCCTGGCGATGAGGGCTTTCTCCTCCTCGATGGAAAGGGTGTGGGGGAGCACGGCGTAATCCTCAAACATGAACCGCAGCTTGTCCACTTGCTTCTCCGTGTGGTAGTGGCCACAGTACCAGCGTTCGTAGTGGAGTTTGGACTCGATGGTGTCCAGCCACTCCTCAGTGGACTTGTCCACCGTGCTTTGGTCGATGCCTGGCAGAAACACCTCCACTGGTTCGTACTTGAGAGGGCAGGTGTGGGAGAACACCACGTCCACCTGCCAGTTCCGTTCCTCCAGAACCCGCTCCACTTTCTCCTTGATCTGGGGAGAGGGCTGCTCGTCCGGCCACCAGCCGTACCCCATGGCCAGCCGGTAGCACTTGTCGATGCTGTAAGCCCCGCCAATCACCAGGCAGCTGTGGCCGCAGAAATCGTAAACCTCCCCGTCGATGGCGAAGACGAGATTGGGGTACTGAGGCTGTACCCACACCAAACCTCCGTGGTAGCGGGACAGCTCGTAGCCAAGCTCTGGCCCTGGCCTCTGCTCATGGTTGCCGTGGATGCAAAAGAACGTACAGGGGAGCTTTGCCAGCTGTTCCTTGCCTATAGCGTCTCGCAGGCCGCCGTAAAAATTGAGCCCGGCATCTCCCAGGATGACGAAGGTGTTCCCCGGCTCCATCTCCCGCTGGGAGCAGAAGTCCACGATCCGCTCGAACCGCCCATGGGTGTCCCCAGTGAGGTAGACGATGTTCCGGAGAGCGAATGCTTCCCGCAGTTGGGCGAACACTTCCTCCGCGGGGACGGTGCGCCCGGCCTGGATGTCCGTCTCGGCTTCTTCCAAGAGACGGCACAATTCTTTTTCAGCTTCTTCTCTTGTCATGGCGGGTTTCCTCCTTATTCCCGTTTTAGAACGTGTTATTTCCGCAGCACTTTCTCCAGGGGTTTTCCCTTAGCCAGCTCGTCCACCAGCTTGTCCAAAATGCGGATGTCCCGCAGCAGCGGGTCCTGGATGGCCTCCACCTTTACCCCGCAGATGGAGCCGGTGACCTTATCCCGGTTGGGGTTGGGCGCCGGGGCGCCTCGGAAGAAATCCCCATAGGAGATATCGCTCTCCACCAGGGTGGACAGTTCCTCCCGGCTGTACCCGGTGAGCCAGCAGGCGGCCTCGTCCACCTCCGCCCGGCTGCGGCCCTTTCGCTCCGCCTTGGCCACCAGCAGAGGGTATACTTTTCGCAGTTCCATGAAAAAGACCTTTTCCATAGTCGGCCTCCTTTGGCAACGTGGTGTATGAGAAAAGAATACCACACCCGCCCCGCTTCCGCAATGGGAGAGGGGAAGAAGAGTGTCAACTGTCCGACCTATCCCGAACTGAAAATGCGAAATTAAACACACTGCTCCCACCTTTTGCAAAAGAGGTGGGAGTTTTTGTATCCCTCGGAGAAGCGAAAAGGCATGGAGAAGAAGAATTACTTTTTCCCTTACTGAAAAAAACGAACTCGGCATAGCCTGCTGGCTTTCAGTTTGTCCCCGGCCATAATAGGCAAACAGCTCAATGTCTTTTCGGAATTAAAAATACTGCTCCCACCTTTTCCCTGGGAGCGATGAAAGGAGTGCAAAGTTATTTGCCAAAGAACCAACCCGAACTGAAGCTCATCTCCCTGGAGGATGTGGCGGTGGAAATGGGTCCTATTAACCAGTGTTCATCTTTTTCCTCCGCAGCATAACAATGCGTCCCTTGCGGCACCCGGCTAGGTTTTGTTAAAATGACACCAGGGAGGGATTCACCGTGAAATTGGGACAAATCATTCGAGAGCGGAGAAAAAACTGCGGGCTGACCCAAGAGCAGGTGGCCCAGGCGCTGGGAGTCTCTGCCCCGGCGGTCAACAAGTGGGAGCGGGACGTGAGTTTCCCGGACATCACCCTTTTGCCTCCGCTGGCCCGCCTGCTGGGCACAGACCTAAACACACTGTTGTCCTTCCGGGAGACGCTGACCGACATGGAGATCACTTCATTTGTCAACGGGCTGGATGAGACCGCCCAGCGCCAGGGGTATGGCGCCGCCTTCCAGGCGGCCTGTGGGAAGCTGCGGGAATTTCCCTCCTGCGACAGGCTGCGGTACGCTGCCGCCATGTACCTGTACGGGGCGCCGGCGTTTTACCCACCGCCAGATGAGGAGGTCTATCGCACCCAGTTGGAACAGTGGTTTCAAAGCCTATCGGAAAGCGCCGACCCGGAGGTTCGCCAAGGGGTACTGCCCGTGCTGATCTCCCGTTTCCGGCAGCAAGGGGAATTCGAGAAGGCCCGGCAGCTCATCGACTCCCTCCCAGTTCCCGTGGTGGATAAAGAGGGGCAGCTGGCTCTGCTCCTGGCCCAGGAGCAGAAATGGGAGGAGGCCGCCTCCCTGTGGGAGCGCAAGGTGATGAAGCTGGCCACAGACTTGCAGACGGCCCTTCTCCACTTGATGGAAGCAGCTGAAAGGGAAGGCCGCCAGCAGGACGCGGACAGCATCGCCCTGGTGTATCAGAACATATCACAGCTGTTGGGCCTTGCCCCATGGACGGCCCACAACGCCCACTTCCAGCTGGCCGTGCTGCGGCAGGACCCAGCCATGTGCGCGCAAGCCCTGCAAGAACTGGTTTCCGCCCTGAAGGAGCCCTGGCGCCCCTGGAAAACTCCTCTTTACCGTCACACGCCGCCCAAAGAGGGGGACGGCCTTTCTCACAGGCTGCTTTCCCTGCTGCGGGAGGAGTTGGAACAGGGAAAGGATTTGGAATTTTTGAAAAACACGCCTCAGTATCAAGAGCTGCTGCGGCTGTGGCAGTAGCTGAAGGGAACACAAACCGGTTCCTGCCTACCCTGGGCAGCTACAAACTCACCGGCCTAAAGCCTGAGCACTTCCGCAATCTCTACGCCCAGCTTAGAAAACAAAAGAACTCTGTGACGGGAAACCCGCTCTCCGAGAGCACTGCAGGTATATATACAGAGGGGAATCCCTTTGATGGCAGCATGAACGCGGGCAAAAAAGTTCGCGGCCACCACCGAGGTGATGATCGCGAATTGGGTGCAGCGTTACGTTGCTTTTTTGTTGCAGAACCCGGCTTGGCGCACCTACAAGTACAGGCGCACCTACAAGTACGCCGGGAAAAAGAAGAAAAAGCGTAATATCGCTGACGAAGAGACGACAAGAAAACTAATTGCTGCCCTGGAAGAAGAAAGCATCAAGCACGAAACCTACTTCAAGCTTATCATCGCCACAGGGATGCGCCGTGGGGAATGTTGCGGTCTCAAATGGAAGGACGTGGACTTTTCCGAGAAGTCCATCCATATATGCAGAAATGTGGTGAAAGTTACGGGAGAGAACATCATTGTCAAAGAGCCCAAGACCGCCGCGGGGGACCGGTACGTCTACTTTTCCTTGGAGATGGCAAGCCTCTTGAAAGAGTACCGCTCCTTCTGCCAGGGGGAACTTGAACTCCACGAGGGCAGAGAGCTGACCACAGAGGACTACATCTTCCGCCGTCACGGAGAAAACCTGCCCATGACCCCCAGCACCTTCACCTGGCGGTTCAAGCTGATCCTCAAAAAACATGACCTTCCTCTGGACCTGAACGTCCACAGCCTGCGGCACACTGCCGCCAGCCTGATGATCTCCGGCGGGGCGGATGTGGCTACGGTGTCGGGGATTTTAGGCCATGCTCAGGTATCCACCACGCTGGACATCTACACCCATGCTTTTGATGAGAAGAAACGGGAGGTCAGCGCGGAGATGCAGGGGAGGGTGGGAGTGTGAGACCCGCTCTTTCTGTTCTTAGGATTTTCTTAAAGAAATCCACTGGGAAGTGTGCTATACTGAGAGCAGCAAAGGAGGGGATGACATGGCGGAGAAGATTTTGGTGGTGGACGATGAGCGGGAGATCGCTGACCTGGTGACCCTGTATCTGAAAAACGAGGGCTATGAGACACTGGTTTGCTACAACGGGCAGGAGGCCCTGGAGCAGATCCAGGCCGGATCGGTGGATTTGGCCATTTTAGACGTGATGCTGCCGGAAATCAGCGGCTTTGAGCTGTGTAGGCGCATCCGGGAGAGGTACCAGTACCCGGTGATTATGCTCACCGCCAAAGGGGAGGAGCTGGACAAGATCAACGGCCTGTCCCTGGGGGCGGACGACTACGTCACCAAGCCTTTCCTTCCCCTGGAGCTGGTGGCCCGGGTGAAAGCCCAGCTGCGGCGGTATAAGCGCTACAATGGGGAATTTTTACAGAAAGAACCTCTCACCTGCGGTGGCCTGGTCATCAACGTGGAGACCCATCAGGCCTCTCTCAACGGCGCGCCCCTGTCCCTGACGCCCACCGAATTCTCCCTGCTGGCCGCCCTCTGCGAAAACAAGGGGAAGGTGGTCTCCTCGGAGGAGCTGTTCCGCCGTGTTTGGGGGGAGGACTACTACACCAAGGACAACAACACCATCACTGTGCACATCCGGCATCTTCGGGAAAAGCTGGGGGATTCCTTCGAGCGCCCCAAATACATCAAAACCGTGTGGGGGGTTGGCTATGAAATGGACGCGTAAGTACGGGCCTTTGGCCGCGGGCTGCCTGTCTCTCCTGATAGTGAGCCTGGTACTCTACTTCCTGTTGGACACGGTGTTCAACGGGGTGTTTGTGGACTGGGTGGAGAGCACCTTCATGCTCACCTGGGAGGAATATGTCCCCTCGGCCGGGACTTACGGCATCGTACAGCACATCAACTGGCACTG
>DXIW01000027.1 GCA_019112625.1 Candidatus Acutalibacter stercorigallinarum | reverse complement strand
GGCCACGTCCACGCCAATCTGCACGTGGGAGCCCTCCATCTCGTGGTCCAATGCCTTGCCGATGTCGTGGAGCAAGCCAGCCCGCTTGGCCACCGTGGGGTCAAGCCCCAGCTCGCTGGCCATCATGCCAGAGAGGAAGGCCACCTCGATAGAGTGGTTCAAGACGTTCTGCCCATAGCTGGTGCGGTAGCGCAGCCGGCCCAAGAGCTTGACCAGCTCGTGGTGGATGCCATTGACGCCCACCTCCAGCACGGCGCGCTCGCCCTCCTGCTTGATGGTGGCCTCCACCTCCCGGCGGGCCTTCTCCACGGTCTCCTCGATGCGGGTGGGGTGGATGCGCCCGTCGGAGATGAGCTTCTCCAGGGCGATGCGAGCCACCTCCCGGCGCACCGGCTCAAAGCTGGACAGGGTGATGGCCTCGGGGGTGTCGTCGATAATCAGGTCCACCCCGGTCAAAGTCTCGATGGCCCGGATGTTCCGGCCCTCACGGCCGATGATCCGGCCCTTCATCTCATCGTTGGGCAGGGGCACCACGCTGATGGCCGCCTCGCTCACATGGTCCGCGGCGCACCGCTGGATGGCCAGGGCGATGATCTCCCGGGCGGACTGGTCCGCCTCCTCCTTGGTCTGCTGCTGGAACTCCCGGACCTTCACGGCCTTTTCGTGGACCAGCTCGCTCTCCAGGTTGTTCAGCAGGTACTCCTTGGCCTGCTCCACCGAGAAGGAGGAGATCTTCTCCAGCATTTCAAACTGGCTTTTTTTCACCTGCTCGGCTTCCCGCAGGCGCTCCTCCGCCTTTTTGTTCTTCTGCTCAATCTGCTCTTCCTTGCGCTCGGCGTTCTCCCGCTTCTTCTCCAGGCTCTCCTCCTTCTGGAGGATGCGCCGTTCCTGATGCTGGATCTCCTTGCGCCGGTCGGCCAGCTCTTTCTCCGACTCGTTCCGCAGGCGGTGGATCTCATCCTTGCCTTCCAGAACGATCTCCTTCTTCTTCGCCTCGGCGGCCTTTACAGCGTCGCCGATGATGCGCTTGGCTTCCTGCTCGGCAGAGCCGATGGTGGCCTCCGCCTTGTTCTTCCGGTAGGCAAAGCCCAGCACAAAAGCCACCGCGCCGGCCACAGCCGCCGCTAAAATGGCGATCACGATACACAGCCATACTTCCATGGGCCTGATCAGGCACCTCCTTTTGATTGTTTCGAACCTCGCTTGGTAAAATTAAAGTTAAGGGGATTCTGGCCCGGGGCCGCAGCCCCGGCAAATGCAATATGGCTGCTTTTTTTAGAAGCGTTTCTTTTTTTCAATCGTAAGCTCGTTTTTTTACGGCGTTCCACGGGTCCGCCGCCGCCTTAGTCCAGCGCGGGGCGGAGATCTATGAGAAAGTACTCCATAAAAAAGGAGAATAGAAATTGAAAAGTAGGACAAATCTATAAAAAAGCACCAGGTGCATTCTAAACTAATTGTAGCGCCTACCCCGCCCCATTGTCAAGAAATTTGTAACCTTTTATTCAAAAAGCCTTCACATTTTCGTGCTTGCCCCTGGAAAAGCCCGCCCTGCCGGCCCTTGACAAACCCGCCTCCCGGTGCTATCATGGCCCTAAACAAATACCGAAATGCTGAGACAAGGAAGCCCTGTCCCTTTTTTCGCCGGCAGAGAGGACGCGCCGCAGGCTGGAAGCGCGTCCGGCGCGGGGGAGACCCCAGGGGGCCGGGTACCACCTTCGAGCAGCGGCCGAACCCAGGACACTGGCTAAGGCTGGCCGGCTGGCCCCGTTACAGGCCGAACGAGGAAGCCCCGGGCCTGTCCCGGCGCTTTGAATCCGGGTGGAACCGCGGACCGTTGGGAAAATCTTGCACCCACGCCCGCCCCAGAGCTTTGCTGGGGTGGGCTTTTTTCATCCCGGCGGAAAGGAGCCAACCATGGTAAAGATCGATCTGAAAGGCCAAGTAAAAGAGTTTGAAAACGGCGTCACCGCTGCGGAGGTGGCCAAGTCCATCGGCATGGGGCTGTACAAGTCCGCCTGTGCCGCCAAGATCGACGGGGAGGTAAAGGACCTGCGCACCCCCATCGACAAGGACTGCTCCCTGGAGATCCTCACCTTCGACAGCCCCGAGGGCAAGCACGCCTACTGGCACACCGCCTCCCACATCCTGGCCCAGGCGGTGCAGCGGCTGTATCCCGGCACGAAATTCGCCATCGGCCCGGCCATCGAGAACGGCTTCTACTACGACATGGAGCTGGAAGCCCCCCTCTCCACCGACGACCTGCCCAAGATCGAGGCGGAGATGAAGAAGATCATCAAGGAGGACATCCCCCTGGAGCGCTTCGAGCTGCCCCCCCAAGAGGCCAAGGAGCGCATGGCCGGCCAGGACTATAAGGAGGAGCTTATCGACGAGCACGCGGGCAACGGGGAGAACATCAGCTTCTACCAGCAGAAGGACTTCACCGACCTGTGCGCCGGCCCCCACCTGATGAGCACCGGCCTGGTCAAGGCCGTCAAGCTCACCGCCATCACCGGCGCCTACTGGCGGGGCGACGCCAGCAACAAGATGCTCACCCGGGTGTACGGCATCGCCTTCCCCAAGCAGTCTATGCTAGACGAGCACCTGCAGATGCTGGAGGAGGCCAAAAAGCGGGACCACCGGAAGCTGGGCAAAGAGCTGGGCCTGTTCATGCTCCGGGACGAGGGCCCCGGCTTCCCCTTCTTCCTGCCCAAGGGTATGGTGCTGAAGAACCTGCTCATCGACTACTGGCGGGAGGTCCACAAGAAGTACGGTTACGTGGAGGTGTCCACCCCCATCATCCTCAGCCGGAAGTTGTGGGAGCGCAGCGGCCACTGGGACCACTATAAGGACAACATGTACACCACCGTCATCGACGACGAGGACTACGCCATCAAACCCATGAACTGCCCCGGCGGCATGATGGTCTACCAGAGCCAGCCCCACTCCTACCGGGACCTGCCCCTGCGGGTGGGCGAGCTGGGCCTGGTCCACCGCCACGAGCTCTCCGGCGCGCTCCACGGCCTGTTCCGGGTGCGGTGCTTCACCCAGGACGACGCCCACCTGTTTATGACCCCCGAGCAGCTGAAGGAGGAGCTCAAGGGCGTGGTGCGCCTCTTCGACGAGGTGTACTCCGTGTTCGGCCTGTCCTATAAGATCGAGCTCTCCACCATGCCCGAGGACCACATCGGCACCGTGGAGCAGTGGGAGCACAACCAGGAAATTTTGAAAGAGGCCATCACCGAGATGGGCAAGGACTTCGAGATCAACGAGGGCGACGGCGCCTTCTACGGCCCCAAGCTGGACTTCCACCTGGCCGACTCCCTGGGCCGCACCTGGCAGTGCGGCACGGTGCAGCTGGACAGCCAGCTGCCCGAGCGCTTCGAGCTGGAATACATCGGCGAGGACGGCCAGAAGCACCGGCCCGTTATGCTCCACCGGGTGGTGCTGGGCTCCATCGAGCGGTTCATCGGCGTCATCACCGAGCACTTCGCCGGCAAATTCCCCCTGTGGCTGTCCCCGGTCCAGGCGGTGATCCTGCCCATCGCCGAGCGCCACCACGCCTACGCCCAGCAGCTCCAGCAGCAGCTGGAGGCCGCCGGCTTGCGGGTGGAGTGCGACACCCGCAGCGAGAAGATCGGCTATAAGATCCGGGAGGCCCAGCTGCAAAAGACCCCCTACATGCTGGTGGTGGGCGACAAGGAGCAGGAGGACGGCACTGTCTCCGTGCGCCACCGCAAGGACGGCGATCTGGGCTCCATGGCCCTCCAGGCCTTTATCCACAAGGCCCAGGCCGAGGTGGCCAGCAAAGAGATCAAATAACCCTGGTGAAAAAACAGCATGATTTTGTGCGAGGCCCGGCTCCCCATTGACGGGGAGGCCGGGCCTCCTCTACAATAGAGAAAAACGGACCACGGGAAAGGGGAACAGCTATGGAACTGTTTATGAAAGAGAAGATTTTCAGCCTCCACGGGGAGCACCACATCTACGACCTGGGGGGCAACGCGCGTTATGAGGTAAAGGGGAAACTTTTCTCCATCCATGACTATATGTGCCTGTACGACCTGGAGGGCAAGGAGCTGGCCAAGGTCCACAAGAAGGTCTTCTCCCTGCACGAGACCCACTTCATCGAGATCGACGGCAAAGAGGTGACCGAGCTTCGCACGAAGCTGTTCCACCCCTTCAACCAGGAGATCGACATGCCGGAGATCGGCTGGGAGATCCGGGGCAACTTCTTCGAGCACGACTTCTCCATCTACGACAACGGCGACAACCTTAGGGCGGTGCTCCACCGCAAGTACATCTCCCTGGGGGAGGGCTACCAGATCACCATCACCTCCGACGAGGACGTGGTGCTGGTGCTGGCCATCATCGTGGCCCTGGAGCGCATTATGAAGGACCGGGACGCCGCCCGCCAGAGCGGAGCCATCGCCGCCGGCGCCACCGTCACCGCCCACGCCAACCAGCAGGAAGACAACGACCAGAACTGAACCCCCGCCAAAAGGAAAAGGCGCCCTTTCGGGCGCCTTTTTTGCGTCTTGCTTGGGAGGGGACTGCCTTACGGCATCATCCCCACGGTCTCGCCCAGCTCCATGGGGGCGTGGCAGCCGTCGGTGTAGGGCTCCCAACGGGGCAGGCCCTCCCCGTTGGGGTCGCCGGTTTTTGCAAAGTTGGCCCAGTAGCCGGAGAGGCACCGGCACAGCTCCCGGTCGCAGTCCTCCCAGGGCCGCCAGCAGCGGTCCATGGTCTCAAACTCGTACCACAGCTCGCAGGAGTGGAACGCCCCGGCGTCGTCCCCGGGCAGGCTGCGGGTAAAGTAGTAGAAGTACCCCGGCTTTCGGCCCAGGTCCAGCAGGTTCTGGCACCAGCGGGCCCCGGCCTCCTGGAGCTGCCGCCCCTGGCCGATGTCCTTGGCGGTGGAGCCGATCATGTACGCGATGTCGTGGATGGCCCCGGCCTCCGCCTGGGCGTCCACATGGGCGGGGAGGAGCCAGCCGTCCACATGGGGCCGCCAGCTCAGGTCCGGCCCCTGGACGGCGTAGGCCGCGTCCCGCAGCTGGGCGGCAGGCATCCTGCGCAGCTCCGCCACGGTGGACACATGCAGATACTCCATGAGCTTCCGGGAGGTGGCGTGGACTTCCTCTTTCGTGGGGCAGCGCTTCATGGCGTACAGCCCGCCGCCGCTCTGAAGGATGGCCCCCCGCAGCAGGCCCTGGGATAGGGGGGAGGAGACGATGGTCTGCACGCTCATGCACCCCGCGGACTGCCCGGCGATGGTCACCTTCGCCGGGTCGCCCCCAAAGGCGGCGATGTTCTCCTGCACCCACCGCAAAGCGAAGATCTGGTCCAGAATGCCATAGTTGCCAGAGACTTTTTCCGCCGTCTCCGCCTCCAGGTCCGGGTGGGCGAAGAAGCCGAAGGCGTTCACCCGGTAGTTGACGCTTACCAGGATGACACCCTTCCGGGCGAAGCCCTCCCCGTCAAACTCCTTCTCCGAGGAGCAGCCGTGCATAAACGCCCCGCCGTGAATCCAGAACAGCACCGGCAGCCTGCTCTCCGGCCCGGCCTCCGCCGGGGTCCAGATGTTCAGATACAGACAGTCCTCATTTTCCGGGGGCACCAGGTCGTCGTAGAACTCCCTGCCGTAGAAGTCCATGCCGGCCAGGTCCGCCTGGGGGCACCGGGGCCCGAATTGGGTGCAGTCCCGCACCCCCTCCCAGGGCTGGTGGGCCTGGGGCCGCCGGAAGCGCAGCTCCCCCACCGGGGGCTGGGCGTAGGGCACGCCCCGGAAGATCACCGTGCGGCCGTCCTGGCTCAGAAGCCCCTGGACAGCCCCTTGTTTTGTGACGATCTTGGTTTCCATAACTTTTTCCTCCTGTTCTGTGGTTTGGGTTGCTATCATCGCGCGGTCACGGGTTTTCTCCGGTCTCGTCCGCGGGCACGGGCAGGGCCAGCCGGCGGCGCACCTCCTCCAGGTCCTCCCAGTTTTTCCCCAGTTTTGGCCAGGCGTTCAGGCCGTCCCCGGATCTCCGGGGAATCAGGTGCAGGTGGAAGTGGGGCACGCTCTGCTGGGCGGCCTTGCCGTTGGCCCCCAGGATGTTCACCCCGTCATAGCCGCAGTTGTTTACATAATGTTCCGCCACCCGCTGGGCGGTGTCCAGCACCTGGGCCGCGGCCTCCACCGGGCAGTCCAGCAGGCTTTCAGCGTGGGCCTTGGGGATGACCAGGGTGTGGCCCTCCGCGTCCCCGGCGATGTCCAGAAAGGCCAGGGTGGCGTCATCCTCGTAAATTTTATAGCAGGGGGACTTCCCCTGGGCGATGGCGCAGAACACGCAGTCCTCCACGGCCTGGGGGGCCTCCCCGGCGGTGAGGGGCCGGGGCTTCAGCAGGGAGGCGTCGGGGGCGGGGGGCAGCTCGGCGGTCTTCAGCCGGGGGATGAACCGGCTGAGGAACCGCCCGCCCTTGCCCCGGCTTTTCAGGTACACCATGCCCAGGGTGGAGAACACCACCGCCCCCACAAAATTCACCAGCAGGTCCTTCATGGTGTCGTGGAGGCCGATGTCCAGATAGGCGGGCCAATTTTGGCCGTTGACCGCTACGCTGTCCACCACCACCTGGACGGCGGTGTTTTTGCCATCGGGGTTCAGGGACACAGTGCTGAAGGCCTGCACCCAGGTATCCTTCTGCATATCCATGCCGAAAAAGCAGTCCATGGCGTACTCGAAGAACTCCCACACCACCGCGGTGGTCATGGAGAAGCAGAAGGCCACCAAAGCCACAAAGGCGGGGGAGAGGCGCACCTTGAATTTATCCGAGCGGTTGAGGATGTCCACCATGGCCACGCCGATGGCGGCCATCAGAAAGCCGTTCATGGTGTGGAGCATGGTGTCCCAGAAGGGGAAGATGAGGTAATACTCCTGGATCTCCCCCAAGATCTCCGCGGAGAAGATAAACAGCAGGATGATGACCTCTAAGGTGTTGGGCACGTCGATATGCAGCCGGTGCTCCACAAAAGTGGGGATGAGGAACAGCACCAGGGTCAGCCCGCAGAGGAACACGTTGTAATAATTCCCTTTCAGGGCCTCCAGCACCATTACCGCCAGTACCAGCAGCCGCAGCACAAAATAGGTGGCGGTGAGCTTGGGGTGCTCCTTGGCCTGGCGGCGTACCGCGGAGAATTCCTCCCGGCGCCGGGCCTTGCGCTGCTCCTTGGTGGGCCGTGTTTTTTGATTTTTCGCCATAGCTTACTCCTTTTCCTCCTGGAGATACTGCCGGTGCTCCCCCACAAAGTCCCGCCCCATGTTCCGCAGGTGCTTTGCCTCGTAGGCGGCGGAGAACTCCTCCGCCGTCACATCCAGACACAGGAGCACGTCCGTAAAGTACATGAGCACATCGCCCATCTCCTCCAAAAAGCGGGCCCGGACCTCCGGGTCCTCCATAATGCCCTCCACCTTCCGCTTTTTTACGATGGAGACCACCTCGCCCAGCTCCTCCACCAGCCACAAAAGCTGCAGCCGGGCTCGGCCAGGCTCCACCGGCTCCCAGATGCCCTTATATTTCTCCTGGAGCTCCGCCTGCATGCGCAGCAGGTCAGAGATGCGCAGGTCTTTTTGCCCGTCCACAGGGGTCCCTCCTTGTGTGCTTTTGTCCCATTGTACACGAACCCGCGGCAAAAAGAAAGACGGCGGGAAAAATTTTCCCGCCGTCCCGCAATTTGGTTGAATTAGACCCGGTACCGCCTGCGGACCCACAGGGCCCCGGCAGCGGTGCAAACCGCCAGCCCCAGCCCTAGGAATACAAACACATAAGAGGCGCCGAAAACGTCCCCCACAGCCCCGGCCGCCGGGCTGGCGGCGATCATCAAAAGGCTGTAGGCCATGCTGTTTACGCTGACCAGGGTGGCCCGCTGGTCACTGGGGAAGTCGTCGTTCAAAGCAGCGTCCACCCGCAGGTCCAGTACGCTAAAGACCAGCTGGGCCAGGGCCCCGCCCAGCAGGGCAACCGGCCACCAGGGGGCCCCCGCCAGGCAGGTGGCAATCCCGCAGAACAGCCCGCAGCCCACCGCCAGGGGGAAGAGCCGCCCCTTCACCCTGGTGGAGAGGGCCATACCCGCCGTGCCCGCCAGCCGGGAGACCATCAGCGCCGCGCCCAAAAAGAGCTCAGGCAGGCCGCCGTCCAGCAGGTGCTGCTGCAGGTACATGAACGTGAGGTAAATGGGCGTGGCCGCCCCGGCGGAGGCCAAGATCTTGTAGGCCGCCCGGGGGTTGCGCCGGAAAAAGCCCCAGCTCTCCCGCAGGTGGGCGCGGAACCGGGGCCCCAGCTGGGCAAAGGGGTGCTCCGTCCGCTGGCGCTGGGCCTCGGTGACCTGGGGCTCTGCCAGCGCCAAAGCGGCGGACCCGCACACTGCCGAGCAGGCCGCGGTGATAAGATAGGCCGGGAAAAATCCCAGCAGCGCCGCCGCGCCCCCCAATAGGCTGCTGAGGGAGGCGGAGGCCTGGGAGGCCCCCATGAGCCAGGCGTTGCGCTTCAGGTAGCTGCCCTCCTGGCCCACGGCTTTCAGGCTGTCGTAGGTCAGGGCCTCCTGGGTGCCGGAGCACAGGTTGTACATCAGGGCCTGGAAGGCCATGGACAGACACACCCCGAAAAAGTCCTGGCTGAAGGCCATGGCCAGGGCGGAGAGCGTCCCGAACAGCCCGGAGAGGGCCAGGGTCCGCTTGCGGCCCACCAGGTCCGCCAGCATGCCGCTGGGCACCTCGCAGAGGAAGCTCACCACGTGGAACACCCCTTCCGCGATGCCCACCTGGGCCAGGCTGAACCCCCGGGCCAGGAGGAACACCACCCACACACCGTCGGCGACGCGGAAGGACACGAGAAAGTTGTAGATATGTAAAAAGAAAAATTGCCGTTTCAAATTCATGGAGCATCGGTCCCCTCTTCATAAAATGAAAGAATATGCGAAGTCGTGGAAGAAAGGCCCTATCGCCCCGGCAGGGGAAACAAAAATGCCATGGCGAAACAGCCATGGCAAATCCGCTTTTGCCACGGGTCATTCCGAAAAAAGGGCGCACTTCCGGCAGGGACAGCTCAATCGTACCCTTTCAGCTGAGGGATGATCTGCTGTTTCCATCCCATCGTGCGCAGCTCCTTTCTCGTAACCCGTGCATTTTTATACGTTCAATTTCCCCTATCTTACCACAAAGCGGGGGAAAAGTCAACGGCTTTAGTTCTTCAAGCTCTGCAGGGGCGCGGGGATCTTGCCGCCCCGGTGGATGAAACCCGCCGGGCTGGCCGGGTTCACCGCCATGATGGGCCCGCTGCCCAGCAGGCCGCCGAAGTCCAGCTCCTCCCCGGCCTTTTTGCCCACGGCGGGGATGACCCGGACCGCGGTGGTCTTGGAGTTCACCATGCCAATGGCCATCTCGTCGGCGATGATGCCGGAGATGATCTCGGGGCTCACGTCCCCGGGGATGGCGATCATGTCCAGGCCCACGCTGCACACCGCGGTCATGGCCTCCAGCTTGGTGAGGGTCAGGCACCCGGACCGGGCGGCCTCGATCATGCCCGCGTCCTCGGTGACCGGGATGAACGCGCCGGAGAGCCCGCCCACGCTGGAGCTGGCCATCACGCCGCCCTTCTTCACAGCATCGTTGAGCAAGGCCAGCGCCGCCGTGGTGCCGTGGGCGCCGCACTGCTCAAGCCCCATGCCCTCCAGAATGTAGGCCACCGAGTCCCCAATGGCCGGGGTGGGGGCCAGCGACAGGTCCACGATGCCGAAGGGCACGCACAGCCGGCGGCTGGCCTCCTGGGCCACCAGCTGCCCCATGCGGGTGATCTTGAAGGCCGTGCGCTTGATGAGCTCGGCGATCTCGGTGAGGGTCTTGCCCTCCCCCTCCTTTTTGATGGCCGCCCGCACCACCCCGGGGCCGGAGACCCCCACGTTGATGACGCAGTCCGGCTCGCCGGGCCCGTGGAAGGCCCCGGCCATAAAGGGGTTGTCCTCGGGGGCGTTGCAGAACACCACCAGCTTCGCCGCGCCGATGCACTCCCGGTCCGCGGTGCGCTGGGCGGTCTCCAGAATGACCCGGCCCATCTTCTCCACCGCGTCCATGTTGATGCCCGCTTTGGTGGTGCCCACGTTCACCGAGGAGCACACCAGCTCCGTCTCGTCCAACGCCTGGGGGATGCTCTCGATAAGGGCGTAGTCCCCGGGGCCGAAGCCCTTGTGCACCAGGGCCGAGTACCCCCCGATGAAGTTCACCCCTACCGTGTGGGCGGCCCGGTCCAATGCCTTGGCGAAGTGGATGGGGGAGGCGGTGGGGCAGGCCCCGGCCACCATGCCAATGGGGGTGACGGAAATGCGCTTGTTGATGATGGGGATGCCATACTGCTTGGAGATGTCCTCCCCGGTCTTTACCAGATGCTCCGCGTACCGGCAGATCTTGTCGTAGACTTTCCCGGCGGCCTTTTCCACGTCCGGGTCGATGCAGTCCAGGAGGGAGATGCCCATGGTGATGGTCCGGACATCCAAATCCTCGTTGTCGATCATGTTGATCGTCTCTAAAATTTCGTTGGTGTTCAAAAGGAGGTGCTCCTTTCCTGTTTTTTCTGTGTTCAGTTTTGAGGGTCTGTCCTGCTGCGGATTGTTCGATGGATTTTTTCACAGACTGCGGAAAAATCCTCGTCAATCTCTCGGTTGGAAAAACGCAGCACGTACAAACCATATTGAGACATAATTTCCGTTCTTTCCCTGTCGTAGGCAGCGCCCTGTTCTGTTGTGTGTTGTGTGCCGTCTATTTCAATGACCAGCCTGGCGGCGTGACAGTAAAAATCGGCGATAAAGGATGAGATTACTCTTTGACGGTAGATTTTGACGGGGTACTTGCGTAGAAAAAGATACCAGAGCTTTCGCTCTTGGGGCGTCATGTTCCTGCGCAGGTTTTTGGCCTGGGGCTGCATGCTGTGGTCCTTGGGAATGTACATGGCCGTGTCCCTTTCTGGGTTTTGCCCTCTCAGCCGCTTCGCGGCAGCTCCCCCAAAGGGGGAGCCGAGTCTCGCCTCCCCCTTTGGGGGAGGTGTCATCGCAAAGCGATGACGGAGGGGGTTCTCTTGTTTCTCTCCCCCGCCCCCGCCCGCTCCCCCGCGCGGCCGCGCGGGCCCCGGCCCCGCGGTGCGGGCCAGGGCGCCCTTGGGCACGCCAAGGGCGGAGCGGGCGGGGTACCAGCCCCTCAGATGCGGTGCATGGCGTTGAAAATGTCCTCGTGCATCACGTGGATCTTCAGGTTGTTCTGGGCCCCCAGGGCGTCGAAGGCGTCGGCCAGCTCGGCGATCTCCGCCGTGGCCTTGGAGATGTCCACCAGCATCACCATGACGAACAGGTCCTGGAGGATGGACTGGGTCACCTCCAGCACGTTCACGTCCTTCTCCGCGCACATGGCGGAGACCTTCGCCAGAATGCCCACCATATCTTTCCCGATGACTGTGATGACAGCCTTTTCTGTTTTTTCCATGATCGTTGTGCTCCTTTCTCCAGGTGTGCTCTGTCCATTATGGGGCATGGGCGGGGCCTTGTCAAGGGCAGAGCGCCCCCGGCGCCGCATTTTGTGATTTTGTCTTTCCTTTTCTGTTGGAATGTGGTACAATACCCCATATGGCTTTGTCAGGCAGCGATTCCTACGGGCGGCTGCCTTACGCATAGAGAGGAGCTGCGCGCCTATGGAACACCGCTTTGCCAGCGACTGCCACAACCACTCCCACTGCTCCCCCGACGGGGACCACAGTGTAGCGGCCATGCTGGCCCGTGCCCAGGAACTGGGCCTGTACGCCTATACCCTCACCGACCACTGCGAGTGCCAGAAATGGCCCGACCGCTACTGCGAACGGGTGCAACGCGCCTGGCAGGAGATGACGGAGGCCCCCGTCCCCCAGGGGCTGCGCTTTTACCGGGGCATCGAGCTGGGCCAGCCCAACCAGGACCCCCGCTCCGCCGCCCTGGCTCTGGAGGGCCGGGACTACGACTTCGTCATCGGCTCCCTTCACAACATCCGGGGGTTTGAGGACTTCTTCTTCCTGGATTACTCCAAAGAGCCCCCCGACGCCATCCCCCGGCTGCTGGACGCCTATTTCGCCGAACTCACGGAGCTCATCGATTGGGGCGATTTCGACACCCTGGGCCACCTGACCTACCCCCTGCGGTATATTGAGGGGGACCATGGCATCCCCGTGGACCTGGACCGCCACCGGGACCAGATCGACCAGATCTTCCGGCTGCTCATCCAAAAGGACAAGGCCCTGGAGGTGAACACCTCCGGCCTGCGCCAGAAGATCGGCCGCACCCTGCCGGACCTGCCCCTGCTGCGGCGCTACCGGGAGCTGGGCGGCAGGCTGGTCACCCTGGGCTCCGACGCCCACTGTACCGGGGATCTGGGCAAGGGCATCGATGAGGGCATGGAGACCCTGAAGGCCGCGGGCTTTACGGAGTTTGCCCTGTACGTCCAGCGCCAGCCCGTGCTGCTGCCTCTGGAGTAACGCCGGCCCCCGCCCTCCCGGCCCCTGGGGCCCCCGCCCCAGGGCCCCGGCGCCCCCGCGGGGCCGCCGCGCCGGCGCGCACCCCAGCGCCGGCGGGGAGGGCGGGGCAGAGCACCACGCTGAAGAGCATACACCCTAGTTTCCCATAGAATCAACCCATACAAAGGAGGAACCACCATGGCAATGGAGCAATTACTGGAACTTTTGCAGGACGACGCCAAGCTGACCACCGCCCAGCTGGCCGTAATGCTGGGAGAGAAGGAGGAGGACGTGGCCGCCGCCATCAAGCGGTACGAGAAGGACGGGGTCATCAAGGGCTACCAGGCCCTGGTCAACTGGGAGCGCACCGACGCCCACCGGGCCACCGCCCTCATCGAGCTGCGGGTCACCCCCAAAAAGGACACGGGCTTCGACGAGATCGCCGGCCGGGTGATGAACTTCCCCGAGGTGGAGAGCGTCTACCTCATGTCCGGCGGGTACGACCTGGCGGTCACCGTCACCGGCCGCACCATGTCCGACATCGCCATGTTCGTGGCAAAGCGCCTGGCCACCATCGACGGGGTGCTGTCCACCGCCACCCACTTCGTCCTCACCAAGTATAAGGACGGCGGCGTCATCTTCGCCAGCGACTACGAGGAGATCGACGAGAGGGGGAGCAACCTTTGTGATTGATTACAGCAAGTACCTCAACCGGGAGATCCAGGTGGTAAAGCCCTCTGGCATCCGGAAGTTTTTCGACATCGCCAACGAGATGGAGGACGTGATCTCCCTGTCTGTGGGAGAGCCCGACTTCCACACCCCCTGGCATATCCGGGAGGCGGGCATCGAGTCTCTGGAAAAGGGCCGCACCCGCTACACCCCCAACCGGGGCTTTCTCCCGCTGCGCCAGGAGATCGCCAATTTCCTTTCCCGCCACTATGACGTGGAGTACCACCCCGACCAGGAGATTCTGGTGACCGTGGGCGGCAGCGAGGCCATCGACCTGTGCGTGCGCAGCCTCATCAACCCCGGGGACGAGGTGCTCATCCCCGAGCCCAGCTTCGTCTGCTACGTGCCCATCACCCAGATGGCCGAGGGCGTGCCCGTCACCATCGAGACCAAGCCGGAAAACGGCTTCCGCCTCACCGCCCAGGAGGTGGAGGAGAAGATCACCGAAAAGACGAAACTCCTCATCCTGCCCTACCCCAACAACCCCACCGGGGCCGTCATGCGCCGGGAGGACCTGGAGGCCATCGCCCGGGTGGTGGAGGAGCACGACCTGCTGGTCCTCTCCGACGAGATCTACGCCGCCCTCACCTACGGCAAGGAGAAGCACGTGTCCTTTGCCTCCCTGCCGGGGATGAAGGAGCGCACCATCCTGGTCAACGGCTTCTCCAAGGCCTACTCCATGACAGGCTGGCGGCTGGGCTACGCCGCCGGTCCCAAGGAGATCATCGGCCCCATGACAAAGCTCCACCAATTCGCCATTATGAGCGCCCCCACCACCAGCCAGTACGCGGCCATCGAGGCTTTGAAAAACGGGGACGAGGACATCGAGTACATGCGGGGCCAGTACGACATGCGCCGCCGCCTCATCGTGGACGGCCTGAACAAAATGGGCCTGCGCTGCTTCGAGCCCGAGGGCGCCTTCTACGTGTTCCCCTCGGTGAAGTCCACGGGCCTCACCTCCCAGGACTTCTGCGAGAAGCTGCTGTACGGCAAGCACGTGGCCGTGGTGCCCGGCGACGCCTTCGGCGCCTGCGGCGAGGGCTTCGTGCGCATCTCCTACAGCTATTCCGTGGGCCATATCACCGAGGCGCTGGAGCGCATCCAGGCCTTTCTGGAGGAGCTGTGAAAGAGCGGGTGTGGCTGGCCCGGCAGCGGGACTACGGCCCCTCTCTGGAGGAGAAAATAGCCCAGGCCTTCACTGTTTTGGGCGTCTGGGACGAGTTGCGGCCCGGCATGACCGTGGTGGTAAAGCCCAACCTGGTGATGAGCTCCAAGCCGGAGCAGGCCATCATCACCCACCCGGCCTTTACCGCCGCCGTGGGTAAGTGCGTAAAAAAGGCCGGGGGCAAGGTGCTCATCGCCGAGAGCCCCGGCGGCCCCTACACCCCCGGCGCCATGAAAGCCATCTTCCGGGCCACGGGCTACACCGACATGGCGGAGTCCTGCGGCTTTTCCCTGTACACCGCCTGCAAGAGCCGCGCTGTCACCCTGCCCCATGCCCAGCGCTGCCGGGAACTCTCGGTGGTCGAGCCTTTTCTGGACCGTGACTACCTCATCGACCTGGCAAAGCTCAAGACCCACGGTATGGTGGGTTTCTCCGGCGCGGTGAAGAACCTGTTCGGCGCGGTGCCCGGTCTGCAGAAGCCGGAGCTCCACTGCCGCTTCCCAGAGCGGGAACCCTTCTCCGAAATGCTGGTGGACCTGTGCGACTTTCTGCGGCCCGACCTGTGCTTTTTAGACGGCGTCTGGGCCATGGAGGGCAACGGCCCCACCGGGGGCCAGCGCCGGGACCTGGGGGTCCTGGCGGCCTCCAAAAGCCCCTACGCCGCCGACGTGGCCGCCGCCTCCCTGGTGGGGCTGGACCCGGGGAAGATCGACATGCTGCGCATCGCCCACAGCCGGGGCCTGGGCCCCATCGCTCCGGAGGAGCTGGAGCTTTTGGGCGCCCCCCTGGCGTCCCTGGCCGCCCCGGATTTCCAGAAGGCCCAGGCCGCCAGCACCGACTTTATCGACCGGCTGCCGAAGCTCCTGCGCCCGGCGGCGAAAAAGCTGGCCACCCCCTGGCCCCGCATCGACAAAAACCAGTGCGTGGGCTGCGGCAAGTGCGCCGAAAGCTGCCCCCAGCATACCATCCGGGTGCAGGGGGGCAAGGCGAAGATCGACTATAAAAACTGCATCCGCTGCTTCTGCTGCCACGAGATGTGCCCGAAGCATGTGGTAGATATAAAACGGCTGGGCCTGTTTCGCTTCTAGCGCCCGGCCAAGGAGAGAAGTGAGACATGAAGATCAAGGCATACGCGAAGATCAACCTGAGCCTGGACGTCACCGGCCGGCGGGAGGATGGTTTCCACACATTGGACACGGTGATGCAGAGCGTCACCCTGTACGACGAGGTGGAGCTGAAGCGGGAGAAGGAGCCCGGCGTCCGCCTGCGCTGCAGCAAGGACTACCTCCCCACCGACAAGCGCAACACCGCCTACCGGGCCGCCCAGTTTTTCCTGGAGCACTGCGGCATCACCGAGGAGGGGGTCTCCCTGTCCATCCGCAAGCGCATCCCCAGCCGGGCGGGCATGGGGGGCGGCAGCGCCGACGCCGCCGCCGTGCTGCTGGGCCTGGACCAGCTGTTCGAGACCCATCTGGGCCTGCCCGCCCTCATGGAGCTGGGGGCCAGAGTGGGGGCCGACGTGCCCTTCTGCGTCCACGGTGGCACCTGCCGGTGCACGGGCATCGGCGAGGTGGTAGAGCCCGTGGCCCCCATGCCCCACTGCTACCTGGCCATCTGCAAGCCCCCCGCGGGCATGAGTACCCCCCGGGCCTACGCCCTCTTAGACGACTACCCCCAGACCCGGAACTTCGGCACGCCCCGCATGCTCTCCGCCCTGGAGAAGGGGGACCTGGGCCGGGTGGCCGCCACCCTCTCCAACCGGTTCGACGAGACCATGCGCCTCACCCAGGTGCGGCAGATCAAACGGATGATGCTGGCCGCCGGGGCCCTGGGCGCCATGATGACCGGCAGCGGCTCGGCGGTGTACGGCCTGTTCGATACAAAAGAGAAGGCCGAAAACTGCCTGGGCGTGCTGGAGGGCCGGGGCAAGCTGTACCTCTGCAGCCCCTGCGCCGGCGGGGCCGAGCCCCTGGAGTAACACCCCACAAAAACAAACGCAGGCCGCGGAACGCTCCGCGGCCTGCTTGCTGTTTTCCGGCTTTTCTCACGGCTCCACCCCGAAGGCGGCGGTCACCTCCGCACCGCCCTGGGGGCGGTTCCCCAGGGTCAGGGAGCCCCCGTGCTTTTTGCACAGCAGCTGGCAGATGGTGAGCCCGAGCCCAAAGTGGGAGCCGCTGGGCCCCTCGGCCCGATAGTAGGGCTCGGCGGCGCGTTTCAGCGCTTCCCTAGGGAAGCCGCGGCCGTCATCGGCCACGGTGAAGCTCAGCTGTCCGCCCTCTAAACACACGGTGATCTCCACCCGCTGCCTGGCGTACCGCCCCGCGTTGGACATCAGGTTCTCAAACACCCGGAACACCAGCTCCTGGTCCACATACACCGTGCCGGTGCCCTGGGCGGCAAAGCCCACCCCCTCCGGCCCCCGGAGGATGGCGGCGGTGTCCTCCAGCAGGCGGCAGAGGGAGTCGAACTCCACCGGCGCCTTCTGGGGCACCAGGTCCTCCAGCCGCTGCAGCTCCGACATGCTCTCGGCGTAGCGCTGCAGCCGGGTGAGGCTGCGCTTCATGGTGGTCAGGGTCTCCTCCGCCTTCTCCGGGGTGACCTGCCCTGCCGGCAGCCCCTCCAGCAGGTAGTCCCCATACCCCTGCAGTACGGTGAGGGGCGTGCGCAGGTCGTGGGCAAAGGCGGCGTTCAGGCGGCGGCGCTCCTCCACCGCCTGCCACAATGCCTTGTTGTTCTCCTCCAGCGAGCGCCGCATGGTCTCGAAGGAGGCGCAGAGCTTTCCCAGCTCGTCGGTGCTGGGCTGGTCCACGGTAAAATCCAGGTCGTTCTCCGCGATTTTTTTCGACGCCGCCGACAGCACGGCCAGGGGCTTTTTGATCTTCCAGTGGTAGAACCACCAGGCGTCGGCGAGAAAGCACAGCACCGCCGTGGCCACATACACCCCCAATGCGATCTCCCCCACATGCTGGTAGAAGAACCGCAGGGGCCCGGCAGGGACAAACCAGGAGGAGGGCGTGTCCGCCAGGGGATAGGTCTCCCCGGTGTCCGGGTCCACGTAGGCGTAGGGCATGGTGGCCTCCACATACACGGTTTTCCCGTCGGGGGAGATGACATAGAGATCCCCGGTGGCGCTCTCCTCGGCGTAGTAGGGGGTGATGTACTTGTAGTAGATGGCGTCCCGGGCCTCCTCTAAAACGGCGGTCTCCAGGGCCAGGAGGAGGAATCCCGCCAGGGCGCACAGCAGGGTGGTAAACACCAGGGCCCACCGCAGGGACAGCCGCCTGTGCCAGGGCAGCTTGCGTGTTACTTGCGCCATTTGTACCCCACTCCCCAGATGGTCTCGATGCGGTCGCCGCACCCCGCGGCGGTGAGCTTCGTCCGGATGCGCCGGATGTGCTCCGCCACCACGGCGCTGTCCCCATCGCTGTCCCAGCCCCACACCGACTCGTAGATGCGCTCCCGGTCAAACACCTGGGAGGGGTGCATGGACAGCAGCTCCACAATGTCGAACTCCTTTTTCGCCAGATGGATGACCTCCCCGTCCTGGAAGGCCTGGCGCTGGCCGTAGTCGATGGTCAGCCCCCCGTCGAACTTCAGCCGGGAGCTGCCCTGGCGGCGCTCCTCCCGGCGCAGGTGGGCGCCCACCCGGGCCAGCAGCTCTGCGGTGGAGAAGGGTTTTAAGATGTAGTCGTCGCCCCCGGCGGAAAACCCCTTCAGCTTGTCGGCGTCCTCCACCCGGGCGGTGAGGAACAGGATGGGGCAGGAGAGGAAGTCCCGGATCTTTTTACACAGGGTGAACCCGTCCATGCCGGGCATGTTCACGTCCAGCAAGATCAGGTCCGGGGCCTTGGAGCACTGCTCCAGCGCCTGCTCCCCGGTGGCCGCGGTGAGCACCTGGTACCCCTTCATGGTGAACAGGTCCCGCAGCAGCGCTAAAATGTCCTCCTCGTCGTCCACGACTAAAATGCGGTAAGCCATGGCGCACCCTCCTTTCTGGGATGTCCTTTCCTATTTTCCCAGGGGAACTTCAAGTTTTTCGCAACTCCTCAAAAAACAAAGTTGCACGCAAACCCGGTGAGCACCGCCGCCCCGTACAGCGCCCCCATCAGGGCCAGGTTTTCCTTTGGCCGGCGGTTGGCCCGCCACAGGGCCGCCAGGCCCAGCCCGGCGCCGGTGCACAGCCCCGCCACTGCCGCCCCAAAGGACAGGTCCCCGGTCAAGTACAGCTGGGTCAGCAGCACCGAGGCGGCGCAGTTGGGCAAAAATCCCACCAAAGCCGCCAGCAGGGGCTGGAACACACTGCCGGAGAGCAGCAGCCTCGAAAGGGCCTCCTCCCCGATGAGGGCCATGCCCAGCCCCAGCACCAGATTGATGAGGAACAGGAAGAAAAAGATCTGCACCGTGTGGGTCAAGGCAGAGCGGAACACCCCGTGCTCCTCGCAGCCGCAGTCCCGGCACAGGTCCTCAAAGGGCTTCTCCTCCCGGGCGGGGAGGAACCGCTTGACCCACAGGTCCACCGCCACGCCGAACACCGCCCCGGCCGCCAGCTTTACCCCCAGCAGCTTCCCCAGGTCCGGCAGGGCCCCTGGCTGGGAGAGCAGGATGGGCACCGCCTCGTCGCTGGTGGCCAAAAACACGGCGATCAGCGTCCCCGGGGTGATGAGCCGGCCGGCGTAAAAATTGGCCGCCGCCACCGAGAACCCGCACTGGGGCACGCAGCCCAGCACAGCGCCCCCCACCGGCCCCCAGGGCCCCAGCCGGGACAGGGTGTCCGTCAGCTTGTCCCCGGCCCGGTGTTCCAAAAATTCCATGAGCAGATAGGCCCCAAAGAGGAAGGGCAACGCCTTCAAAGCGTCCAGCAGCCCGTCGAGAAATACGTCCCACAGCAGCTCCAGCATGGGGCAGCCTCCTTTCCATCTCTCGCAAAACTTTAAACAATTTATTATACCATGGCTGTCAATCCGTATACCCGGGGAAAAAGCGGCCCATACTCCCGCCAGTGCAAAAAGGAGGCGTACTTATGAAGCGAGAGATCCGAAAGCTGCTGCCCCGTGCCCTGGCCTGCGGCTTTGTGCTGGCAGCCCTGGGGAGCTTCCTCCCCTTTGGGGTTGCCTCGGCCCAGCTGCCCCAAAACGTGCTGCGGCTCCATGTGGTGGCCAATTCCGACAGCCCCGCGGACCAGGCGGTAAAACTCAAGGTCCGGGACGCGGTCCTGGAGGAAGCCACCCGCTGGTACGGGGACGCGGCCACCATGGAGGAGGCCAACTTCGCCCTGTGCACCCACCTGGAGTCCATCACCCAGGCGGCGAACAAGGCCTTGGCGGAGAACGGCTCCCCCCATACCGCCCGGGCCCAGGTCACCGACCTGTACTTTCCCACCCGAGACTACGAGGGCTTCTCCCTCCCCGCCGGGACCTACCGCTCCCTGCAGGTGACCATCGGCGCGGGGGAGGGGAAGAACTGGTGGTGCGTGGTGTTCCCCGCCCTGTGCCTGCCCGCCGCCCAGGACCGGGAGGACGTGCTGGCCCTGCTGCCCCAGCAGGAGCAGGACATCGTCTCCCACCCGGCGGAGTACCAGGTGGAATTCAAACTGGTGGAGCTCTTCGAGGAGCTCCGGCACTGGCTGAGCGCGAGCTAGCCCCGCAGCGGGCGCCTTCCCGCCCTTCGCCCCCTGGGGGGGCGAAGGGCTCCCCGTCCCGGGGAGCCGCCGCGGCCCTGCCGCGGCCGGGAAGGCGCCCGTCCAGCCCCCCCGGCAGGTGCCCCTTTTCTAACCCACGGGAACGTGGTATAATAGGCCCCAGGAAAGGGGGCCGCGCTATGCTGCAATTTATCCTGGGCCGGGCGGGCAGCGGCAAAACAGAATACATCCGCCGTATGCTGGCGGACCACAGCCTCGCCGGGAAGGGGGGCTGCGTGCTGCTGGTGCCGGAGCAGTACTCCTTCGAGACGGAGAAGGCCATGCTGCGCCTGGCCGGGCCCCAGCGGGCCAACGCCGTGCAGATCTACAGCTTTACCCGCCTGGCGGAGACCGTGTTCCGCCGGGAGGGGGGCGTGGCGGGCCGCCGGCTCAACGACGGGGGCCGGCGCATCCTCATGTCCTCGGCGGTAGCCGCCTGCGAGGAGCACCTGGAGGTCTACGCCAGCGCCGCCAGAAGCGGCCGCGTCACCGACGTGATGCTCACCGCCGTCAACGAGATGAAAATGTGCGGCATCGCCCCCCGGGACCTGTCCTATACCGCCGCCCGGCTGGGGGAGCGGGGCCTGGGCCGCAAGCTGCGGGAGCTCTCCCTCATCTACGAGACCTACGACTCCCTGGTGGAGGCCTCCTACCTGGACTCCCGGGACGACCTGACCCGCCTGGCGGAGGCCCTGGAGCACAGCGATTTCTTCGCGGGCTGCACCGTGGGGGTGGACTCCTTCGAGGGCTTTACCGCCCAGGAGCTGAAGGTCCTCACCCAGATTTTGCGCCGGGCGGAGAAGGTGGCCGTCTCCCTGTGCACCGACGGCCTGGACCGGGACGGCACTGGGCTTTTCGCCCTGGTGGACCGCACCCGCCGCAGGCTCACCCAGGCGGCGGAGGAAAACGGCGTGCCGGTGCTGCCCCCGGTGTGGCTCACCGGGGCCCCCCGGTTCCAAAACGAGAACCTGAAGCTTTTGGAGGCCCAGCTCTTCTGCGCCGAGGAGACCCTCACCAGCGAGGACTGCGCGGGCATCACCGTGTTCCAGGCCCGGGACGTGTTCGAGGAGGCGGAATTCGTGGCCGCCGCCATCCGCCGCCTGGTGATGGAGGAGGGCTACCGCTACCGGGAAATCTCCATCATCTGCCGGGACCCGGAGCGCTACTACGGCAGCTTGGACGTGGCCCTCCAGAAGCGGGACGTCCCCTGCTTTCTGTCCCAGCCCATCCGGGTGGAGGCCGAGCCGGTGATGCGCTTCGCCCTGGGCGCCTTCGAGGCGGTGCAGTCCGGCTTTGCCACCGACAGCCTCCTGTCCCTGCTGAAAACCGGCCTCTCGGGCTTTACCGCGGAGGAGATCTCCGATTTGGAAAACTACGCCTTCCTGTGGAAGGTGAACGGCTCCGCCTGGCGGGAGGACTTCCTGCGCCACCCCCAGGGCTTCGGCAAGGAGTACACCCAGGCGGACCGGGACCAGCTGGCCCGCCTCAACGCCCTGCGCCGGCGGCTGGTAGAGCCCCTCGCCCGCTTTGCCGCCCAGACCAAGGACGCCACCGGCCAGGAGATCAGCGAGAGCCTATACCAGCTCCTCACCCGCTGCGGCATGGAGGAGACCCTGCCCGCCTTCTGCGCCGGGCTGGAAGCGGAGGGGGAGGAGGCCCTGGCCGCCCGGCAGCTGCGGGTGTGGGAGCTCCTGTGCCAGGTGCTGGACCAGATGCGCAGCATCCTGGGGGACCGCAAGACCCCCCGGGAGCGGTACTACAAGCTGCTCAGAGAGGTGGTGGGTGCCGAGGACGTGTCCGAGATCCCCCAGACCGTGGACCAGGTGATCTTCGGCACGGCAGAGCAGGTGCGCCAGTCCTCCCCCCGGGCGGCCTTCCTCATCGGGGCGGTGCAGGGGGAATTCCCCCTGGTGCCCAAATCCTCCGGCGTGTTTTCCGACGCCGAGCGCCGGGAGCTCATCGCCCTGGACCTGCCCCTGGGGGACCCCCTGGAGCAAAAGACCATGGAGGAGCGGTACCTGGCCTACTCCGTGGCCTGCGCCCCTTCGGAGAAGCTGTACCTCTCCTGGCCCCGCCAGGCCGGGGGGGAGGACAAGTCCCCCAGCGAGCTCATCAGCGCCGTAGAGGCTATCTTCCCCTCCTTACAGCCCCTCCACGACCTGCCGGCGGAGTACTTCGCCAACTCCCGGGAGGCCGCCTTCTCCCGCATGGCCGCCTCCTACCGGGCGTCTACCGGGGAGTCCGCCGCCCTGGCCCTCCTGTTCCAGGAGGACCCCACCTACCAGGGGCGGCTCCAGGCCCTGGACCGGGCGGCGGGCCAGCGCCCCGCCCGCATCCAGGACCAGGAGCTGGCCAAAAAGCTCTTCGGGGAGCACATGTTCCTGTCCCCCACCCAGATCGAGACCTACCACAGCTGCCGGTTCAAATACTTCTGCCGCTATGGCCTCAACGCCAAGGAGCGCCGCCCCGCCGAGGTGGACGTGATGCAGTACGGCACCCTGATGCACTACCTCTTCGAGCAGGTGTTCCGGGCCCCGGCAGAGGAGCGGGCCGCCTGGGGGGAGGAGGAGCTGGAAGCCCGGGTGCGGCAGCTCATCGGCCGGTATGCCGAGGAGAACCTGGGGGGCATGGACCTCTTGAGCGCCCAGGAGCGCTACCGGCTGGAGCGCATGGCCCGTTCCGCCTGCAAGCTCATCCGCCATGTGGAGGAGGAGCTGGCCCAGAGCCGCTTTACCCCCGACCGCTTCGAGCTGGGCCTGGGAGGGGACCGGGAGTACCCGCCTCTGCGGGTGGAGACCGAGGACGGCCGCACCGTCACCGTGGGGGGCACCATCGACCGGGTGGACGTGTACCGCAGCCCCGGCGGCAAGGAGTACGTCCGGGTCATCGACTACAAGACCGGCGCGAAAGTGTTCCGCCTGGCCGACGTGCTCTACGGCCTGAACATGCAGATGCTGGTGTACCTGGCGGCCCTAGTGGAGAGCGGCCAGGAGTTCCCCGCCGGGGTGCTGTACCTGCCGGCGGCGGAGCCCTCCGTCTCCGTGGACCGGGGGGCGGACCCGGCCAAAATCAAAAAAGAGGCGGACAAGCAGATGCGCATGAGCGGCGTGGTCCTCCGGGACACGGAGATCATCGAGGCCATGGAGGCCGGGGCCAAGGGCACCTTCATCCCCGCCAGCCTCAACAAGGACGGCACCCCCAGCAAGTCCAGCTCCGTCCTCACCGAGGGACAGCTCAAGACCGTGCTGGCCTACGCCAAAAAGCTCATCGCCGCCATGGGGCAGGAGCTCTCCCGGGGCAGCGTGGAGGCCGCCCCCAACCTGAAGAACCACAGCGCCTGCCGCTTCTGCCCTTATGGGGCGGTATGCGGCCAGGCCCGTACCGAAAAAGACATCCAGCCGGACAAGACCACCGCCCAGGAGGCCATGGAGGCCATGGGCCAGGCGGTCCGCGGCGGAAAAGGAGGCGAGGACAATGGCTGATATGCGGTGGACCCCCGGCCAGGAGGACGCCATCCAGGCGCGCAACGGCACGGTGCTGGTGGCCGCGGCCGCGGGCTCGGGCAAGACTGCGGTGCTGGTCCAGCGGGCCATCGAGCGCCTCACCGACCCGGAGCACCCCGCCCCGGCGGACCGGCTGCTCATCGTCACCTTTACCAAGGCCGCGGCGGCGGAGATGCGGGCCCGGCTGGAAAAGCGGCTCTACGAGCTGCTGCGCCAGTCCCCCCAGGACCCTCTTTTGCGGCGGCAGAGCATCCTGCTGTCCCAGGCCCACATCGGCACGGTGGACAGCTTCTGTGCCGAAATGGCCCGGGAATTCTTCCACCTGCTGGACATCGCCCCGGACTTCAAAATCGTCTCCGACAAGCAGGAGGAGGAGCTCATGGACGCCGCCCTGCTGGAGGCGGTCTCCGCCGCCTTCGAGTCCGGCTCCATCGCCCCCCTGGCCGACGCCTTCTCCGGGGAGCGGGACGACCGCCGGCTGATGAACATGGTGCGCACCCTGTACCGCTACACCCAGTCCCACCCCTTCCCCGAGCGGTGGCTGGAGGAGAAGGCCGCCCTGTACCGGTCCGGCGACGCCGCCCCCTGGGAGCGGGTGATCCTGGAATACGCCAAAGAGACCGCGGAGTACGGCGTCCGGCTCCTCACCGCGGCGTTGGAGGCGGCCGCCGCCGACCCGAAGCTGGAGGAGGCCTTCGCCCCCGCCATGCACCAGGACCGGGAGGCCTGCCAGGCCCTGGCCGCCCTGGCCGCCGCCGGGGACTGGGACGGCGCCAGAGAGGCCCAGCAGGGCTTTTTCCTGTGCAGGCGGGGGGGCCGCTTTACCGCGGAGGAGAAGGAGGACCCCCTGTTCCAGCGGCTGGAGAGCTGCCGCCAGGAGGTGAAAAAGGCCCTGGGCGATTTGGGCGGCTGCCTGGCCGTCACCCGGGAGGCCGGCCGGCAGGAGCTGCTGGCCGCCGCCCCCCTGGTGGAGGGCCTCAAGGACCTTACCCTGGACTTCGCCCGGCGGTACGCGGAAAAGAAGCGGGACCGGGGCCTTTTGGACTACAGCGACCTGGAACACTGCGCCATCCGGCTGTTCTGCGGGGAGGACGGGGCCCCCACCCCCACCGCCCGGGAGGTCTCCGCCCGGTTCGAGGAGATCATGATCGACGAGTACCAGGACATCAACCAGGTCCAGGACCTGCTGTTCCGGGCCGTGTCCAAAAACGGGGCGAACCTGTTCATGGTGGGGGACGTAAAGCAGAGCATCTACGGCTTCCGCCAGGCCATGCCGGAGATCTTCCTCCGCTGCCGGGAGAGCTACCCCCTCTATGACAGGCAGCGGGACCGCTACCCCGCCTCCATCGTGCTTGACCGGAACTTCCGCTCCCGGAAACAGGTGGTGGACACGGTGAACTTCGTGTTCTCCCGGCTCATGTCCAAAGCGGCGGGGGACATCGACTACACCGGGGCCGAGCGCCTGGTCTGCGCCGCCGGGTACCAGGACAAGCCCGGCTGCGAGACAGAGCTCCAGCTCATCCAGCGGGAGAGCGGCGTGCCCGCCGAGACAGCGGAGGCCGCCTACCTGGCCCGCCGCATCCGGGAGCTGGTGGAGGGCGGCTTTACCGTCACCGAACAGGAGGGGGAGCGCCCCATCCGCTACGGGGACATCTGCATCCTGCTGCGCAGCGCCAACCGGTACGCCCACGCCTACGCCCAGGAGCTCTCCCGCCTGGGGGTGCCCGCCCGGGCCACGGTGACCGGGGGCTTTTTCGCCGCCCCGGAGATCCAGGTGGTGCTGTCCCTGCTCCAGGTGGTGGACAACCCCAACCAGGACATCCCCCTGCTGGCGGTGCTCATGAGCCCCCTGTACGGCTTTTCCGCCGACGACGCCGCCCGGCTCCGGGCCGGGGACAAGAAGGTATCCCTCTACGCCTCCCTCACCAAGGCCGCGGCGGGGGAGGACCCCCGGTGCCAGCGGGTGCTCCGGGACCTGGCCCAGCTGCGGGACCTGGCCGCCACCCTCCCCTCGGACACCTTCCTCACCCAGCTGTACGGCCGCACCGGCTACCCCGACATGGTGCTGGCTATGGAGGACGGCGAGGCCCGCCTGGCCAACCTCCGGCTGCTCCAGCGGTACGCGAAGGAGTACGAGGGCTCCGGCTACAACGGCATCTCCGGCTTCCTGCGGTTTCTCGAGCGCCTGCGCCAGAACAACTCCGACCTGCAGGCCGCTGAGGTCCAGCCCCAGGAGGGGGACGCGGTGGCCGTGATGAGCATCCACAAGTCCAAGGGCCTGGAATTCCCCGTGTGCATCGTGGCCGGCTGCGGCCGCAACTTCGTCTCCGACCAGCGGGAGGACGTGCTCCTCCACCCGGAGCTGGGCCTGGGGGTCAAGCTCCGGGACGCAAAGCGGTCCGCCCGGTACACCACCACCGTGCGGGAGGCCATCGCCCTGGAGACCGCCCGCAGCGCCGGAGCGGAGGAGCTGCGGGTGCTGTACGTGGCCATGACCCGGGCCAAGGAGAAGCTGATCCTGGTGGCCTCCGGGGACGGCATGGACCGCACCCTGGAAAAGCTGGGCATGGAGCTCATGGGGGGCGGCGTGTCGCCCTACTCGGTGCGCAAAGGGAAAAACGCCGCCCAGTGGCTGCTGCTCTGCGCCCTGTGCCACCCGGACGGGGGCGAGCTGCGGCAGCTGGCCGGGGTGGAGGACCTGCCCCTGTGCCGGGAGGACTACACCCCCTGGCGCGTCGGCTGGAGCCAGTGCGAACCTGCCCCGGCGGCGGAACGGCCCCAGGAGAGGCCGCCCGCCGCCCCGGACATGGCCCTGTACCAGCGGCTGCGCAATCAGGTGGACTTCACCTACCCCTACAGCGGCGCCCTGGGGGTGCCTGCCAAGGTGGCGGCCTCCAAGCTGGCGGCAGCCCAGGGGGCCGGCCGGGAGATCACCCTGCCCCGGCCCGCCTGGCTGGGGGAGCAGGGCATGACCCCCGCCCAGCGGGGCACCGCCCTCCACGAATTCATGCAGTTCGCCGACTTCCCCGCCGCCGCCCAGGACCCGGAGGGGGAGCTCCAGCGCCTGGTGGCCGGGGCCTACCTCACCCCGGAACAGGCCGCCGCCGTGGACCGGCAGCGGGTGCGAAAATTCTTCGCCGGGGACCTGGGCCAGCGGGTGCTCCGCTCCCCCCAGGTGGAGAAGGAGCGCCGCTTCACCGCGGTGATCCCCGCCTTTTTGGCGCTGCCCCAGTGGGGCCCCGCCCCGGACGCCGGGGAGACCGTGGTGCTCCAGGGCGCGGTGGACTGCACCTTCGTGGAGAACGGCAAGCTGCATATCATCGACTTCAAGACCGACCGGGTCAGGGACGTCCAAGAGCTGTGGGAGCGTTACGGCCCCCAGATCCGCCTGTACGGCTACGCCATGGAGGAGGTCACCGGCATGGAGGTGGGGGAGCTCATTTTCTACTCCACCCACCTGGACCAGGCCGCCGCCCGCCCCTACGTCCGGGAGGACCCGCCAGGCGTGTAAAGCCTTTTCCTGTACACGACCCTGCCGGGTTAGAAACAGGCACTCCCAGAAATTTCCATCTCCGGGAAAGGAAAAACCTTTACATACATCCCATTCCGGAATCCCTGCCCCCAGGGGGAAAACCCGCCCCGGCCGCCGGGCAAAAAAACACTTGACTTTCCCGGCGGCCTGGGGTATAATCTTTTGCGGACAACAAAGAAGGGCCCCTTGCCCTCACCCGTGCAGTGCCGTCTGACACAGGTCAATAAGCAGGTCCGGGAAGGCGCGGCTGCTGCCGCGAGGCGTTCCCCACATGCGGATTGATGCGCGGGCAGAGGGTTCTCTGCCCGCTTTTTCGCGGGCGCGGGACGGGCCCCAGCCACTGTTTGAGGACAACGAGTGATGGAGGTGCTACCCATTAGCAACAAGGAACTGCAGATCAACGAACAGATCCGCGACAAAGAGCTTCGCGTGGTGGATTCCGACGGCACCCAGCTGGGCATCATGCCCCTAAAGCAGGCCCTGGAGCTGGCAGAGCAGCGGGACCTGGACCTGGTGAAGATCGCGCCCCAGGCCAAGCCGCCGGTATGCAAGATCATCGACTACGGCAAATTCCGGTTCGAGCAGTCGAAGCGGGAGAAGGAGCAGCGGAAAAACCAGCGCATCGTTGAGATCAAGGAGGTCCGGCTTTCCCTCAATATCGACACCCACGATTTTGAGACGAAGAAGAACCACGCCCTGCGCTTCATCGCGGAGGGCAATAAGGTAAAGGCTTCCATCCGCTTCCGCGGCAGAGAGATGGGCCACCCCGAGCTGGGGCAGGAGATCATGGACCGTTTCGCCCAGGCCATGGGCGAGGTGGCCAACGTGGAGAAGCCTGCCAAGCTGGAGGGGCGGACCATGCTGATGTTCCTTGCCCCAAAGCCCGCGAAGTAAAGCAAAATCACCAAGGAGGACTGTTAACATGCCGAAACTGAAAACCCACAGCGGCGCCAAGAAGCGCTTCAAACTTTCCAAGAGCGGAAAAGTGATCCGCGGCCACGCCTATATGAGCCACCTGGCCAACGGCCACGGCAAGACCCCCAAGAGCAAGCGCCACGCCCGCGGCACCACCGTGGCGGACAACACCAACGTAGCCGCCATCAAGCGGATGCTGCCCTACAAATAAGAGAGAGGGCCCGCACCGCGGCAACACACTTTTCCCAGAGAAGAAAGGAATGGAAGATAAATGGCAAGAGTAAAAGGCGCCATGATGACGCGCAAGAGAAGAAAGAAGATTCTGAAGCTGGCCAAGGGCTACTGGGGTTCCAAGAGCCGCCACTTTAAGATGGCCAAACAGGCCGTGATGAAGTCCGGCAACTACGCCTACATCGGCCGCAAGCAGCGCAAGCGCGATTTCCGCCGCCTGTGGATCACCCGCATTTCCGCCGCCTGCAAAATGAACGGCATCAACTACTCCACCTTTATGAACGGGCTGAAGAAGGCCGGGGTCACCTTGAACCGCAAGATGCTCTCCGAGATCGCTATCGCCGACGCCGCCGCTTTTACCGCCCTGGTGGAAAAGGCCAAGGCCGCTTTATAAAAAAGCTGAAAGTACGCCTGGGGCAGGGATGCCTCGGGCGTTTCCCTTTCTGTGACTAAGGAGGAAGGAGGATGCGCTGTGGACATCGGGCGCATCACCAGCCGGCAGAACCGGCTGGTACGGGAGGCGGCCGCCCTGGCCGCAGACGGGGAAAAGCGCCGGGAAAAGGGGCTTTTCCTCTGCGAGGGGGCGCGCCTCTGCCAGGACGCGGCCCGCTCCGGCGTGGGGGTAGAGGCCTGCTTTTTCACCCCCCAGGCCCGGGAGCGCTACCGCGCCTATATAGAGCCGGTGCTGGCCTGCTGCCGGGAGGCCTATGAGATCGAGGACCACGTGGCGGCGCTGCTGTCCGCCACCCGCCACACCCAGGGGGTGTTCTGCCTGTGCCGGTGGCCCCAGGGCCTGGCCGGCGGGGAGCTCCCCTTAGACGGCAGCCCCTGCCTGGTCTTGGAACAGCTCCAGGACCCGGGGAACCTGGGCACGGTGCTGCGCACCGCCGAGGCCCTGGGGGTGGGCCAGGTGTACCTGCTGGGGGATTGCTGCGACCCCCTGTCCCCCAAGGCGCTGCGGGCCTCCATGGGGGCGGCCTTCCGGGTGCGGCTGGCCGCCGAGGCCTCCCCCCAGCGGCTGTGCGGCCTGCTGCGGGAGCAGGGCTACCGGCTCCACGCCGCCGTGCCCCACCGGGACGCCTTGCCGGTCACCGCCATCGACTTCACCGCCGGGGCCCACGCCGTGTTCGTAGGCAACGAGGGCGCCGGCCTGCGGGAGGAGACCATCGCCCTGTGCCGCAGCCGGGTGACCATCCCCATGGCGGGCCGGGCCGAGTCCCTCAACGCCTCGGCGGCTGCCACCATCCTCCTGTGGGAGATGACCCGGGGAGGTGTCCGCCATGGATAACAGGGCCTATTGGGTCTGGCTGCAGCAGGCCCTGGGGGAGGGCAGCTACCTCCCCTGGAAGCTCCACCGGGACTACCCCGGGGGCGTGGAGGAGTTCTACCAGGGCGGCCCCCGGCTGTGGAACACCCGCCGGGACATTTCCGACCAGAAGGCGGAGGGCCTGTACCACTTCACCCTGGACGCCGCCCAGGCCCGGCTGGAGTACGCCCTGAAAATGGGCTGGCAGGTCCTCACCCCGGAGTGCGGGGAATATCCCGAGTGCCTGCGGAATATTCCGGACCCTCCCGCGGTACTGTATGTACAGGGCCAGCTGCCAGACCTGGACAGCGGCCCGGCCATCGCCGTCACCGGCGCCCGCCATGCCTGGGAGAGCTCCATCCGGGCGGCGGAGCGCATCGGCTACCAGCTGGCCGCCGGGGACGCGGTGGTGGTCAGCGGCGAGGCCAAAGGCGTGGACAGCGCCGCCCTCAAAGGGGCCCTCACCGCCCGGGGCAGGACCGTGTGCGTGCTGCCGGTGGACCTGGACAGCCCCTACCTGCTGGAGAGCGCCAACCTGCGGCGGTCCATCCCCCAGCGGGGCGGCGCCCTGGTCACCGAGTACTTCACCCAGCGCAACCCCAACAAGGGCACCTTCCCCCAGAGGAACCGGATCATCACCGGCCTGAGCTGCGGGGTGCTGCTCCTCCAGGCCAAGCTGAAAAGCGGCACCATGATCTACGCCCGCCACGCCAAGGAGCAGAATAGGGACGTGTTCGTTTGCCTGGACCGGGCCGCGGGCCCGGAGGGCCAGGAGGGCTGCCTCAGCCTGCTGGAGGACGGCGCCAAGGCCGTGGACAGCGGCGAGGAGATTTTGGCGGAGTACCAGCTGCGCTTTGCCCGCCGGGGCCCGGCACTGGTGGAGAACCCCTTCCGGGGCATTTTCCGGGAGGTGGAACGCCCCGCCCCCGAGCCCGTCCGCGTGCTGGCGGACAGCGGCCCCGCAGAGCAGGCCCCCGCCCCGGCGGCCCTGCCCCAGGACCTTTCCCCGGAGGGGGAGAAGCTCCTCACGGCCCTGGGCGGCGAGACCCTGGCGGTGGCCCAGCTGGCCGAGCGCACCGGGCTGCCCGCCGCCAGGCTGCTGGCGCTGCTCACCCAGCTGGAGATGGAGGACCTGGTGGAATCCCTGCCGGGGAAACGCTACCGGCGGCAGGGGCGGCGGATTTGATATAATTCCTATTCAGAATTATAACTCGCCCGTTTTATTGTAGAATGACTTGGCTTACAGCCCCGCGGCAGCCCTTTTGGCAAGCCGCCGGGAGAAAGGAAGTTTGGAACAGAGCATGGCAAAACTGGTGATCGTGGAGTCGCCCTCCAAGGCAAAGACCATTCAAAAATATCTGGGCAAAGGCTACGAGGTGGTGGCCTCCATGGGCCACGTGCGGGACCTGCCCAAGGCCCGCCTCTGCGTGGACGTGAAGGACCACTTCAAGCCCAAATACAGCGTCATCAAGGGCAAGGAGAAGCTGGTAAAAGAGCTGAAAGAGGCCGCCGCCAAATCCGACGGCGTGCTGCTGGCCACCGACCCGGACCGGGAGGGGGAGGCCATCTCCTGGCACCTGGCCTACCTTTTGGGCCTGGACGAGAACGCCCCCGACCGGGTGACCTTCAACGAGATCACCCGCACCGGCGTGGAGGAGGGCATGGCCCATCCCCGGGCCATCGACCTGGACCTGGTCAACGCCCAGCAGGCCCGGCGCATCCTGGACCGGCTGGTGGGCTATACCCTCAGCCCCTTCCTGGCCAAGACCATCCGCCGGGGCCTCTCCGCCGGGCGGGTGCAGTCCGTGGCCGTGCGGATGATCGTGGACCGGGAGGAGGAGATCCGGGCCTTCGTCCCCCAGGAGTACTGGACCATCGACGCCAGGCTCACCGCGCCCCCCAGCAAAGCCGTGTTCGCCGCCGCCTTTTACGGGGACGAAAACGGGGAGATCAAGCTCTCCTCCAAGGAGGAGACCGACCGGGTGCTGGCGGAGCTGGCCCAGGCCGACTTCGTGGTGGGCCCGGTGAAAAAGGGGAAGAAAAACCGCTCCCCGGCCCCGCCCTTCATCACCTCCACCCTCCAGCAGGAGGCCTCCCGCAAGCTGGGCTTCCAGGCCCGCCGCACCATGAAGGCCGCCCAGGAGCTCTACGAGGGTGTGGACGTGGAGGGCCTGGGCTCCATCGGCCTTATCACCTATATGCGTACCGACTCCCTGCGCATCTCCGAGGACGCCATCCGTGACGCCGGGGAGTATATCGAGGGCCGCTGGGGGAAGAAGTACCTGCCCAGCAAGCCCCGGCACTTCAAGTCCCGGGCAGGCGCTCAGGACGGCCACGAGGCCATCCGTCCCTCCACCATCAGCCTCACCCCCGACCAGGTGAAAAACTCCCTCACCTCCGACCAGTACAAGCTCTACAAGCTCATCTGGGAGCGCTTCATCGCCTGCCAGATGGCAAACTGCGTCCTCAACACCACCCAGGCCACCATCCGCGCCGGCAAGTACCTGTTCAAGGCCTCCGGCTTCAACGTGGCCTTCGAGGGCTTCACCGCCCTGTACGAGGAGAGCAAGGACGAGGAGGAGAAGGCCGGCAAGGACCTGCCCCCTCTGGAGGAGGGCATGAAGCTGAAGGTGAAAGAGCTGGGGGGCAACCAGCACTTCACCCAGCCGCCCCCGCGCTACACCGAGGCCTCCCTCATCAAGACCCTGGAGGAGAACGGCATCGGCCGGCCCTCCACCTACGCGGCCACCATCTCCACCATCACCACCCGGGAGTACGTCACCCGGGAGGGCAAGGCCTTCAAGCCCACCGAGCTGGGAGAGGTCATCACCAAGCTGATGAAAGAGCGCTTCCCCAAGATCGTCAACGTGAAGTTCACCGCCCAGGTGGAGGACGAGCTGGACGCGGTCCAGCGTGGGGACGAGGAGTGGGTGGACACCCTCCAGAAGTTCTACGACGACTTCGACAAGTCTGTCCAGAAGGCCAAAAAAGAGATGGACGGGGTCAAGATCAAGCTGAAAGAGGACGAGACCGACGTCATCTGCGAGAAGTGCGGCAGGAAGATGGTGGTCAAGTTCGGCCGCTACGGCAAATTCCTGGCCTGCCCCGGCTACCCCGAGTGCAAAAACGTGAAGAAGATCGTCAACGACACCGGGGCCCAGTGCCCCAAGTGCGGCGGCAAAATCATCGAGCGCAAGTCCAAAAAGGGCCGGGTGTTCTACGGCTGCAGCGAGTACCCCAAGTGCGACTTCGTCTCCTGGGACCCGCCCAGCAAGGAGAAGTGCCCGGTCTGCGGCAAGACTTTGATGCAGAAAAAGACGAAAGACAAGCGATTGTACTGCGTCACCCCGGGCTGCACCTTCGAGGGCAAGCTCCCCGAGGGCGGCGGGGAATAACACCGTACCAGAGAGAAAGGGGAGAGGGATATGGAGCCTGTCACCGTATTGGGGGCCGGCCTGGCCGGGTGCGAGGCCGCCTGGCAGCTGGCAAAGCGGGGCATCCCCGTAACATTGTACGAGATGAAGCCCCAGAAGTTCTCCCCCGCCCATAAAAGCCAGGGCCTGGCGGAGCTCATCTGCTCCAACTCCCTCAAGGCCAGCCGCATCGACAGCGCCGCCGGCCTCTTAAAGGAGGAGATGCGCCGCCTGGGCTCCCTGCTGGTGCCCTGCGCGGAACAATGCGCCGTCCCCGCCGGGGGCGCCCTGGCGGTGGACCGGGACCAGTTCTCCCGCCTGGTGACCCAGGCCATCGAGAACGAACCCCGCATCACCCTCCGGCGGGAGGAGGTCACCGACCTCCCGGCGGGCCCGGTTATCGTGGCCACCGGCCCCCTCACCAGCGAGCCCCTGGCGGAGAAGATCCTGGCCCTGTGCGGCGGGGCCCTCAGTTTTTTCGACGCCGCCGCCCCCATCGTCACCCGGGAGAGCCTGGACATGGACCATTGCTTCACCGCCTCCCGCTACGGCAGGGAGGAGGAGGGCAGCCAGGGGGATTATGTAAACTGCCCCATGAACAAGGAGGAGTACGACCGGTTCGTAGAGGCCCTGGTCACCGCGGAGCGGGCCCCGGTCCACAGCTTCGACGCCCGGGACCCCAAGGTCTACGAGGGCTGCATGCCCATCGAGGTGCTGGCCTCCCGGGGCCACGACGCCATCCGCTTCGGCCCTATGAAGCCGGTGGGACTAAAAGACCCCCGCACCGGCCACCGGCCCTGGGCGGTGCTGCAGCTGCGCACGGAGAACCGGGAAAAGACCCTCTTCAACCTGGTGGGCTTCCAGACCAACCTGAAATTCGGGGAGCAGAAGCGGGTGTTCGGCATGATTCCGGGCCTGGCCCACGCCGAGTTCGTCCGCTACGGGGTCATGCACCGCAACACCTTCCTCAACTCCCCAGAGCTGTTGGACGGCGACTTCTCCTTCCGCCGGCGGCCCGGGCTGTACTTTGCCGGGCAGATCACCGGGGTGGAGGGGTATATGGAGTCCGCGGGCTCCGGCATCCTGGCGGGCATCAACCTGGCCCGGCGGCTGCAAGGGCGTAAGCCCCTGCTCCTGCCGGAGACCACCATGCTGGGGGCCCTGTCCCGCCACGTGTCCCAGTACAGCGGGAAGGACTTCCAGCCCATGGGGGCCAACTTCGGGGTGCTGCCCCCCCTGCCGGAAAAAATCCGGGACAAGCGGCAGCGGTATATGGCCCTGTCCCAGCGGGCCCTTTGCGATTTAGAACCTATGTTACAGGAGGAGCCGGTATGAAGATCATCGTAGACGCCTTTGGCGGCGACAACGCCCCGGGGGAGATTTTGCGGGGCTGCGCCCAGGCCCAGATGGAGCTGGGCATCCAGCTGGCCCTGGCCGGGGACAAGGACAAGCTCCTGGCCTGCGCCAAAGAGCTGGGCCTCTCCCCCCAGCTGGCCCAGATGGAGATCTTGGACTGCAAGGACGCCCTCACCATGGAGGACGAGCCCAGCGCCGTCTTAAAGGAGAAGCCGGACAGCTCCATGGCCGTGGGCCTGCGGGCCCTGGCCCAGGGCAGGGGCGATGCCTTCGCCAGCGCCGGGAACAGCGGGGCCCTGGTGGTGGGCGCCACCATGATCGCCAAGCGCATCCGGGGGGTCAAGCGGGTGGCCTTCGCCCCGCTGCTGCCCAAGTCCCAGGGCTTTTTCATGCTCTGCGACGGGGGCGCCAGCGTGGACTGCCGCCCGGAGATGCTCCTGCAGTTCGGGCTCATGGGCTCGGCCTATATGAAGCGGGTCATGGGCATCGAAAAGCCCCGGGTGGGCCTGGCCAACGTGGGCACCGAGGCCCACAAGGGGGACGAGCTCCGGCACCAGGCCTTCGAGCTTCTGTCCCAGTGCGGGGACATCCACTTCGTGGGCAACGTGGAGGCCCGTGACATCCCCTACGATGCCTGCGACGTGGTGGTCACCGACGGCTTTACCGGCAACATGCTGTTAAAGCTCTACGAGGGCGTGGCTATGGCGGTGATGGACAAGATCAAGGGCGTGTTCACCCAGAGCCTGAAGAACAAGCTGGCCGCCGCCGCGGTCTACGGCGACATGAAGCAGCTGAAGAAGTCCATGGACTACAACGAGTACGGCGGGGCCCCCATCATCGGGGCGGCCAAACCCGTGTTCAAGATCCACGGCAGCGCCAAGGCGTCCACCGTGAAAAACGCCCTGCGCCTCACCCGGGACTACGCCCAGTCCGGCTTTGTGGAGCAGATCGCCCAGGCGGTAGCCCCCGGCAAGGCGGCCGGCGGGGACCAGCAGTAAAACAGGGAGGGAAAGGCCATGCGGCCCGTGTCAGAATACGAAAAACTCATTGGCTACCGGTTTCGGGACCGCTCCCTGCTGGAGACGGCCCTCACCCACTCCTCCTACGCCAACGAGCACAAATGCAAAAGCTACGAGCGCCTGGAGTTTTTGGGGGACTCGGTGCTGGGCTTCGTCACCGCGGAGTATTTGTTCCAGCACTTCCCCCAGCTGCCCGAGGGCCAGCTGACCAAGACCCGGGCGGCCCTGGTGTGCGAGCGCTCCCTGTGCGGGTTCTCCCGCGCCCTGCAGGTGGGGGACTTTCTCCGCCTCTCCCACGGGGAGCTCCACTCCGGCGGCCGGGAGCGGCCCAGCATCCTGGCGGATGTGTTCGAGTCCACCACCGCCGCCATCTACCTGGACAGCGGCAGCCTGGAGGAGGCCAAAAAATTCATCCTGCGCTTCATCGCCCCGGCGGCCAAGTCCCAGAGCGTGAAGCCCTTCAAGGACTACAAGACCACCCTCCAGGAGATCATCCAGCAGAACCCGGAGGAGCGGCTGGTGTACGTGGTCACCGGGGAGAGCGGCCCCGACCACGACAAGCACTTCACCGTAGAGGTGCACCTGAACTCCAACGTCATCGGCAAAGGCGGCGGCCGCAGCAAGAAAGAGGCGGAGCAGCAGGCCGCCCGGGAGGCCCTGGAGCTCATGGGATATTGAGCGCCCACAGCGTAGAGCAAGAAAGCGGAAAGCGGGAAACGTCCGCTGGAAAGGGGAATGGCCCAACACATGATCTTGAAATCTTTGGAGCTGCAGGGGTTTAAGACCTTCCCCGACAAGACCACCCTCACCTTCGAGCGGGGCATCACCTCGGTGGTGGGCCCCAACGGCAGCGGTAAAAGCAATATCAGCGACGCCATGCGCTGGGTGCTGGGGGAGCAGTCCCTGCGCACCCTGCGCTGCTCGAAAATGGAGGATGTGATCTTTGGCGGCACCCCCCAGCGCAAGGCGTTGGGCTTTGCCGAGGTCACCCTCACCATCGACAACTCCGACCGCCGGCTGGACTTCGACAACGACACCGTGGCCATCACCCGGCGGTACTACCGCTCCGGGGAAAGCGAGTACCTCATCAACAAGGCCACCGTGCGCCTCAAGGACATCAACGAGCTGTTCATGGACACGGGCCTGGGCCGGGACGGCTACTCCATCATCGGCCAGGGGAAGATCGACGCCATTGTGGCCGCCAGGTCCGAGGACCGGCGGGAGATCTTCGAGGAGGCGGCGGGCATCTCCCGCTACCGCTACCGCAAGGAGGAGTCGGAGCGCCGCCTGAACAAGGCCGAGGAAAACCTGGTGCGCCTGCGGGACATCCTGTCCGAGCTGGAGGACCGGGTGGAGCCCCTGCGGGTCCAGGCGGAAAAGGCGGAGCAATTCATCGCCTACGACCAGGAGAAAAAAGGCCTGGAAATCGGCATCTGGCTGGAGACCTTGGAGCGCTCCGCCAAGGTGCTGCGGGAGCACGGGGAAAAGCTGGACCTGGCCCAGGCCCAGCGCCGGGAGATCGAGGAGGAGCTCCAGCAGCTGGAGGCCCAGATCGAGGAGAACTACCGGGAGACCAACCGCTGCACCGCCCTGATGGAGGAGGCCCGCAGCCAAGCCGCCGCCTTCGACGAGCAGGCGGTCCGGGCCGAGGGGGAGGTGGGCCTGCTGCAAAACGACCTGGCCCACAACGCCCAGGACAAGGCCCGTCTGGAGGAGCAGGCCGCCGCCGCCCTCCGGTCCGGGGAGGACACGGACCGGGAGATCGCCCAGAAGCGGGAGGAGATCGCCGCCAAAGAACAGCAGCTGGCGGAGAGCCGGGACAAGCTCCTGTCCTTCAGCCAGCGCCTGGAGGAGCTGCGCAAGGGCGCCGACGAGGCCACCCGCCGCCTGGAGGAGGCCGCCGCCGCCCGGGCGGAGCTGGGCGCCGCTCTGGCGGAGGAGCGCATCCAGCTCACCTCCGCCCAGTCCACCATGGCGGAGATCCGCCTGCGGGCCGGGGCCGTGGACGGCAGCGTGGCCCAGGCCCAAGAGCGCCAGGCTGCCGCCCGGGCCGAGGGGGAGGAGCTGGCCCAGATGCTCCAGGACACCCAAACCGCCATCGCCGGCCTGGAAAACGCCGTCAAAGGCCACGAGCTCCGGCTGGAGTCCCGGCAGAAGCGGGCCCAGGCCGCCAAGGAGCAGCTGGACCAGCTCACCCTGGACGCCAGGGAGCAGCAGCGCCGGGCCAGGCTTTTAGAGGACCTAGAGCGCAACCTGGAGGGCTTTGCCCAGAGCGTGAAGGCTGTGATGAAAGAGGCGGGCCGGGGCATCCTGCGGGGGGTGTGCGGCCCGGTGACCCAGCTGCTCAAGACACCAAAGGAGTACGCCGTAGCCCTGGAGACCGCCCTGGGCGGGGCCATGCAGAACATCGTGGTGGAGACGGAGCAGGACGCCAAGGCCGCCATCCGGCTGCTGCAGCAGCGGGACCTGGGCCGGGCCACCTTCCTGCCCCTCACCACCATCCGCGGCGCCGTGCTGGACCAGCGGGAGATGGAGGACCTGCCCGGCTTCGTGGGCATCGCCTCCCGGCTGTGCCAGTGCGAGGAAAAGTATGCCGGCATCCGGGATTCCCTTTTGGGCCGGGTGGCGGTGGCCGAGGACCTGGATAGCGCCGTGGCCATCGCCAAGCGCATGAAGTACCGGTTCCGTATCGTCAGCCTGGACGGCCAGGTGGTCAACGCTGGGGGCTCCCTCACCGGCGGCTCCAAGGCCAAAAACTCCGGCCTGCTCAGCCGGGCCGCCGAGATTCAGCGGGTGCGGGAAAAGGCCGCCGGCCTGGAGCAGAAGGCCGCCCAGGCAGCCGCCCTCTATAAGGAGCGCCAGGAGGAGCTGGCCGCCTGCACCGCGGAGCTGGACGCCGCCAAGGGGGAGCTCTCCGCCCTCCAGGAGGAGCGCATCAAGGTCCAGGCGGAGGCCGCCCGGGCCGCCAGGGAGCTGGAAAACGCCAGCAAGGAGCTGGAAAACCTGGAGCGGGAGCGCAGCGACTCCCAGGGCCGTCTATCCGAGATGGAGGCCCTCCAGGCCCAGTCCCAGGAGAAAATCGCCGCCCTGGAGCAGCAGCTGTCCCAGGCCCAGGCCCAGAGCCAGACCCTCACCGGGGACCGGGAGGAGCAGCTGGCCCGGTGCGAGGACATCGCCCAGACCATCCAGGAGATCCGCCTGCACCAGTTTTCCGCCGAAAAGGACCGGGACGCCCTGGCCGCCTCTGTCCAGGAGCTGGAGGCCCGCAAGCGGGATTCCGGCCAGGCCGCCCAGTGTTTCGCCCAGGAGGGCGCCGCCCTGGAGGCCAGGGCCCAGGAGCTCCAGGCGGGCATCGCCCGGTGCCAGGAGCAGGTAAAGTCCCTGCGGGCCCAGGCCGCCGCCCAGCGGGCCGGGGTGGAGGAGACCGCCCAGAAACGCACCGCCCTGGAGCGGCAGGCCGGGGAGCTCCGCAGCCGGGAGCGGGAGGCCACAGAGCGCCGGGAGAACGCCGGCCGGGAGGTGGCCCGCCTCCAGGAGCGGGCGGAGAACCTGCAGAAGGAGTACGACCAGATCATCTCCAAGCTGTGGGAGGAGTACGAGCTCACCCGCCGGGAGGCGGAGGAGCAGGCCCAGCCCATCCAGGACCTGCCCGCCGCCCAGCGCCGGCTCTCCGAGCTGAAAAACAAGATCAAGGCCCTGGGCGCCGTCAACGTGGGGGCTGTGGTGGAGTACCAGGAGGTCTCCCAGCGGTACCAATTCCTCAAGGCCCAGGTGGAGGACGTGGAGAAGTCCAAAAAGGAGCTTCTGGACCTGATCGACGACCTGACAAAGCACATGCGGGAGCAATTCACCCAGCGCTTCGCCCAGGTGAACCAGAACTTCGGCTCCATTTTCCGGGAGCTGTTCGGCGGCGGCGCGGCGGAGCTCACCTTTACCGACGACAGCGATGTGCTGCGCAGCGGCATCGAGATCAAGGTCCAGCCCCCGGGGAAGATCGTCACCCACATCGAGTCCCTCTCCGGCGGGGAGAAGGCCCTGGTGGCCATCTCCATCTACTTCGCCATCATGCGGGTCAACCCCCCGCCCTTCTGCGTGCTGGACGAGATCGAGGCCGCCCTGGACGACGTGAACGTCACCCGCTACGCCCAGTACCTGCGGCGGATGAGCGGGGCCACCCAATTCATCACCATCACCCACCGCCGGGGCACCATGGAGGGCAGCGACATGCTCTACGGCGTCACCATGCAGGACCAGGGCGTCTCCAAGCTCCTGGCCCTGCGCACCGAAGAGGCCGCCGAATTCGGCACATGACCTACAGTGAGGAGGAAAAGCTATGGGCATTTTTGATAAGATCCGGGAAGGACTGAAAAAGACCCGGGACAGCATCTCCGGGCAGATCACCCAGATGGTGAACTCCTTCACCAAGATCGACGAGGAGCTCTTCGAGGAGCTGGAGGAGCTGCTGGTCATGGGGGACGTGGGCGTGCCCACCGCCACCTACATCACCGGCCAGCTCCGGCAAAAGGTGAAGGAGAAGGGCATCACCGACCCCTCCCTCATCCTGGGGGAGCTGAAGGCCATCGTGGCGGACATTCTCCAGGGGGATGACACCCTGCACATCGGCACCAAGCCCTCGGTGATCCTGGTCATCGGCGTCAACGGCGTGGGCAAGACCACCACCATCGGCAAGCTGGCCGCCCGGCTGAGGGGGGAGGGCAAGTCCGTGATTTTAGGCGCGGCGGACACCTTCCGGGCCGCGGCCATCGAGCAGCTGGAGGTGTGGGCCCAGCGGGCCGGGGTGCCCCTCATCAAGCACGGGGAGGGCGCCGACCCCGCCGCCGTGGTGTTCGACACCATCGCCGCCGCCAAGGCCCGTGGCTGCGACGTGGTTATATGCGACACCGCCGGCCGGCTCCACAACAAGAAAAACCTCATGGACGAGCTGGGCAAGATCTCCCGCGTCATCGACCGGGAGCTCCCCGGCTGCGACCGGGAGACTTTGCTGGTGCTGGACGCCGCCACCGGCCAGAACGCCGTGAACCAGGCCCGGGAATTCCAGTCCGCCGCGGGCATCACCGGCATCGTGCTCACCAAGCTGGACGGCACCCCCAAGGGCGGCGTGGTGCTGCCCATCAAGCGGGACCTGGGCCTCTCCGTCAAATTCATCGGCGTGGGGGAGCAGGTGGACGACCTGCAGCCCTTCGACGCCGCCGCCTTTGCCGACGCCCTCTTCGATGTCCAGCGGGAGGAGGCCCCCGCCGTCCAAGAGGACAGGGAGCGCATGGAGCTGGACGCCGCCGCTCGGGCGGAGGAGCGCCGGGAGGAGGAGATCATCTCCGAGGAGATGTTCACCGGGGAGACTTTGGAAGAGGAAGCTGTCACCGAGGAGCCGCTGATCCAGGATATTGAGAAATTGGTGGAGGAACACCGGGAAAAGCGCCGGGAGATTCAGGAGGAAGGGTCCCAACCCGAAGAACCCTCCCCCGAAGAGCCCCAGTCTGAGGAGCCTTTGCCCGAAGAGCCCCAGCCCGAAAAGAAAAAGCGCCGTTTCTGGCCCTTTGGCCGCAAGCGGGACGAGGAGGAATAAACCGTGAAATTTGTCATCGCCACCCACAACAAGGGGAAAGTGGTGGAGTTCCAGCGGCTGTTGGAGCCCATGGGCATCGAGGCCGTGATGATGGACATCTCCGAGCCGGAGGAGACTGGCGCCACCTTCCAGGAGAACGCCTTCATCAAGGCGGAGTCCGCCTGTAAGGAGACGGGTCTGCCCGCCGTGGCCGACGACTCCGGCCTGTGCGTGGACTACCTGGGCGGCGCGCCGGGGGTCTATTCCGCCCGGTTCGCAGAGCCCGGCAAGCGCCGCCTCACCGTGCTGGAAAAGCTAAAAGGCGTGCCCGCGGAGCAGCGGGGGGCCCACTTTGTCAGCGCCGTGTGCTGCGTGTTCCCCAACGGGGACAAGATCGAGGCCGAGGGCAAGTGCTTCGGCACCATCGCCTTCGACTCCCGGGGGGAAAACGGCTTTGGCTACGACTCCATCTTCCAGCAGGAGGGCCGCACCTTCGGCGAGATGACCGCCGCCGAGAAGGACGCCCGCAGCCACCGGGGCAAGGCCTTTGCGGAATTTGAGGAAAAGCTGCGGGAGTACCTGAAACAGAAGGGGGAGTGACCCTATGAAAAACTACTGCGGTCTGGACTGCGCCCAGTGCCCCGCCGCGGCCACCTGCCCCGGCTGCGCCGCCACCGGTGGCAAGCCCTTTGGCGGTACCTGCGTGCTGGGGGAGTGCTGCAAATCCCAGGGCTGCAACACCCCCGGCCAGTGCTTTTCCGGGACCTGCGCCCTGAAAGAGCGGCTCATAAAAGAATTCAACGCCCTGCGGGTGCCCGGCATGGACCAGGTGACAGATCTCAACGCCCTGCCCGGCTCCTACATCAATCTGGAATATACCCTGCCCGGCGGCCAGAAGGTCAAATTCTGGGACGACAGCCGGGTCTACCTGGGCAACCAGCTGTGCAAGCACGACGGCAGCGGCCGCTGCTACGGCCTCACCGCCGACGAGGAACACCTCTTGGTGTGCGAGTACGGCGACAGCGGCAGCGACCCGGAGATCGTGGTGTACCAGCGCCGGGAAAAGTAAGCAGATCAGGAGGAATATTATGTTAACCAGCAAGCAGAGGGCCTATCTCCGCTCCCTGGCGGTAAACGAGGACACCATCCTCATGGTGGGCAAGTCCGGTATGAGCCCCGAGGTCATCAAGCAAGCGGACGACGCCCTGGAGAAGCGGGAGCTCATCAAGGGCCGGGTGCTCGTAGAGACCTCCCCCCTGTCCCCCCGGGAGGCGGCGGAGGACATCGCCCGCCAGACCGGCAGCGACGTGGTGCAGGTCATCGGCTCCAAATTCGTGCTGTACCGCAAGAAGAAGAAGGACCCCAAGATCGTCCTGCCCCGCTGAGAGGTGCTTATGAAGACCGGCATCTACGGCGGGACCTTCAACCCCATCCACAACGGGCACCTGCACATCGTCGGCGAGTTCCGCAAGGGCCTGGGCCTGGACCGGGTGCTCCTCATCCCCACAGGGACGCCCCCCCACAAGGCCGCCCCCAACCTGGCCGCCCCCGCAGACCGCCTGGCCATGTGCCGCCTGGCCGTAGGCGGCGCCCCCTGGCTGGAGGTCAGCGACATCGAGACCCGGCGCAGGGGCAAAAGCTATACCGCCGACACCTTGGAGGAGCTGGCCGCCCTCTACCCCAAGGACCAGTTTTTCCTCCTTATGGGGGAGGACATGTTCCTCACCCTGGACCGCTGGTACCGGGCGGAGACCATCTTCCGCCTGGCGGCAGCCTGCGCCTCCCCCCGCAGCCGGGACGGCATGGAGCCCCTGCGGCAAAAGGCGCTGGACTATACCGCCCGGTTTGGGGCCCGGTGCTTTTTAGAGCACATCCCCTACCTGCCCATCAGCTCCACCCAGGTGCGGCAGGCTGCGGCCGCAGGGGAGAGCTTGGCCCACCTGGTCCCCGGCCCCGTGGCCTGGTATATCCGGGAAAAGGGCCTCTATCCGCCCGAGCCCCGCTAAAGCCCCCAACCCCCGCCCTCCCCGCTTCCGCCTTCGGCGAAAGCGCGTCCACCCGCCTTCCCGGCGGCTGTCCGCCGGCCCGGCCCCGCCGTGCCGGGAGGGCGGGGGACAGGCAGTGAATAAGTAATAGTGAATAGTGAATAGGGCAGAGGTGACGCCCCACGGCGGGCGGCTCCATCTTCCCACAAGCAGAAAAACCAACCGGACAGGAGGGACAGCCATGACCTACGAGGAGTACGAGGCAGAGGCAAAAAAACACTTGACCAGCCAGCGGTTCTACCACAGCCAGTGCGTGGCCGCCGAGGCCGCCCGCCTGGCCCGGCGCTATGGCGGCGACGTGGAGCAGGCCCGGCTGGCCGGCATCCTCCACGACATTATGAAGGACACGCCCCCCGAGGAGCAGTTGAAAATCCTGGGGGATTCTGGTATAATACTCACCGATATGCAGCGCCGCACCCCCAAGCTGTGGCACTCCCTGTGTGGCGCGGCCTATCTGGAGCACACCCTGGGCGTCACCGACCAGGCGGTGCTCCAGGCGGTGCGCTGCCACACCGGCGGCCGCAGCGGCATGACCCTCCTGGACAAGGTGCTCTTCGTGGCGGACTACATCTCCGCCGACCGGGACTACCCAGGGGTGGAGGACATGCGCCAGGCGGCGGACCGCAGTTTGGAGGAAGCCATGGTAGAGGGCATCGCCTTTACCGTAAACGAGACCATGGGGCAGCGGCGGCTGCTGGGCCAGGAGTCCATCGCCGCCTATAACGAGGCCATGGTGATTTTAGAAGAACAGAAAGGAAGCCTGGGATGACATCGTTAGAACTGGCAAAAAAGGCCGCAAGGCTGCTGGACGACAAGAAAGCCGAGCGGGTCAATGTGATCGAGATCCAGGAGATCTCCAGCCTGGGGGACTACTTCGTCATCGCCACGGGCACCAGCACCACCCATGTGCGGGCCCTGGCCGACGAGCTGGAGGAGAAGCTGAAGGCCGAGGGCGCCGCCCCCGCCCGGGTGGAGGGGTACCGCTCCAACTCCTGGGTGCTGCTGGACTACAGCAGCGTGGTGGTGCACATCTTCACCCAGGAGGGCCGCGACTTCTACGACCTGGACCGCCTCTGGGCCGATGGGAAGCTGGTAGACTGGTATGCGGATGCTTGAGAGGGAGCCTTTCACCGCTTACCATGTGGTGACAGAGCGCCCCATGGAACAGGGCCAGCTGCTCTCCATCGGCGAGAGCTGGGAGAGCGGCGTGTACCGGCGGGTCATGGAAAAGCTCCCTGTAGTAGAGCAAATCTACAATGCCCCAAAAAGTTGGGAAGGGAAGGAAATTGAGCACCACACCATGGTGGCCCTGCGGGAGCTGGCGCTGGAGCAGGTGCGCAAAGAGCATTTCCCCCAGTACCCCTCCCGGCTCCACTGCCTGTATGTCTCCGAGAGCCTGGAAGAATCCCGCCAATGGGGGATGTTCTTTGCCCAGCTGGGCCGCCCCACTTACCATATCGTGAAGCTGGAAATCTCGGGCAGAAAATTTGTGGGCAACGCGAACCTGTGTTTTCAGGGGACCCCGAACCAAGAGCGGAACTTGGAGCTTGCCGGAAGCTATTGGCAGGTGTCCCCAGACCCCTCTGGGGAACGGCCTGTCTGGGAGATCCTGGTGGACGGGAAGGTTCGTGTAGCGGAGATCGTGGAAGAGATCGGAAAAAACCTGGAAGCGGGTTATCGATAGATACTTACAAACAAAGCGAAAGGTCTGAAAGTAATATGAAATACGACCACAAAGCCATCGAACCCAAATGGCAGGAAAAATGGGAGGAAGCCGGCGTTTTCCACGCGGAGAACGGCTCGGACAAACCCAAGTACTACGCCCTCATCGAATTCCCCTACCCCTCCGGCCAGGGCCTGCACGTGGGCCATCCCCGGCCCTATACCGCCCTGGACGTGGTGGCCCGCAAGCGCCGCCTGCAGGGGTATAACGTGCTGTACCCCATCGGCTGGGACGCCTTCGGCCTGCCCACCGAAAACTACGCCATCAAAAACCATGTCCACCCCGCCGAGGTGACCAAGCAGAACATCGCCCGGTTCAAAAAGCAGATCCAGTCTTTGGGCATCTCCTTCGACTGGAGCCGGGAGATCTCCACCACCGACCCGGAGTACTACAAGTGGACCCAGTGGATCTTCCTGCAGCTGTTCAAGGCCGGCCTGGCCTATAAGAAGGAGATGAACGTCAACTGGTGCACCTCCTGCAAGTGCGTCCTGGCCAACGAGGAAGTGGTCAACGGCGTGTGCGAGCGCTGCGGCAGCGAGGTGGTCCACAAGGTAAAAAGCCAGTGGATGCTGAAAATCACCGAGTACGCCCAGCGCCTCATCGACGATCTGGACCTGGTGGACTACCCCGAGCGGGTCAAGACCCAGCAGAAAAACTGGATCGGCCGCTCCACCGGCGCCGAGGTGGACTTCGACACCACCGCCGGGGATAAACTCACCGTGTACACCACCCGCCCCGATACCCTCTACGGCGCCACCTACATGGTGGTCTCCCCCGAGCACCCCTACCTGGAGAAGTGGGCGGACAAGCTCCAGAACCTCTTAGAGATCAAGGCCTACCAGGCCGAGGCCGCCAAGAAGTCCGATTTCGAGCGCACCGAGATGGCCAAGGACAAAACCGGCGTCAAGCTCCAGGGCGTGTCCGCCGTCAACCCCCTCACGGGCAAAGAGATCCCCATCTTCATCTCCGACTACGTGCTGGTCAGCTACGGCACCGGCGCCATCATGGCCGTGCCCGCCCACGACACCCGCGACTGGGAATTCGCCAAGAAATTCGGCCTGCCCATCATCGAGGTGGTCAAGGGCGGCGACGTGGAGAAGGAGGCCTTCACCGACTGCGACACCGGCGTCATGGTAAACTCCGGCATTTTAGACGGCCTCACCGTGGAGGAGGCCAAGAAGAAGATCACCGCCTACCTGGAGGAGAAGGGCATCGGCCACGCCAAGGTCAATTACAAGCTGCGGGACTGGGTGTTCTCCCGCCAGCGCTATTGGGGCGAGCCCATCCCTGTGGTGTACTGCGAGAAGTGCGGCTGGGTGCCCCTGCCCGAGAGCGAGCTGCCCTTAAAGCTCCCCGAGGTGAAATCCTACGAGCCCACCGATAACGGGGAATCCCCCCTGGCCCACATGACCGACTGGATGAACACCACCTGCCCCCACTGCGGCGGCCCCGCCCGCCGGGAGACCGACACCATGCCCCAGTGGGCAGGTTCCTCCTGGTACTTCCTGCGGTATATGGACCCCCACAACGACCAGGCCTTCGCCTCCAAAGAGGCCCTGAACTACTGGTCCCCCATCGACTGGTACAACGGCGGCATGGAGCACACCACCCTGCACCTGCTGTACAGCCGGTTCTGGCATAAATTCCTCTTCGACCAGGGCCTGGTGCCCACCCCGGAGCCCTACGCCAAGCGCACCAGCCACGGCATGATTTTGGGCGAAAACGGGGAGAAGATGAGCAAGTCCCGGGGCAACGTGGTCAACCCCGACGACATCGTAAACGAGTACGGCGCCGACACCATGCGCCTGTACGAGATGTTCATCGGCGACTTCGAGAAGGCCGCCCCCTGGTCCAACGCGGGCATCAAGGGCTGCCGCCGGTTCGTGGAGCGCTATTGGAACCTGCAGAATCTCCTCTGCGATGAGAAGGGCCTGCGCCCCGCTTTGGAGGGCGCCTTCCACAAGACCATCAAAAAGGTCAGCGAGGATACGGAGGTCCTGAAATTCAACACCGCCATCGCCGCCCTCATGTCCCTGATGAACGTCATCACCGACCAGGGCTCCATCACCAAGGAGGAGCTGCGTCTCTTCACCCTGCTGATGAACCCCTTCGCCCCCCACGTCACCGAGGAGGTCTGGGCGGCCCAGGGCCTGGGCGAGGGCCTGGTGGCCCAGCAGCAGTGGCCCCAGTACGACGAGGCCAAGTGCCAGGACGACACCGTGGAGATCGTGGTTCAGGTCTGCGGCAAGGTCCGCGCCCGGCTGAACGTGGCCGCGGACATCCAGAAGGACGACGCCATCGCCGCCGCCAAGGCCGAGCCCAAGGTGGCCGCCGAGATCAGCGGCAAGAACATCCTCAAGGAGATCTACGTCCCCGGCAAGCTGGTAAACATCGTGGCGAAATAAGAGCTGCCCAAAACAGGAAGGCCCCCGCTCCGTAGAGCGGGGGCCTTCCTGCGTATTTCCCGATTTTCTCAGAGACCTCCGGTCACAGCCTCCCCCTCTTCCACCGCCCGTAGAGCAGCAGCCCTACCAGGGCCAGGAACACCACCACGCACACCCCCAGGTAGGCGGGGGTCCAGGGGCCCAAGGACCCCCAGTTGCCGGACACCAGCCCCCAGGTGGCCCGGAAGGGCCAGAAGATGGCGCTGGCTACCGCGGAGAAGAGCTGAAAGACCACCCGCAGCACCGCCCCGCCCAGGTCGAACAGGGCCCGTACCATACTGCCAAACAAATCCCAAAGCGCGGAAAACATACCAATACCCCTTTCTTCCGTGTATTACGCCGTTGTCTCTACGATTTTATAGTAGGTGCGGGCCGTCAGCCCGTAGATGATAAGATAGCACACCGCGAACACCGCCACGCACCCAACGGTAGACAGGAAGATGATCCAGAAGTCCGCCAGCCCCATCACCAGCAAAATTTTCTGCAGCATGGGGAAGGCAAAGGCCAGGTGCACCACCGCCGTCACCAGGGGCAGGAAGAACACCAGCAGAATCTGGCTGTGGATGCTCTGCTTCACCTCCCGGTGGCTCATGCCCACCTGCTGCATGATGGTAAACCGCCGCGCGTCCTCATAGCCCTCGCTCACCTGCTTATAGTAGATGATCAGCGCCGTGCCCAACAGGAACAGGATGCCCAAAAACATCCCCAGGAAGAACAGCCCGCCGTACAGGTTTAGAAAGTCCTGCCGGGCAGTGGCAGAGTCTTCCATCCACAGGGAGTCGTAAGATACCCCTTTCCCGGAAAACTCCTGTTCCCGCAGGGCCTCTATCAGCGCCATGATCCCATCTGGATTGCCACCTGCCACGTCAAAATCGTAGGAGTAGCTAGGGGCCAAATTGACACCGGTGGGCCCCAGGATGCTTTCCACCACGGACACATCCTTTACCACCAGGTAGTAAACTTCGTAGATCTGGGCCATAGTGGAGGCGTCGGGAAATTGGTAATCACTGGGGAGGAGTTGGAACTCCTGGTCGTCGATGGAAAGGGTGTCCCCTTCCGGGAAAGTACCCACTGGGTCGAAAAGCACGGCCTGGTTTTCCGAAAGCGCCAATTCCTGGCCGGAGAAACGCTGGAATTCCTCTTGGGTGAAGAAATACACCACTGCATAGCTGTCTACCGTGTAACTGTTGTCGGGAATATCTTGGGTGTTCAGGGCAGACCCCATACGGAAAACCGTCATGTCCCAGCACTCCCGGTCTACCACGTTCTCAATGGTTAGCCCCAGGGCGCTGGATTTCTCTGCCACAACATCGCGGATCATGTCTTTGGCGTCCTGGTTGGCCCCCTGGGCGGTGATTCGGATGTTCCGGGGATACCGGGTACGCATCAGCCCATCCATGGAGGTGTACAGAGAGAAGGTGGTGGACACCGTCACCAGCAGGGCGGTGAACAGCACGCAGATGGAGGCCAGCCCCGCGGCGTTTTGCTTCATCCGGTACAGCATACCGGAGACGGCGGTAAAGTGGTTCAGCTTGTAATAGAAGCCCTTGTTCTTTTTCAACAGCTTCAAAAGCGCCGTAATGCCGGTGAGGAACAGCAGGTACGTGCCCAAAATCACCAGCACCACCGCCACAAAGAACAGCAGCAAGGCAGAGAGGGGGTCCTGCACCGTCAGGGCCAGGTAGTACCCCGCCCCCAGCAGGACGGCCCCCAGTACCGCCAGCACCCAGTGGGCCTTGGGCTCCTTTTCGCCCACCTCCCCGCCGTGGAGCAGCTGGATGGGGTTCGCCAGCCGCACTTGGAGGATGTTGTAGCACATGGTGAGCAGGAAAATGGCGGCAAACAGCACCGCCGTCCACTGCAGCGCCAGGGCGGGCACAAAGAACTGGAAGGACACCGAGGTCCCCAGCAATGCCCCCAGCACCAGGAACATCACCCCGGAGAAGAGGATGCCCAGCCCAATGCCCACCACCAGGGACAGCGCCGCCAGCACCAGCGTCTCCCGGAAGATGATGTGGGCGATGTGCCGCTTTTCCATACCCAAAATATTGTACAGGCCCAGCTCCTTTTTCCGGCGCTTCATCATAAAGCTGTTGGTGTAGAACAAGAACAGCACCGCGAACAGCCCAATGACGAAAATGCCCAAAGACAGCATAGAGGCCACGCTGGTACCGCCGTACATGGTTTCCTCGTCAAGGCCCAGGGTCAGGGCGCATAGGGCGTAGAACATCAAAATGGTCCCTGCGGCGGAGAGCAGGTAGGGTACCGTCACCCGCCGGTTGTTCCACAGATTGGTCAGGGCCAGCTTCCAGTAAAAGCCCCGGGAACGCTTAACCATGAGCTACCGACCCCCTTTCCCCATGGGCAGAGAGCACGGTGAGCGCCTGGGATACCGCCTGGTAGAAATCGTCGTCGGTCTGGCCCTGGCGGTACAGCTGCCGCACCACCTGCCCGTCCTGGAGGAACAGCACCCGCCCCGCCCGGCAGGCCGCCTGCAGCGAGTGGGTCACCATCAGCACCGTCTGGCCCGAGCGGTTCAGCCCGGTGAAAATGTCCAAAATCTGCCCCGCCGACCGGGAGTCCAGCGCCCCGGTGGGCTCGTCGGCCAGCAGCAGCTCCGGCCGGGTGATGATGGCCCGGGCGATGGCGGTGCGCTGCTTCTGCCCGCCGGAGATCTCATAGGGATACTTCTCCAGCAGGTCCTGAATCCCCAGCTGCGCCGCGATGGGCAGCAGCCGGTCCTTCATCTCGCCGTACTTTTTCCCCGCCAGCACCAGGGGCAAAAAGATGTTGTCCTGCACCGAGAAGGTGTCCAGCAGGTTGAAGTCCTGGAACACGAACCCCAGGTGGTCCCGCCGGAACGCCGAGATCTCCTTTTCCTGCAGGGTCACAATGTCCCGCATGTTCAGGAACACCTGGCCGCTGGTGGGCTTGTCCAGCCCCGCCAGAATGTTGAGGAGGGTGGTCTTGCCCGAGCCCGATTCGCCCATAATGGCCACAAACTCCCCCTCTTCCACGGTGAAGCTCACCCCGGCCAGGGCCTGTACCTTGGCACCGCCCAGCCGGGTGGTGTACACTTTTTTCAAATCGTTTACGTTCAGAAGCGCCATGCCATGATCTCCCTTTCTCTCTTGGTTTCCGAGGACAGTATAAACGCCGATTCTTACAAAATTCATACGGCCGCCTTACAAAAGAGCGAAGCAAACCTTACGATTTCAGGTCCCCGGCCCAGCGCGATTTCTTCCGGATAGATTGACAGGGCGGGGAAAACAGGCTATACTGGGCACAAAGGGGAGGGGTGCGCCATCCGTCCCTCCCAGCCAGAGTGAATAGAGACTGCAAATTATGTAAACTAAGGGGGGCGTGCGCCTATGGGGGAGAAATACCCGTTCCTGGCCTATCTGGGCCATCCACAAACTTGGACACGGGCCATTGAAGTAGGGGCCGTGGCCTTTTTTGCCCTGGTGGGCTTCCGGGAGGCAGAGCGCTGGTTCAACCCCGCCTGTCCTCCCGCCACCTGGCAGGGGGCGCTGGTGTTCGGCGTCGCCGCCGCGCTGTTGGACCTGCTGGACCGCTACGGCTCCCGGCAAAAGCGGGAGAGCGGCCGCTTTCCCCGCTGGGTGTGGGTGCCGTCCTTCGCGGCCGCCCTGGCCGCCTTCGCAGCTACCGGGGAGGGCCTGCTCCTGGCCGGTATGTCGGCCTGGGTGGTCCTGCGGACCAGCACAGCCCGGAACAAACCATAGCAAAGCAAAAAGGAGAGGGACCCCCCCTCTCCTTTTCCATTTCTGGCAGGTGTTTTTGAACCGGCCCCGCCCCGCCCCTTGGCTCCGCCAAGGCGCCGCCCCGCCAAAGGCGGGCCGGCCGCGGGGTGTTTTTTCAAAACGCCCCGCCGGGGCGGGGCCGCAGCCTCACCCCAGCAGCAGCTCCCGGATCTCCTCAAAGCTCCCCGCCCGGTAGGTGATGGCAAGGCCCTCCGGCGTCACCCCGCCCTGGGGGCAGTACCACAGGCTGTCTATCCCCACGTTTTTGGCCCCCTGCATATCCGAGGTCAAAGAGTCCCCGATAAGCAGCGCCTCCTCTTTTTCAAACCCGGGGATGCGGGAGAACACATACTCGAAGTACCGCACGTCCGGCTTGGCCGCCCCCGCGTCCTCCGACACAAAATAGGAGTTTACATAATCCATCAGCCCCGACCGCTCCAGCCGGGTCTTTTGGGTGGCGGCGTTGCCGTTGGTGACGATGTACAGCTCGTACTGCGCCGAGAGGTCCCGCACCAGCTCCAGCGCCCCGGGGAGCAAAGCCCCGCCCTGGCCCAGGTTCTTAAAATACGTCTCGTTGATCTCCTCCGGGTCGCCACTTAGCCCCGTCTCCGCCAAAAAGTCCCGGAACCGCCCGGTAAACAGCTGGGACTTCTCGCACTCCCCCCGCTCCAGCTTTTTCCACCAGCGGTCGTTGCACCGCTCGTAGGTGTCCAACAGCGCCGGATCGTATGGCCGCTGCCCGGCAAAGCAGGTTTCAAACGTGGCCTGAAAGGCGTGGAGCATATCCTGGTCAAAGTCCAGCAGTGTATAGTCGGCATCCAGCAGCAAAAAGCGGTAAGATTTCATAGTGCGCTCCTTTCTTTTACAGCAGGGGGGCATTTCTCACCAGGGGGGTGATCACCTGAGCGATCCCCCACAGCGCCAGCAAATGGCCGGGGTAAAACACGTAGAACAGCCACTTCTCCGCCGGCGAGCCCTTGCCGCCCCGCTTCCCGTTGTAAAACCCCAGCAGCACCAGGGCGCACAGGGCCACCAGCCAGTTGGCGAAATAGGAGGCCCCGCCAGAGTCCGGCATCAGCCACGCCAGCCCATGGCCCACCCAGGCGTTGTCTACCAGGTACAGCAGGGTCAGGGCCACCCCTAAAGCCGGGAGATAATATTTTTTCTTCTCCAGCGCGAAGGGGAGGAACACCAGCAGCACTCCCCAGCCGCCGTAGTCCGCGTGCATGAATTCCGCCAGCAGCAGGCAGGGCAGCAGGGGCAGCAGCCCCAGCAGCCGGTGGCCTTTCTCGGTGAGCTTTTTGTAGGCCAGGCAGGCCACCGCCCCCAAAAACAGCGTGGCGATGACGCTGGTGAGCACGGGCGGCCAGAACCGGAAGACATGCAGGGCGTACACGTCCTGCTCCAGGCTGGGGGCTGTGAACGCCAACCGGAAAGGGATCTCCGACACCAGGGCGAACACCCCAAGCCGCAGCAAATACCGTTTGGGGCTGCGGGTGTGCCGGCACCCCTCCGCCACGCAGAAGGCGAAGATGGGCATGGCCAGCCGCCCCAGTGGCTCGAAAATGTCCAGGAGCCAATAAGAAGTCTCCATCGGGACCCCGCACCACGCCGCCAGCATGTGCTGCATCGGCAGGATTTTCAGGGTGTGGTCCAGCAGCATGGAACATATCGCCACGATCTTCAGCGCCAATGTACTCATACGATTCCCTCCTTTCACCAGGGCGGGGCCAGGTACAGCCAGAAAAGCACCCCCGCCTGCACTGCCAGGAACACCACCGGCAGCACCCGGAACTTCAGGTGCAGCGTCTTGTGCCGGAACAGCAGCATCCCCCAAATGCCCCCCAGGCTGCCGCCCAAAAAGTCCAACAGCAGCAGGGTGCGCTCGGGGACCCGCCGCCCCCGGCGGCGGGCCTGTCCCTTGTCCCAGCCCATGGCGCAAAACGAGATGAGGTTCACCGCCCCCAGGTACAGCGCCGCCAGGGGCCACAGGGAAACATCCCCCATACCGCTCCTCCTCTCCGCCGGACATGCCGCGGCCCTCCCGGGCATATACTTCTACCGCTATCATACCGGAAAAACCACAGCCTGTCAAACGGAAAAGGAGGACTCTATGCGCCGCTGGAACTTGCGAAAATACGGATATATCCTGGTGTGGCTGGCATTGGCCGGGGCCGTGGGCCTGGCCTGGCTCCTGGGCCGCGATTCGCCCCCCACAGCCGGGGCAGGGGAGGCCTCCTCCTCCGCAGCCCCTTCCTCCAGTGAGGCGGAGCCCTCCTCAGACCAGGAAAAGCTGGTGGGCCTGTGGGTGCCCTACTTCTCCCTGGCCACCGCGGAGAACACCCAGGCCGCCTTCCAGGAAAACTACAAGGCCATCGTCCAGCAGGCCAAGGAGGTGGGAGTAAACGCCATGTTCGTCCACGTCCGCCCCTTCTGCGACAGCCTCTACCCCTCATCCTGCTTCCCCTGGTCCCACCTCCTCACCGGGGAGCAGGGGAAAGACCCGGGCTGGGACCCCCTGGCCTTCCTGGTGGAGTACACCCACAGCCAAGGCATGGAATTTCACGCCTGGGTCAACCCCCTGCGGGTCAAAACCGCCCAGACCCCCGCCTCCCTGGCGCCCGATAACCCCTACGAGACTTGGAAAGCGGAGCACCCCTACTACTTCATGGAGTGGGAGGGCGGCCTCTACCTCGACCCCGCCTACCCGGAGGTCCGCTCCCTCATCGCCCAGGGGGTGGGGGAGATCGTGGAAAACTACCCGGTGGACGGCGTCCACTTCGACGACTACTTCTACCCCAGCCAAAGCGGCGAACTGGATGAGGAGGCCTACACCCTCTACACCGGGAACACCGCCGACCCCCTGCCCCTGCTGGAGTGGCGGCAGGCCAATATCAACACCCTGGTGGCGGAGTGTTACCAGGCCGTAAAGCAGGGGGACGGGGAGGCCGTGTTCGGCATCTCCCCCCAGGGGAACATCGCAAACGACCTGGCCATGGGCGCCGACGTGACCGAGTGGGCCGCCGTCCCCGGCTATGTGGACTACCTCTGCCCCCAGCTCTACTACAGCTTCGAGAACGAAGCCCTGGGCTACCGGGAGGCCCTCTCCCAGTGGGAGTCCCTGCCCCGCCACCAGGGCCTGTCCCTCTACGCCGGCCTGGCCCTGTACAAGGCCGGCACCGACGCCGATAACGGCACCTGGCTTTCCCAGGACAACATCATCGCCCTCCAGTCCCAAGAGGCCTTCGCCGCGGGCTGGCAGGGGGTGGTGCTCTATTCCTCCGACTCCCTCACCGCCCCGGCAGCCCAGGCCGAGGTGGCAAACGCCGCGGCCCTGCTGGGAAAATAGGGGGTAAGAGGCCAGAAATCGGGGAGGACCCCCAAACGAAATTGTGCAAGCTACAGAGAATGGCCCCCGGCGTTGACTTTCAGCACGGTAAAGTGCTATAATTTTCACCATAAAATAAAGAGAAAAGGAGTCAAGGCACATGAGCGAGATCAACGAGATCGGCGCCCGGCTGCGGGAGCTGCGGGAAGCCAGCGACTACACCGCCGAGCAGCTGGCAGCCGAGCTGCACCTGGACGTAGACACCTACCTCTCCTACGAGGAGAACGGCAAGGACATCCCCATCAGCGTCATCTACGAGGTGGCCAATAAATTCGGCGTAGACTTCACCGAGATCGTCACTGGCACCCCCGCCCGCCTGGACACCTACCATATTGTCCGCCGGGGGGAGGGCCGGGTGGTCAACCGCAACCCCGAGTACCACTTCGAGGACCTGGCCTACCGCTACGCGGACAAGGTCATGCAGCCCCTGTTGGTGACCCTGGAGCCCACCGACGCACCGGCCAAGCTCATCACCCATTCGGGCCAGGAGTTCAACCTGGTGCTGGAGGGCGTCGTGGTGGTGGTCATCGGCGACAAGGAGTTCCACCTCAAGGCCGGCGATTCCATCTACTTCAACCCCACCATCCCCCACGGCCAGCGCTGCGGCAGCGACGTGAAGGCCCGCTTCGTCACCGTCATCGCGGAGTAAACCCCAGCGGCCCGCCGTGTGCCGCCGCCCCTTGCCTCCCCCTCTGGGGGAGGTGTCCTTGGCGCAGCCAAGGACGGAGAGGGCGTCAAAAAAACCGCCCTCCCTTTCCCACAGAGCCCCAACCCGCGACCGCCCAGCCAGCGGCCCCGCTGGGCCAGGGCGCTGGCAGCGCCCGCCCCGCGGCGGAAATGTTCTTTGCCTACTTTCTTTCAAGAAAGTAAGCCCGGACGGGCCGAGCGCCTCCCCATTTCTAGAGTGTCCGGCCGCTGCCACGTAAAAGTTCTTTGCCTACTTTCTTTCAAGAAAGTAGGGAGAAAGGATGTGTTACCCATGGACTATCTGCTGAAAAAATTCCTGCCCCGGATCGAGTTCGACTCCTACGAGGATTTCAAAGAAAACTACAAGGTGAACGTGCCCGAGGACTTCAACTTTGGCTTCGACGTGGTAGACGCCTGGGCGAAAGAGGAGCCCGAGAAAAAGGCCCTGGTCTGGTGCGACGAGCAGGGGGACGAGCTCACCTTCACCTTCACCGACATCATGCGGCTCTCCAATAAAGCCGCCAACTTCTTCCGCAGCCTGGGGGTAAAGAAGGGCAGCGTGGTCATGCTCATCCTCCGCCGCCGCTGGGAGTACTGGATCTGCGCCACCGCCCTGCACAAGCTGGGCGCGATCTTGATCCCCGGCACCCTCCAGCTCACCAAGAAGGACATCGTCTACCGGGGCAACGCCGCCCAGGTCTGCGCCATCGTCTGCGTCAACGACCCCTTCGTCATCTCCCAGGTGGAGGCCGCCCAGCCGGACATCCCCTCCTTAAAAAACAAGATCCTGGTGGTGGAAAAGCGGGACGGCTGGCTGGACCTCAACGAGGAGCTGGAAAAATTCCCCGACACCTTCCCCCGCCCCACCGGCGACCAGGCCACCCGCTGGGACGACATCATGCTGGTGTACTTCACCTCCGGCACCACGGGCATGCCCAAAATGGTCCAGCACAACTTCTCCTACCCCCTGGGCCATATCGTCACCGCCAAATACTGGCAGCAGGTGGAGGAGAATAAGCTGCACATGAGCGTCTCCGATTCCGGCTGGGCCAAGTTCGGCTGGGGCAAGATCTACGGCCAGTGGGTCTGCGGCGCGGTGATCTTCTGCTACGACATGGAGGCCAAATTCAACCCCCGCCACCTGCTGGAGCACCTGGAGAAGTACAAGGTGACCACCTTCTGCGCGCCCCCCACCATGTTCCGGTTCATGCTCCAGGAGGACGTGACCAAGTACGACCTCTCCAGCATCCACCACTGCTGCATCGCCGGGGAGCCCCTGAACCCCGAGGTGTTCAAGCAGTGGAAGGAGCTCACCGGCCTCAAGCTCTACGAGGGCTTCGGCCAAAGCGAAAGCTCCGTCATGCTGGCCAACTTCCAGTGGTTCGAGCCCATCCCCGGCTCTACAGGGAAGCCCTCGCCCCTGTACAATATCCAGCTGGTAGACAGCAACGGAAACCAGTGCGAGGACGGCGAGGAGGGCACCATCGCCGTCATGGGCGTCAAGGAGAACCCGCCCACCGGCCTGTTCACCGGCTACTACATGAACCCTGAGATGACCCAGGAGAAGCTGGGCGGCCCCTACTACGACACCGGCGACGTGGCCTGGCGGGACAGCGACGGCTACTACTGGTTCGTGGGCCGAAACGACGACGTGATCAAGTGCTCCGGCTACCGCATCGGCCCCTTCGAGGTGGAGAGCGCCCTGGTGGAGCACCCCGCCGTGGTGGAGTGCGCCATCACCGGCGCCCCGGACCCCATCCGGGGCCAGGTGGTCAAGGCTACCATCGTCCTGGCCAAGGGGTACGAGGGCACCCCCGAGCTCACCAAAGAGCTGCAAAACTACGTGAAAAAAGCCACCGCCCCCTACAAATACCCCCGCGTCATCGAGTACGTGGACGAGCTGCCCAAGACCATCGGCGGCAAAATCAAGCGCGCCGAGATCCGCAAGGGGGACGAGGCGTAAAAAAGAGTTCGGTCAAGCCCTTCGGCTTGACCGAACCCTTTTCCCCTATTCCACCAGGACCCAGTATTCCCGGATGTCCTCCGTGGAGGGCATCACCTTGGGCTGCAGGTCCTCCTGGCCCTTGGGGGCGAATTTGGGGACCAATTCCCCTGCCCGGCCCGGGCTCTCCTCTCCCGCGGCGGCGGGGGTGCAGCCCAGCACCACCGCGGCCGCCAGGCAGAGCGCCAGATGTCTGACCTTCATGGCGTCCACGCTCCTTTTTCCACACAGCGGGTCTCCGGGGCTTTCCTAGTATTATCCTACCACAGCCCCCGCCTTTTTGCAAGGCAGCGCCCCGTTTTTTCCACGGTTATTCCGCCCGATTTCCAGGAAGGAGGCAACCTCCATGGCCCCTGCCAAGGGACGATTCCAACAGTCCGAAACACTGCCGGTGGGCATTCTGCTGGCCCTCTCCGGCGGCTATATGGACGCCTACACCTACCTGTTCCGGGACCACGTGTTCGCCAACGCCCAGACCGGCAACCTGGTGCTCTTCGCCGTCAACCTCTCCGAGGGCCGCCTCCTGGACTGCCTGCGGTACCTGGTGCCGGTGCTGGCCTTTGGGGCCGGGGTGTTCCTGGCCCAGGCGGTGCGGCTGCGATTCCCCAACCGCCCCCAGGTGCACTGGCGCCAGGCCGCCCTGGTGGTGGAACTTCTCATCCTGTCCGCCGTGGGCTTCCTGCCGGTGGAGGTGAACCTCCTGGCCAATTCCCTGGTGTCCCTGGCCTGCGGCATCCAGGTCCAGAGCTTCCGCAAGGTGTGGGGGAAAGGCCTTGCCACCACCATGTGCATCGGCAATTTCCGCACCGCCACCGATTCCCTCTGCTCCTACTTCTACCAGCGCCAGCCGGAGCAGCGCCGCACCGCCCTGCTCTACTACGGTATGATCGCCGTGTTCCTCCTGGGGGCCGTCCTGGGCAACCTGGGGGTGAAGTGCCTGGGCGCCGGGGCCATCTGGGCCAGCGCCCTCCTCCTGGCCGCCGCCTTCGCCCTCATGTGCCGGCCCGTGCCCGACCTGTGACCACGAGTCAAGTCTCGCGTTGCTCGACTTACTCGGTCAAGAACCGCTTGGGAGTTTGCAAAACTCCCATTTTGCTGCGCAAAACCGCGGTTCTTGCAGCTCTCATCATCCCCGGTTCAAACCCCTTCCGTCATCGCGTTGCGATGACACCGTCTCGCCTGCCGGCTCGGTCGGCGCAGAACGCTCTCCACCGGAGAGCTACGCCCTCAGCGAGGGAGGCAGGGTCTCGCCTGGCCGGCTCGGTCGGTTCGCACCAGAGCGCCACCGGCGCTCGCTCACCCCTCTCCGAGGGGGCTGTCTGTGCGGCTGCACAGACTGGGGGAGTTGCCCTTAAAAACTCAGAATAAATCGAAAGAGAAAACTTTCTCGCTTATTTCCCTCCCCGTGGGGGTTCCAAAGGGGGATTTTATCCCCCTTTGAAATGAGATGTATAGAATAGTCTCCCCCTCCCGCGCCAGCGTAGTCCCCTCCTCAAAAAAGGTATATGCGTGGGAGGGGGCAGGGGGTGGGCACCCTCTTAGTCACGCCGCAGCCGAGACGGGAGTGGGCAGCTTTCCCTGCGTGGCATTCTCAAAAAGGCCCCGCTCCGCCCAAACACCTGCCAGAAGGAAAAAGAGACCGCAAAAATAAAAACCAGAAAGGATGACCCACATGCCTGCCATCGACAAATTTTCCTACAAGCTTGGCGCCGCGGACTGCTTCTGCGAGATGGTCCGCGCCGGGGTGAAGAAGATCGCCCTGGCCCACCCCTGCGACACCCGGGAGGAGCGGGACAGCTTCCTCGCCGAGTACGAAAAGCTCTGCCAGGAGTACGGCGTGAAGATGTACCAGGAGGACGAGGGCTTCCTCACCGACCTGTTCCCCGTCTCCCTCAACAAAGACCGCTTCAATACCATCTTCTACCAGGACGACGCTGTTCTCCAGGCCTACCTGGACCTGAAAGCCGAGAAAAAGCACGCCCAGGAAACCGGCGCCTACACCCCCGAAAAGCGCCGCGATATCGCCTGGCGCTACGGCAAGCTCCTCTCCTACACCGACGAGGGCATCGAAAGGCTCCTGGCCCAGAACAAAGAAAAGGAATAAGGCTCTCCCTTGTGTTTTCCCGGGAGAATTGGTACAATGGGGGCAGAAGGGAGGGGCGCCGCCATGGACGAAAAGACCCGCACACGGGAGAAACTGGCCCGGGCCATCCAGGAGGAGATGGAACACGTCCCCCTGGACAAGATCACCGTCACCCAGATCGTGGAACGGGCCGGGCTGACCCGCCAGACCTTCTACCGGAATTTCCGGGACAAGTACGACCTGGTCAACTGGCACTTTGAGCAGCTGGCACAAAAATCCTTTAAGCAAATGGGCGTGAGCCTTACCCTGCGGGAAGCCCTCATCAAGAAGTTCCAGTTCATCCGGGGGGAGGGCGCCTTCTTCACCCAAGCCTTCCGCTCGAAGGACCACAACTCTGTGGTAGCCTACGACTACCAGTGCATTTTGGATTTCTACACCGGCGTCATCCAGCGGAAGCTGGGGGTGCAGCGGCTCCCCGGGGACATCGCCTTCCTGTTGGAGATGTACTGCGGGGCTTCCATTGAAAAGACCGTAGAGTGGGCCACCACCGGCATGGAGCGGCCCATCCCGGAATTGGTGGACCTTCTGATCGAAGCTATGCCGGAAAAGCTGAAGGACCTCCTTTCCGACCTGCAATAAAGCGATCCCCCGGCGCACGCCGGGGCATTTTTTTGCCTGCGAAGTGACATTTTCCCCAACTTGTCACTTGTTTTTTGAAAAACTACTTGCTACAATTTTATTTAGAAGAAAAGCGCTGGATGCGCGAGAACACTGCTGCTTTGCGAAAGGAAGTCGTTACACATGGCAAACCGTTTCATCCTCAACGAGACCTCCTACCACGGCAAAGGGGCTATCAAAGAGATCCCCGCCGAAGTCAAGGCCCGGGGCCTCAGCAAAGCCCTGATCTGCTCCGACCCCGACCTCTTAAAGTTCGGCGTCACCCAAAAAGTCACCGATGAGCTGGATGCCGCCGGCCTTCCCTACGAGGTCTACTCCGACATCAAGGCCAACCCCACCATCGAGAACGTCCAGTCCGGCGTAGACGCCTTCCATAAGGCCGGCGCCGACTATATCGTCGCCATCGGCGGCGGCTCCTCCATGGACACCGCCAAGGCCATCGGCATCATCGCCGCCAACCCCGAGTACGCCGACGTCCGCTCTCTCGAGGGCGCCGTCCCCACCAAGAACCCCTCGAAACCCATCATCGCCGTGCCCACCACCGCCGGCACCGCCGCCGAGGTCACCATCAACTACGTCATCACCGACGTGGAGAAGAACCGCAAGTTCGTCTGCGTCGATCCCCACGACATCCCCGTGGTGGCCGTGGTGGACCCGGACATGATGGCCTCCATGCCCAAGGGACTCACCGCCGCCACCGGCATGGACGCCCTCACCCACGCCATCGAGGGCTACATCACCAAGGGCGCCTGGGAGCTCTCCGACATGTTCCACCTCAAAGCCATCGAGATCATCGCCAAGTCCCTGCGGGGCGCTGTCAATAACACCCCCGAGGGCCGCGAGGGCATGGCCCTGGGCCAGTACATCGCCGGCATGGGCTTCTCCAATGTGGGCCTGGGCATCGTCCACTCCATGGCCCACGGCCTCTCCGCCCTGTACGACACCCCCCACGGCGTGGCCTGCGCCATCATCCTGCCCACCGGCCTGGAGTACAATAAGCCCGTGGCGGGCAAGCGCTACCGTGCCATCGCCCAGGCCATGGGCGTAGAAGGTGTCGATGCCATGACCGACGACCAGGCCGCCGACGCCGCCATCGCCGCGGTGAAGCAGCTCTCCCAGGACGTGGGCATCCCCCAGAACCTCCAGGGCATCCTCAAGGAGGAGGACGTGGCGTTCCTCTCCAAGTCCGCCTTCGCCGACGCCTGCTGCCCCGGCAACCCCCGCGACACCAGCGAGGAAGAGATCGCCCAGCTGTATCGCAGCCTGTTATAAAAAGCACAACCGCGAAGCGGCGTTAAGTTTTTTGGTCAAGCTCTTTTACAAAAAAGCTTGTGGGGATTGGGGCAAAGCCCCAAGGTCTTACCGGCGCGCAGCGCAGAGAGAAAACTAGGGAAACAGGAGCGTAGCTCCGCCTTTCCCGAACGGTGAGACAGCCCGTTTAGAAGAAGCATAAAAAAGAAGCCCAGGAGCGCCCTGGGCTTCTTGTCTGTCAGGAGGAAATCTATGGAATACACCTTGCGGGAGGGTTTCTCCCCCCAGGAGCGGGCCGCTGTGGCCGCCCGCATTTTGAACGCCCTGCCGGAGTGGTTCGGCATCCCGGAATCCACCGCCCAGTATGCGGAGGGCTGCAAAGCCCTGCCCTTTGCGGCTGTTTGCGACGGGGAAAGCCCCGTGGGCTTTCTGGCCCTGCGGCAGACCGCGCCCCAGGCGGGGGAAGTGTATGTCATGGGCACGCTGCCGGCCTACCACCGCAAGGGCGCGGGACGGGCCTTGCTGGCCTGGGCGGAGCAGTACGCCCGGGCCGCCGGGTGGAAGCTGCTCCAGGTGAAGACCCTGGACGCCGCCCACCCCAGCCCGGAGTACGCCCGCACCCGGGCCTTTTACCACGCCATGGGCTTTGTGGATCTGGAGTGCTTCCCCACCCTGTGGGATGAGGGCAACCCCTGCCTGGTGCTGGTGAAGGCATTGTAAAAGGGAGGAGCGCCCGCTCCTCCTTTTTCTATTTCCTATTTCCCCCGGGAGAGGGCCACCACACACTCGACTTGTTCTTCATTGTCCAAACTAATACTCATGTCTTCCTCGATAATCGGCAGCTTAAATTTGATGGATTTTAACCACTGTCCATTGGCTTGGCGTTCCGGGTAAATCTGAATCTCAGAGATCAATGC
>DXIW01000026.1 GCA_019112625.1 Candidatus Acutalibacter stercorigallinarum | reverse complement strand
ATCTCCAGCCCACCCTTGACCACCATCAAGGTGTATAACCGGGAGATGGGCAGCGCGGCCGTGCGGCGGCTGATGGAGCTGGTCAAATACGGCGACAGCTACTGCACCAAGGTGCAGGTGCGCAGCTCCTTTGTGGAGCGGGACAGCGTGCGGGATTTGAATGGGGCTTCCCAGGAGGCCTAAATCATCGAGAATAAAGGAGGCAGTTTCCATGAAAGGGACAGAAATCAAGCTGGGCTACGCGCCCACCCGGCGGAGCATCTTCAGCGCGCCGGACGCCATCAAATCCCGGGGCCTGACCAAGGACAGGCTTTTGGAGCTGGGGGTGTCCTTCGTGGACATCGACGACATCAATCCGGAGGGCCTGCTCTACGACGACAAGGACGTGGCGCCCATTTTGGAGAAATTCCGGAAGGAGAAGGTGGACGGCCTGTTCGTGCCCCACTGCAACTTCGGCACAGAGTATGTGGTGGCGCGCTTGGTCCGGGAGCTGGGGGTGCCGGTGCTGCTGTGGGGCCCCCGGGACGAGCGGCCGGACGAGAACGGCGTGCGCCTGCGGGACAGCCAGTGCGGCCTGTTCGCCACAGGCAAGGTGCTGCGGCGGTTCCAGGTGCCCTTTACCTACATGACCAACTGCCGCCTGACGGACCCGGAGTTCGAGTGGGGTGTCAAGGATTTCCTGGCGGTGTGCAACGTGGTGAAGGTGTTTCGCCACACCCGTATCCTGCAAATCGCCCCCCGGCCCTTTGACTTCTGGTCCACCATGTGCAACGAGGGGGAGCTGCTGGGGAAATTCAACATCCAGCTGTCGCCCATCCCCCTGCCGGAGCTCACCGCCCAGGTGAAGCAGGCCAAGGAGGAGGGCACGGAAGTCAAGGCTGTGATGGACTACTGCAAGGAAAAGATGAACATCTGCGTCACAGAGGAGCAGCTGGAGAACGTGGCGGCTCTGAAGGTGGCCATGCGCCGGCTGGCGGACCAGTACGGCTGCAACGCCGTGGCCATCCAGTGCTGGAACGCCCTGCAAGGGGAGCTGGGTATCATGCCCTGTGCGGCCAACTCCCTCTTGAATGAGGAGGGCCTGCCGGTGGTGTGCGAGACGGACATCCACGGGGCCATTACCGCGGTGATGGCGGAGGCGGCGGATTTGAACCGCACCCCCTCCTTCTTCGCGGACTGGACCGTGCGCCACCCGGACAACGAAAACGGGGAGCTGTTGCAGCACTGCGGCCCTTTGCCGCCTCCCCGGCCAGCTTCCTCTCCACCCGCAGCATGGAGCAGGTGAAGGTGGACGTGGCCTACTCCCACACCAATGTAAAGCTCATCGGCATCTCCGGGGGCATCAGCTACGGGGCCTTGGGCATGACACACCACAGCGCCCAGGACATCGCGGCCCTGGCCTCCATCCCCGGCCTGCGGGTGTACCTGCCCAGCGACCGGTTCCTCACCCAGGCCCTGTTGGAAGTCCTGGTGGAGGACAACGACCCAGCCTACATCCGGGTGGGAAGAAATGCCGTGGAGGACGTGTACGATTCGGTGCCGGAAAACTTCCAGATGGACAAGGCCCTCACCGTGCGGGAGGGCACAGACGTGACCCTTATCGCCTGCGGGGAGCTGGTGCGCCCGGCCCTGGACGCGGCCCTTCTGCTGGAGGAAAAGGGCATCTCCGCCCGGGTCATCGACATGTACTGCGTCAAGCCCCTGGACAGGGAGGCGGTGCTCCAGGCTGCCCGGGAGACCAAGGCCATCGTCACCGCCGAGGAGCACAGCCTGTACGGCGGCATGGGCAGCATGGTCAGCCAGGTGGTGGGGGAGAGCCACCCCATCCCGGTGAAAACCTGGCCCTGCCCGATGAGCCCGCCATCGCCGGAAAATCGGCGGAGGTGTTCGCCCACTACGGCCTGGACGCTTAGGGCATCGTCAAGGCTGCGGAGGAGTGCATCGCCTATCAGATTGCCGACGTGCTGGAATTGATGGGCCAGGAGGCCGGCGTGGCCATCCAGGAGCTGTGGGTGGACGGCGGCCCCACCAAGGACAAATTCCTGATGCAGTTCCAAAGCGACATTTTAAACCTCCCTGTAGCGGCCCCGGAACGGGAGGAGCTCTCCGGCATGGGAGCGGCCTTCTGCGCGGGCATCGCGGCGGGAGTGTACACCAGGGAGATCTTCCAGAGCGTGCGGCGGAGACGGCTGGGGCCTGAAATGGAGGAGACCCTGCGGAAAACAAAGCGGGCGGGCTGGAGGCAGGCTGTGGAAATTCTGCTTACCCGGCCCGGGACAGAATAAATCAAGCAGGAGGAGTATCCTATGCAAGTGGAACGTTGGGACGTATTGGAAATCACGATAAACGGCCCCGCGGAGGGTAACCCCTTTGTGGAGCAGAAGTTGGAAGGCACCTTTACCGGCAAGAATGAGACCGTCACCACTGCCGGCTTTTACGACGGCGACGGCGTGTACAAGGTGCGGTTCATGCCCTCCTTTGAGGGAGAGTACACCTATAAGACCACCGGTTCCTTTCCGGAGGCGGAGACCCAGGGCAGCTTCACCGTCACCCCGGCCACGGGCGGCAACCATGGCCCCATGCGGGTGAAAAACAAGTGGCACTTTGCCTATGAGGACGGCACGCCCTATTACTCCGTGGGCACCACCTGCTATGTGTGGCCCCACCAGCCCGACGAGGTCATCCAGAAGACCCTGGCGGAGCTGGACAAGGGCTATT
>DXIW01000025.1 GCA_019112625.1 Candidatus Acutalibacter stercorigallinarum | reverse complement strand
TGTCGTTTGCCTCTAACCACTTTTTGCGGAGTTGATACCACATGGACCAGTTGATCATATATGGCAGCCAATACGGCACCACCCAGCGGTACGCAGAACGGTTTTCGGAGCTAACCCGCCTGCCCTGTATCAGCAGCGAGGCGGTGAAAGACCTCTCCTGCTATGACCGGGTCATCCACTTCGGGGGCCTGTACGCCGGCGGGGTCAAGGGCCTGCGGAAAACCCTCCGGGCCTTGGGGGAGCACACCGGGCTGATTATCGTCACCGTGGGGCTGGCGGACGTGACGGACGAGGAGAACCTCGCCAACATCCGGAACGCACTGAGGAGGCAGGTGCCCGGCCATCTCTTGGAGAAAACCCAGGTGTTCCACCTGCGGGGCGGCATCGATTACCGGAAGCTGAGTCTCAAGCACAAGGCCATGATGACGCTCCTCTATCACAGCGTAAAAAACCTGCCGGAAGAGCAGAAAACTGCGGAGACACGTGCCATGATCGAGACCTTCAACAAGACGGTGGACTTTGTGGACTTCCGCGCGCTGGAACCCATCGTGGCGGCGGTTCGTTACGACGATGGGGAGCCTCTGGACGCCGGCCGGGAGCAGGGAGGGATAGACACCCGCCTCATAGGAAATAGGGAAGAGGGTAGAGGTAACAAGACATAACCCCTCGATATAAGAGGGACAGGCCGGAAATGGGAAGCGCCAGAGAGCTCGGCTCTCTGGCGCTTTCGCTTTGCCAAGAAGAAACTGGTATCATGATACTTCCGCCCTGGACGCTTCACAGCATCGGGCCCCCGGCATCGGAACACGGGGGAGAGAACCACTCCATGGCGTAGAACCTTATTCGGGAAGCGTTTGGGCTGCGATGGGTCGATCCCGATTTTGAAAATCGGATGATCCGAATCAATCCTCTCAGTTATCCCCTCTGTGATACCGGATCTTCATGTGCTCGGAGGCATTTTTCAGGATCTCGGAAAGAGCCTTGTCCGACTCCTCCTTCACCATGGCGGCAATCTTTTGATTGGCTTCCTTCAGAACCTCCACAGGCGCACCCTGGCGGATCTTCTCATCGTACTCGTACAGGAACTGCTGCCCGCGGTTCATCACGGCATTGACATACCGCTCGTCGAAAATCAAGGCGTTCCCGAAGTGGGCGTCCGTCAGGGCGGCGATGAGCCGGCTGTGCCAGTACATACTGTCCGTGGAGACGGTCTCCGTGGTGCCGCCAAAGTACTTGGGGAACTCCGTCACGTTGGCATACACCGGGAAGCAGGCCGTAAAGCCGCTGCCGCCCATGGAAAGCCACTCCACCCCTTGGATCTCTTTGGGCAAATCCCCGCGAATCTGCATAATCCCGCAAACGTCGCTGTTGGGCACTCCAATGGTGCGGTACTTCCCCTTGCAGGGGGCGTTCTTGTCGTAGGGATTGTAGGGCGTCCCCTGGTAGTAGGAGCCCAGCAAATACCGCACGTCCTCCACCGTCACCTTGCGCTCCGGCACAAAGGACCAGGGGATGTCGTTGCTCTCCGGGGTGAAGTCCGCGCTGTCCCCGTCCCACTGGTAGGTGCGGGGCAGGAAATACCGGGCCATGAACCAGGCCCGGGGCGTGTTGTAAATGTGGTCGGCGTCGGAGTGGGAGCCGAAGGCCAGCCTGGGGTTGAAGCCCGCCCCCGTGTCCAGGGCCAGGCGGTACTTTTCCACGAACTCCCGCAGGTCTTGGGAGCAGAGGTGTTCTTTCTGCTCGCCGTAAGCATCCGTAAAGTCAAAGTGGTCCAGGCCAAACTGGTTGGGCATGATGACCACCCGGTCGTCCGGCACCCGGCGGGCAATCCAGTGGTGGCCGCCGATGGTCTCCAGCCACCAGACCTCCTCAGCGTCCGCGAAGGCCATGCCGTTGGCCTCGTAGGTGCCGTACTGCTCCAGCAGGGCGCCGGTGCGCAGCACGCCCTCCCGGGCGGAGCGGACGTAGGGGAGCACCAAGGTCACCAGGTCCTCTTCGCCGATCCCGCCGGGGACCTCTTTGGCGCTGCGGTTTTTCTTCTTCTGATACCGGACATAGGGGTCCGCGCCGATGACCCGGGCGTTGCTGGTGATGGTCTCCGTGGCGGTCATGGCCACGTTGGCCTCGTTGATGCCGCAGGCGGGCCACACGCCATTGGTCTTTGACACGTTGGGGCAGTCGGTATAGCGCAGGGCGTTCCCCGGCAGCTCCACGGTCAGGTGGGAGATGACTGTTTTGTAGGTGGAAGCCTTTTCCCGGGCCGGATGGGCCACAAGGCGCTTGGCCTCAAACCCGCCGTCGTCGTTGCGGGAGATGATCGTGGAACCGTCGTGGCTGGCTTTCTTGCCGACTAAAATGGTTGTACAGGGCATATATGTGTCTCCTTTCCGTTTTTCCTCGATTTCGCATGGTGTACAGCTTCTTCAAAACTCATCCGTTTACTGCCGCCTTGGCCCAGTCCCCGGCGTTTCTGGCGGTGACCAGCTTGCCCTCGGCCCAGCCTAGCTGGGGGTACCAGGCTTTCAGATGGTTCGCGGCGTAGGCCATGCCGCTGCCCCCGGAGGTGGCAAAGGGGATCATCTTCTTCCCGGAAAGCCCGGCCTGGTCCAAGAAGGTGTCCACCACTCGTGGCTCCACACCCCACCAGATGGGAAAGCCCACAAAAACCGTGTCATACTGTGACAGGTCTTGCACCGGGGCGGCCAGGGCCGGGCGGCTCTGCTCGTCCTGCATTTCCGTAGAAGAGCGGCTGTGCTTATCTTTCCAATTTAAGTCAGCGCTGGTGTAACGCGCCTGAGGGATGATCTCATACAGGTCGCCGCCCACAGCTTTGGCGATGGCTTCCGCCGCCTTGGCGGTGACGCCGCTGGCGGAGAAGTAGGCCACCAGGATGTTGCTCATAAAGTTTCCTCCCATCAAAATTGAGTTGCCACAATGCCACTGTTCCAACTATACCACGCAATTCCCATCGTTTCAACAAAAATCACAATATTACGAGTTACACCTGCCGCAAGGCGGCCCGCAGGATGAAAGAAAGGGGTCGCCAGATGGTCCCGGTTGTACAGGGCGAGGCCATCTCATGGAGTTTCCGCTTGTCCCGCCCAGCGGCAACAGAAAAGCGCGGCGAGTCCCACACTCACCGCGCTTGCGATTCTCATGTCACCCCACCGCCACGGAGCAGCCCACCGCCAGGGCGCCCCGGCCAATGTGGCAGGCCACGCTCAAGGGCAGGGGGGCCATGTCTACCTGCCGGCCCCCAAAGGCCTTCCGCAATTCTTTCTTCCAGTCCTTGGCCTCCTCCGGGTTGCCGGAATAGGCCGCCTCCAGCTGCAAAGAGCCGTCGGCCCACTGGCGGGGGAACCGGGTCTCCATGTCCTTGCGGATGGCGTCGATCATAGCCTGGCGGGCGGCTTTCTTCCCCCGGACCTTGGCGTAGGCGTCCAGCTTCCCGCCCTGAATCTGCAGCACCGGCTTTACGTTGAGCACCGTGCCCAAGGCCGCGGCGGCAGGGGTGATCCGGCCCCCTTTCCGCAGGTACTTCAATGTCTCCACACAGATGTAAATGCTGGACTGGGCCCGGCGGGCCTCCAACGTCTCCCGGATCTCACGGGCCTCCAGGCCCTGGCCCCGCAGAATCATGGCGTCCATCACAGACTGCCACAACGTCACCGAGATGCGCTGGTTGTCCACCACCTCCACCCGGCCGCCGAATTCCGCGGCCAGGGTGCGGGCCGACTGGCAGGACCCGCTGAGCCCGCTGGACATGGGAATGTGCACCACCTGGTCGTAGCTTTGCAGCAGCTTGTTCCAAAGGTCGGTCACGTCCCCCGGGGCCGGCTGGGAGGTGGAGATGGCGGCCCCGGCCTCCAGCCGCTGGTAAAACTCCTCCTGGGAGATGGTGAGGTCCTCGAAGTAAAGCTCCCCGTCGATGGTAAAGGGCATGGGCAAAACCGAGATTCCCAGGTGCTCCGCCTCTGCCTGGGAGATGCCGCTGTTGCTGTCGGTGACGATGGCAATCCGTTTCATGATGGGGTCAGACCTTTCCCTGTGGTAGTGTGGTATTAATGAAAAGTATAGCATTTGTGCAAGGAGGATGCAACTGAAAAGTGGCAGCAAATTTTCATAGGGTACGAGACGCGAGAAAATGGAGAAAGCGTCTTGCAAAGTTATCATAATTATGCTAAAATGAATCCAGGAGGTGGCCCTGATGAAGATGATCCGGCCTGTGTCCGATTTGCGCAACAACTTTGCAGAGATCTCGAAAACAGTGCACGAAACATCCCAGCCGGTGTTTCTCACCAAAAATGGCTATGGGGATATGGTGGTGCTGAGTATGGAGGCCTACGAAAATCTCCAGTTTGAGAGCGAAGTCTATTTCAAACTCCGGGAGGCGGAAAAGGAGGCGGAACTGACCAACACCCGGTATTCCTCCAAAGAGGTGCTGAAGGCCATGAAAGACGCCATAGGAGGGGAGCCGGTTGTATAAACTGGAGTTTCTGCCCGCTGCCCGGGAGGATATGGTGGAGATCGTGAGGTATATCAGCAAGGAACTGCACAACCCCGCTGCGGCAGAACGTCTGGCAGGCCTGCTGGTAGAGGCGGCGGAACGGGCCGCCCAGTTTCCCTACGCCAACCCGGCGTATTTCCCGGTCCGCCCCCTGAAGCGGGAATACCGGAAAATCGTGGTGGAGAATTACTTGATGTTCTACTGGGTGGACGAGGAAAAGAAGCAAATCACCCTGGCCCATGTCACCTATGGGCGCAGGGACTACCAAGGCCGCCTGGAATAGGAGCCTGGTAGAGCGTATGCTCCCGCTGCAGGCGGGGGAGAGGGTGTTATCAGCGATTCCAGCGAAAAGGGCTGCCTCCCGGTGGAGACCGCCCTTTTCCTTTTACAGCGGGTGTTGGTTTTCACAGCCGCCGCTTTCCCTCTTGACATCCGCGCTGTCATCGTGTATGCTATTCCTGTTCGATTAGCTCAAACTAACCGCATGAGCTTTCTTTTTTGCCGGGGGAGTTAGCTTAACCTAACATCGGCTCTTTTTTACCAAACCGGTTAGTCGCAACTACTTATGCTGGGAGAGGATAGAACGATGATCAACAAACGCCTGATCGCCGCGGTGCCGGAGAGCCGGAAGTACATCGCGGGGAACGTGCTGTGCCAGTGGGTGTCCCTGCTGGCGAATATCGCCCTGTTAGGGGCGCTGGCCGGGCTGCTGGCGTCCCTGGCCGCGGGCCTGCCAGAGCGGGGGAGAGTGCTCCTTACCCTGGGCGTGGCGGCCGCGGCCCTGGCAGTGCGGGCTGCCTGCACCCTGCTGGCCAACCGCATGAGCTTTCGCTCCGCCCGGGCGGTGAAGCGCACCCTGCGGGAGCGGCTCTACCGCAAGCTCCTGGCCCTGGGGCCCTCCTACCAGGAGCAGACGAACACCTCCGAGGTGGTGCAGGTGGCGGTGGAGGGAATAGACCAGCTGGAGACCTATTTCGGCTCCTACCTGCCCCAGTTCTTCTACGCCATGCTGGCGCCCGTGACCCTGTTTGCCGTGCTGGCCCCTGTCAGTTTCCCGGCGGCGGTGGTGCTGTTCCTCTGCGTGCCGCTGATCCCCCTGTCCATCGTGGCGGTGCAGCGGTGGGCCAAAAAGCTCCTGTCCAAATACTGGGGCCAGTACACCGCCCTGGGGGACACATTCCTGGAGGACCTCCAGGGCCTGACCACCCTGAAAATCTACCAGGCCGACGGCTACAAACAGGAGCAGATGGACCAGCAGGCCGAGCGCTTCCGAAAGATCACCATGAAGGTGCTGACCATGCAGCTCAACTCCATCACCATCATGGACCTGGTGGCCTACGGCGGGGCGGCGCTGGGCATCCTCCTGGCGGTGAGCCAGTTCCGGGCCGGAGCGGTGGATCTGGCCGGGTGTTTGCTCATCCTCGTCCTGGCGGCGGATTTCTTCCTGCCCATGCGGCTGCTGGGCTCCTTCTTCCACATCGCCATGAACGGCATGGCCGCCAGCGAGAAGATGTTCCGCATCCTGGACTTGCCCGTCCCCGCAGCCGGGGACCGGCCCTTCCCGGCGGACTGTTCCATCCGCTGCGAGGAGGTGGGCTTCTCCTACGACCCCGGCCGGGAGGTGCTTACGGGCGTCTCCCTGGCATGTCCCGCCGGCAGCTTTACCGCCCTGGTGGGGGAGTCCGGCTGCGGCAAATCCACCCTGGCGGCGCTGCTCACCGGGAGGAACCGGGGCTATACCGGCTCCATCACGGTGGGCGGCGTGGAGCTCTCCCACCTGGATGAGGTGAGCTTGCTGCAAAACGTCACCTACATCAGCCACCAGAGCCATCTGTTCAAAGGCACCGTGGAGGAGAACCTGCGCCTGGCCCGCCCCAACGCCGCTGAGGAGGAGCTGTGGCAGGCGCTGGAACAGGTGAACCTGGCCGCCTTCCTCCGGGGGGAGCAGGGCCTCTCCACCCAGCTGCTGGAGGGGGCGTCCAACCTCTCCGGCGGCCAGCGGCAGCGGCTGGCCCTGGCCCGGGGCCTTCTGCGCCGCAGCCCGGTGTACCTCTTTGACGAGGCCACCTCCAACATCGACGTGGAAAGCGAGAACGACATCATGGCCGTCATCCGGCAGCTGGCGAAGGAGAGGACAGTGCTGCTCATCTCCCACCGGCTGGCCAATGTGGTGGACGCCCAGCAAATCTACGTCCTGGAGCATGGCGCCGTGGCGGAGCGGGGCACCCACCAGCAGCTGCTGGAACAGGGTGGCCTCTACCGTCGCCTGTGGGACGCCCAGTACGCCCTGGAACACTATGGAGAGGAGGAAACAGCATGAAACGCTCCGGCTTTGCGGTGATGGCCCGGCTCATCGGCCTGGTGGGCCCTTTGACGGGCTATATGCTGCTGGCGATCTTCCTGGGGCTGGCGGGCCACCTGTGCGCGGCGTTCCTCACCGTGCTGGGTGGGTACGCCGCGCTGGAGGTGCTGGGCCTTGACAGCCTGCCCCTGGGGGCCCTGTTCGCCGGGCTGCTGCTGTGCGGCCTGGTCCGTGGCTTTCTCCGCTATGGGGAGCAGGCCTGCAACCACTTCATCGCCTTCAAGCTGCTGGCCCTGCTGCGGGGAAAGGTGTTCCGGGCCCTGCGGCGGCTGTGCCCCGCCAAGCTGGAGGGCAAAGACCGAGGCGACCTCATCTCCCTCATCACCTCAGACATCGAGCTGCTGGAGGTGTTCTACGCCCACACCATCTCGCCCATCGCCATCGCGGTGTTGTTCACGGTGATCCTGTGCCTGTTCATCGCCAGCTTTCACTGGGCCCTGGGGCTGCTGGCCCTTTTGGCCTACGCTGTGGTGGGGGTGGCGGTGCCCCTTGTCACCTCCAAGGCCAGCGGGGACAGGGGACTGCGGTTCCGGGAGCAGTCCGGGGAGCTCTCCAGCTTTGTGCTGGAAAGCCTGCGGGGTCTCTCGGAGATCTTGCAGTACGGCCGGGGCGAGGACCGATTGCAAGAGATGAACGCCCGCACCCAGGCCCTCTCCCAGGAGGAGGAGCGGCTCAAGCAGGTGGCGGGCCGCAACCAGGCGGTGACCAACACGGCCATCCTCCTGTTCGACCTGCTCATGCTCTTTGCCGCCGCCGGGCTTTACGCCGCCGGGGAGGTGGGCTTTGCCGGGGTGCTGCTGCCCACCCTGGCGCTGATGAGCTCCTTTGGCCCCTGCGTGGCCCTGGCGGGCCTGGGCAGCACTTTGCAGCACACCTTTGCCGCGGGCAACCGGGTGCTGGACATCCTGGACGAGTCCCCGGTGGTGGAGGAGGTCGCCGGCAAGGCCCCGACGGCTTTTTCCGGCGCAGCGGCGGAGGAGGTCTCCTTCGCCTATGGGGAGGAGACCATTCTGGACGGCATCTCTGTGGACATCCCCCAGGGCTCGGTGGTGGGCATTGTGGGGAAGAGCGGCAGCGGCAAATCCACCCTGCTGAAACTCTTCATGCGCTTCTGGGAGGCGGACAAGGGCCGGGTGGCGGTCTCCGGCCGGAAGGTGGGGGACATCAACACCGCCGACTTGCGGGACATGGAGAGCTTCGTCACCCAGGACACCCACCTGTTCCGCGACAGCATCCGGGAGAACCTGCGCGTCGCCAAGCTGGACGCCACCGAGGAGGATTTGGTGGCCGCCTGCAAAAAGGCCTCAGTCCACGGGTTTATCCAGAGCCTGCCCCAGGGCTACGACACCCCGGTGGGGGAGCTGGGGGCCACCCTCTCCGGCGGGGAGCGCCAGCGGCTGGGGCTGGCCAGGGCGTTCCTCCACCAGGGGGAGTTTCTCCTCCTGGACGAGCCCACCAGCAACCTGGACAGCCTCAACGAGGGGGCCATCCTCCGCTCCCTGGGGGAGGAGCGGGGCAGCCGCACGGTGGTGCTGGTGTCCCACCGGCAGTCCACCATGAAAATCGCTGAGAAAGTTTACTCGGTGGAGAACGGGAGGATGAGCTGATGAAGCCCCGGGATACGGAAACCAAGCGCCAGCGGGAGAAAGCCTTGGTGGGGGAGATGATCGCCCTGTACTGCAAAAAGCGCCACGGCGGCAAACATGGTCTCTGCCCGGAGTGCCAGGCCTTGCTGGACTACGCCCGCTCCCGCAGCGACAAGTGCCCCTTTATGGAGACAAAGACCTTCTGCTCCAACTGCCCGGTGCACTGCTATAAGCCGGAGATGCGGGAGAAGATCCGCCAGGTCATGGCCTTCGCCGGGCCCAGAATGCTCTTTGTCCACCCGGGGGCGGCGATCCGCCATGTAATCGAGACAAAACGGGAACAGAAAAGATTGGAGAGGAAATGAAAATGAAGCGTATCTTGTGGATCGTGTTGGGCTGCATCGGCGTGGGACTGGGGGCCGTGGGGGCGGTGCTGCCCCTGTTGCCGGCCTTCCCCTTTCTGCTGCTGGCGGCCTTCAGTTTTGCCAAAAGCTCCGAGCGGCTGCACACCTGGTTTATCCACACCAAGCTCTATCAAAACAACCTGGAGAGCTACGTCACCCACCGGGCCATGACCATGCGCACCAAACGGCGGGTGATGGCCACCGTCACCCTGCTGATGGCCTTCGGCTTTACCCTGATGTTCCTCAAAGGGCTGTATCTCCCCTGCGGGATTCTGGCCGGGGTGTGGGTGTTCCACATCCTGTACTTCCTCTTCGGCGTCAAAACCCTGGAGGACCCAACGGCTTGATTCCAACGGAGAGAAGGGATGGAGCATGAAAACCGCAAAATCCCAAACCATGCCGGGGCGAAGGAAGGGGAGACTGTCACCCTTTCAGCCCGCGGAAAGCTGTGATCTTCACGCTGCGAATCGATTTTGAGGAAAGGGGATACCGCCATGTTTGAAGAAGCCTTGGGGCACTCGGGACAGTGGGAACAGGTCATGCCCGGCGCACGGGCCTGCCTGTTCTCCCTGGGCGAGGGGCCGGTTTCCCTGCCTCTCCGGCTGGAACCCCTCCACTTCGAGGCCCTGTTCTGCCTGGCTGGAGCTATCACTTTAATCCGCCGGGACGGCTCGGCCCTCACGGCGGGGCCGGGACAGGTACTGCTCCTCACTGACCTCTCCGGCGTGACCGGGGCCAGTGTAGACGGCCCCTTGTCCGGTGTCCTGGTGGCGGTGGACGCCCGAAATGCCAAGGAGAGCCTGGACACCATCTGCCGTCTATTGGGCGGGCTGACCCTGGACACCAACCGGGTGCGGCAGTGGATGGCCAGCCGGGGCGGCTGCGCCGTGGAGGGCCCCACTCCCTGGAGCCGGGCGGCCTTCGCCCAGCTGGAACGGCTTCCTCAAAAGGAGCGGGCCCGGTGGTGCGTGTGGAAGTCGGTGGAGCTGCTGTACCTGCTGTGCGCCCCCCAGGAGCCGGCCCCGGCCCAGGCGGGAAACCTGGAGGAAGTGGCCCGGTATATGGAGGAACATCTGGACGAGCCCCTGTCCATCCCCCAGCTGAGCCGCCGGGCGCTCCTCTCTCCCACAGCCTTTAAGGCGGCCTTCCGGCAGCGGTACGGGCTGGCGGTCCACGCCTGGCTGCGGCAGCGGCGGATGGAGCGGGCGGCCCAGCTGCTGCGGGGTTCCTCTCTCACCGTGCTGGAGGTGGCCCAGTCGGTAGGGTACAGCAGCGGCAGCCAGTTTACCGCTGCCTTTCGGGAGCGGTACGGCACAAGCCCCGGCAAATTCCGGAAAATGTCCAAAGGGGCATAAAATCCCGTCTCTCCCGGCAGGACGGGCCGGGGAATCTCTGTTATACTCTGTGGTTGTGGGAGGGAAATCCCAAAAAGGAGGGCTCTCTGTGAAGCAGCATCAAATTTGGGCCTGGGCCGCCGTGTTCTGTATGTTCATGGTGATGCTGACAGGCTATCAGCGCAAATAAGAGAAAGGAAGGATCGCTATGTTCCATTATGTGGGAAAACTGGCTTGCTTTGTGGGCGGGGCGCTGTTCGGCTCTGTGGGCGTAAAGCTCCTCACCAGCAAGGACGCCAAGAAGGCCTACACCCATGTGACTGCCGCCGGCCTGCGGATGAAGGACGCCGCCATGGAGACGGTGACCACCCTGCAGGAGAACGCCGCCGACATCCTGGCCTCCGCCAAGGACATCAACGAGGACCGGGCCAGAAAAGAGGCGGAAGAGGCCGCCGCGGCCCAGGTGGAGAACGAAGAGGAATAAGCGGGGAGCCGTGAGAAACGGCTCCTTTTTGCTGGAAGGAGCGTGCCCATGAGAGGGAAGATCGTACACGAGAGCCGGGGCCGGCTGCGCCTGCGGCTGGCCCAAACGTCCCTGAGCCTGCGTCAGGCCGACCTGCTGGAGGCCTGGATAAAATCCCAGCCCTGGGCGGTGGAGGCGGTGGTCCACGAGCGAACCGGCTGCCTCATCCTCCGCTACACCGGGGACCGGGCGGTGCCCCTAAATGCCCTGGCCCGGTTTTCCTGGGAGACAGCGGAGGAGACCGTCTCCCTGCCGGAGCACAGCCTGCGGGAGCTGAACCGCCGGTTCCAGGAGAAGCTGGTGGGCAAGGTGGCCTGGAAGGCCTTTTCCCGGCTGTTTCTCCCGGCGCCGGTGCGGGCGGCCCAGGCGGTGTGGCACATGGTGCCCTTCCTCCGCAAGGGGCTTCGCTGCCTTGTCCGGGGCAAGCTGAAAGTGGAACTGCTGGACGCTTTGTCCATCGGCATCTCCGCCTGCCGCCGGGACTTCGGCACCGCCGGCATGGTCATGTTCCTGCTGGAGATGGGCGAGCTGCTGGAGGACTGGACAAGGAAGAAGTCCGTGGCCGACCTGGCGGAGAGCCTGTCCCTCCACGTGGACCGGGTGTGGCTGCAAACAGGGGCCGGAGAGGTGCTCACTCCCATCGGCCAGGTAAAACCCGGCGACCGGGTGCTGGTCCGGGCCGGGGGCGTTATCCCCCTGGACGGGGTGGTGGCGGAGGGAGAGGTCACCGTGAACCAGGCCTCCCTCACCGGGGAGTCCGTCCCCGTGGCCAAGACCCCCGGCGGCGCGGTGTATGCCGGCACCGTGGTGGAGGAAGGGGAGTGCGTATTGGAGGTGAAGCAGGCCACCGGCCAGGGCCGGTACGACCAGATCGTGGAGATGATCCAGCGGTCCGAGCAGCTGAAATCCGCCGCCGAGGCCAAGGCCTCCAGTCTGGCGGACCGGCTGGTGCCCTACACCTTCGCCGGAAGCCTTGTAAGCCTGGTCCTTACCCGGAACGTGACCCGCGCCCTGTCGGTACTCATGGTGGACTTCTCCTGCGCGTTGAAGCTGGCCATGCCCCTGGCGGTGCTCTCCGCCATGCGGGAGGCAGGAAGAGAGCACATCACCGTCAAAGGCGGCAAATTTCTGGAGGCGGTGGCCAAGGCGGACACCATCGTCTTTGACAAGACCGGCACCCTCACCCACGCCTGCCCACGGGTGGCGAAAATCGTCCCCTTCGGCGGCAGGGAGGAGGCGGAGATGCTCCGCCTGGCCGCCTGCCTGGAGGAACACTTCCCCCATTCCGTGGCCAACGCCGTGGTGGAGGAAGCCCGCCGCCGGGGCCTGCGCCACGAGGAGCGCCACGCCAAGGTGGAGTACCTGGTGGCCCACGGCATCGCCAGCTCCGTGGATGGAGAGCTGGTGCGCATCGGCAGCGCCCACTTCATCTTCGAGGACGAGCAGGCGGCCATCCCGGCGGGGGAACAGGCCAAGTTCAATGCCCTGCCCCCGGAGTTCTCCCAGCTGTACCTGGCCATCGACGGGGAGCTGGCCGCCGTGCTCTGCATCTCCGACCCCCTGCGCCAGGAGGCGAAAGATGTGCTCGCCGCCCTGCGGGGCCTGGGGGTGGAAAAGGCCGTCATGCTCACCGGGGACAGCCCCCGCACCGCCGCCGCCATCGCCCAGGAGGTGGGGGTGGACGGCTTTCAGGCCGGAGTGCTCCCGGCGGACAAGGCGGAGTTTGTGGCCTCCCTCCGGCGGAAGGGGCACACCGTCCTCATGGTGGGGGACGGCATCAACGACTCCCCCGCCCTCTCGGAGGCCGACGCCGGCATCGCCATCAGCGACGGGGCGGCCATCGCCCGGGAGATTGCCGACATCACCGTGGCCGGGGACTCCCTCTGGGAGCTGGTGAAGCTGCGGCGGATTGCCATGGGGCTCATGGGCCGCATCCGCTCCAACTACCGCTTGGTCATCGGCTTCAACGGCGCCCTCATCGGCCTGGGGGTGGCGGGGATTTTGCCCCCCGCCCTGTCGGCCACCCTCCACAACCTCTCCACGCTGGCCGTCAGCCTGCGCAGCATGAGCCCCCTGCCCCAGGCCGGGGACCCCCGCTGAGCCAACCGGACAGCCCCCCTGTACTGTACCGTACAGGGGGGCTGTTCCGTCTACAGGGAGAGCAGCAGGCTGACCGCCATCACCGCCATGCCCGAGATGAGGCCGTAGATGGATAGGTGGTGCTGGCCGTAGGCCCGGGCGGCGGGGAGGAGCTCGTCCAGGGAGATGAACACCATGATGCCCGCAACCCCGGCGTAGAGCACGCCGAACACCGTGTCGGAGAGCACGGGCCGGAGCACCAGCCAGCCCAGCAGGGCGCCCAGGGGCTCCGCCAGGCCGGAGCAGAAGGAGAGGAGGAAGGCTCTCCGGCGGGAGCCGGTGGCTTGGTAGATGGGCACGGACACCGCAATCCCCTCGGGGATGTTGTGGATGGCGATGGCGGCCACAATGGGGATGGCCACGCCGGGCTCCTGGAGGGCGGAGATGAAGGAGGCCATTCCCTCTGGGAAATTGTGTACGGCGATGGCCAGGGCGGTGAACACCCCCGTGCGCATCAGGGCCTCCCGCCGGGGCGGGGCGGAGCGGTCCATGGTCTTGATCTCGTGGGGGTTCTCCGCCTGGGGGATCAGCCTGTCAATGGCGGCGATGACCAGCATCCCGCCGAAGAAGGAGGCCGCCGTGGCCCAGCCGCCGCCCCGGGCTCCCAGGGCGGCGCTGAGGACGGTCCGGGCCTCGAAGAAGAGCTCGGTCATGGAGACATAGATCATAACGCCGGCGGAAAAGCCCAGGCTCACAGCGAGGAACTTCTGGTTGGTGCGCCGGCAGAGAAGGGCGATGCAGCTGCCGATGCCGGTACTCAGGCCGGCCAGCAGGGTCAGCAAAAAGGCGGGGAGTACATGCTCTGTCATAAGGTACCTCCTGGCAGTCGGGAATTGGGACAGCCGCGCAGGGGTCCGGCGACAGCTCTCCTTAAGTTAGTATACACTAACTAATGGAGAAAGGGAAGTGTCAATATCAGGACGGGGCCGGGACGCCGGTCAGGCGCTTCCCGTCTTTTTTGCCATGGGCATAAAAAGACGTCGGAGCAAAGCGAACTTTGCTCCGACGTGGCGCAGCGGGTGGGATTCGAACCCACGTGCGGTTGCCCGCAAACTGATTTCGAGTCGTTGGAACGCAGTGTCCTCCCGTGGATTTTAAGCTCCTCTGTGAGCATTTCAGAACTCCGCAAACCCTTGCAATTACTGGGCTTT
>DXIW01000024.1 GCA_019112625.1 Candidatus Acutalibacter stercorigallinarum | reverse complement strand
GAGGAGAAGTTCAACTTCGCCTTTGACATTGTGGACAAGCTGGCGGAGAAGTCCCCGGACAAGCTGGCCATGCTCCACGTCAGCCGGGACAAGGTGGAGCGCCGCTTCACCTTTGGCGACATCAGCCGGTGGTCCGCGAAAACTGCCAACTACCTGGAGAGCCTGGGTATTCAGCGGGGCGACCGGGTGATGGTGGTGTTAAAGCGCCACTACCAGTTCTGGTTTGTCATCACCGCGCTGCACAAGATGGGGGCCGTCATCATCCCCGCCACCAACCTGCTGATGGAGCACGACTTCGACTACCGCTTTAAGGCCGCCGGGGTGAAGGCCATCCTCTGCACCGCCGACGGCCAGGTGGCCGACGAGGCGGAGAAGGCCGCGAAGAACTGCCCCAGCGTGGAAGTGAAAATCATGGTGGGGGAGAACCGCCTGGGCTGGCACGACTTCGACAAGGAAGTGGAAGCCTTCCCCGACACCTATGAGCGCAAGCCCGACGCCCCCTGCGGCAGCGACCCCATGCTGATGTTCTTCACCTCCGGCACCACGGGCTACCCCAAGATCGCCGAGCACAACTATAAATACGCCCTGGGCCACTACATCACCGCCAAGTACTGGCACAACGTCAACCCCGACGGCCTGCACTTCACCATTTCCGACACGGGCTGGGGCAAGGCCCTGTGGGGCAAGTACTACGGCCAGTGGATGAACGAGGCCGCCATCTTCACCTACGACTTCGACAAGTTCGACGCCCACGACATTTTGCCCATGTTCGCGAAGTACCACATCACCACCTTCTGCGCGCCGCCCACCATGTACCGGTTCTTCATCAAGGAGGATTTGAGCAAGTACGATTTGTCCTCCATTGAGTACTCCACCACCGCCGGCGAGGCCTTGAACCCCGAGGTGTTCGAGCAGTGGAAGCGTGCCACAGGCCTGACGCTGATGGAGGGCTTCGGCCAGACGGAGACCACCCTGACCATCTACAACCCCGTGGGCACCGTGCCCAAGCCCGGCTCCATGGGCATCCCCAGCCCCCTGTACGACGTGGACATCGTCCTGCCCGACGGCACCCCCGCTCCGGTGGGCGAGACCGGCGAAATCGTGGTGCGCACGGACAAGGCCGTGCCCTGCGGCCTGTTCATGGGCTACTACCGGGACGAGGAAAAGACCAAGGAGTCCTGGAGCGACGGCCTTTACCACACCGGCGACACCGCCTGGCGGGACGAGGACGGCTACTTCTGGTATGTGGGCCGCACCGACGACGTGATCAAGTCCTCCGGCTACCGCATTGGGCCCTTCGAGATTGAAAGCGTCATCATGGAGCTGCCCTATGTGCTGGAGTGCGCCGTCACTAGCGCCCCCGACCCGGTCCGGGGCCAGGTGGTCAAGGCCATCATCGTCCTCACCAAGGGCACGGAAAAGACCGACGCCCTGAAGAAGGAAATCCAGAACTACGTGAAAAAGCACACCGCCCCCTACAAATACCCCCGCATCGTGGAGTTCCGGGACGACCTGCCTAAGACCATCTCCGGCAAAATCCGCCGGGTAGAGCTGAAAGGCTGACCCCGTCCCCCAAAAAAATACAACCCCAAAAGAGGCCTCCCCAGGCCTCTTTTCCTTTCCGCTTTTTCCCATCCCAGCCCTTGTAATTTTCCTTTCCCGGGGCTATACTAGAGGTAATAAAACTCTCTGGAAAGGGGTGGCTGTCATGCTGAAAGCGATTCGAAACAGCCTGGTGCTGCTGGCCCTGCTGTACATCGTCCTGGGGGTGGTGCTCATCCTGTTCCCCGCCACGTCCCTCAACCTGGCCTGCCTGCTCATCGGCGCGGTGACCCTGCTTTACGGGGTGGTGCGCATCTTCGGTTACACCCGGGCCGGGGAGGGCGAGGCCTCCCGGCTGGAGCTGGCCTTTGGCATCGTGCTGGCCGCACTGGGGGTGTTCCTCCTGGTGTGCCCCCAGCTGCTGGTGTCCCTTATCCCCATCGCCTTGGGGGCGTACCTGCTGGTGGACAGCTTCTCCGCCATCAAGCGCTCCCTGGAGTGGAAGTCCCTGGGCTTCTCCCGGTGGTGGGTGTCCTTCCTGGTGGCCCTGGTCTTGGCCCTGTTCGGGCTGGTGATGATCCTGCGCCCCTTCACCCTGGTAGCCAACCTGGTGGTGTTCATCGGGGTGGGCTTCCTGTTCGACGGGGTGTTCACCCTGGTGCAGCTGATTGTAAACGAGCGGGCGTTCCGCAACTAAACCTCTCTGTCTGGGACGAGGGCTGCTTCGGCAGCCCTCTTTTTTTGCTGTTATGGACTTTTCTGAATAACTCCCTCCGGCCCGGCTTTGCCGGGCCACCTCCCTCGACGAGGGAGGCGAGTCTTGGCTCCCCCTATGGGGGAGCTGTCACGCCTCGGCGTGACTGAGGGGGCGGCCCTAACAATCCCCACCCCCTGCCCCCTCCCGCGCCTATATTTTTTTGAAAGAGGGGGCCGCGCTGGCGCGGGAGGGGGATTCCTAATTTCAAAATATAAGGTTTTTCAAAGGGGGGCTCCACCCCCCTCGTACCCCCTAAGGGCATGCTCGGCCCTGGTTTTCTGCAAAAGGTTCAGAAAATAATTTTTGCCCTTGGTTACCCCTTCCGTCATCGTTTGGCGATGACACCGTCTCGCCTGCCGGTTCGGTCGGCGCAGAACGGTGTCCACTGGGCACCTGCTCCCCCACAAGGGGAGGCAAGTCTCGGCTCCCCCTATGGGGGAGCTGTCACGCCTCGGCGTGACTGAGGGGGCGGCCCTAACAATCCCCACCCCCTGCCCCCTCCCGCGCCTATATTTTTTTGAAAGAGGGGGCCGCGCTGGCGCGGGAGGGGGAGATTATTCTATACATCTCATTTCAAAGGGGGAGCTGACGCTCCCCCTTTGGAACCCCTTTTGCGGTAGGCCAGGAGTGAGCGGGCCCTTACGGGGGATGTGCGAACGAGTCAAGTTGCACTTCGTGCAACTTACTCGCCAAGAACCGCTTGGGAGTTTGCAAAACTCCCATTTCGCTGTCGCGAAACCGCGCTTCTTGCGGCCACCATAAAACTTGCAAGCAAGCCCCTTCCCTCTTCCCCCTTCCCTATTCCCTCCTCACCCTCCCTCCCCTCCCCACATACCATGGACAAGGGGAGACATCCCCGGAAAGGAGGACAAGGCATGGCGGATTATCTTGCCACCGGCATCGATGTGTCGGAATTTAACGGCGACGTGGACTTCGCCGCCCTGAAAGGGAAGATCGACTTCGCCATCCTCCGCTGCGGCTACGGAGGAGATTATGTAAACCAAGATGACAAGCAGTACGCCGCTAACGTGCAAAAATGCGAGGCCGCGGGCATCCCCTACGGGGTGTACCTGTACTCCTACGCCCAGAACACGGCCATGGCCAAAAGCGAGGCCGCCCACACCCTGCGGCTGCTAAAGGGGAAAAAGCCCCTCTACGGCGTGTGGTACGACGTGGAGGACAGCACCCTCCCCGAGGGCGAAGCCCTCATCGACAACTGCGTGGCCTACTGCCAGGCCCTGGAGGCGGCCGGGTACTACTGCGGCATCTATTCTTTTTTATATTGGATGACCACCCGGCTGAACAGCCCCCGCCTGGACCCCTACGACAAGTGGGTGGCCCAGTGGAACACCACCCTGGACTACGACAAGCCCGTGGGCCTGTGGCAGTACACCAATAAGGGCGTCTTAAACGGCAAGACGTTCGATCTGGACCGGGCCTTCAAAAACTACCCGGCCATCATCGGGGGAGAGGGGGGAACAGAGTTGACGAAAGAGGAAGTGCTCCAGCTGGCCCAGCAGGTCTACGACCAGAACGAGACCCGCTATAAAACCATGGCCTCCCTGCCCGGCTGGGCCCGCCCCAGCGCCGAGCGGGTCTATCGGGAGCTGGGCCTCACCGGCACCGGCGCCCCCGGCGATTTGCGCCTCAACGCCAGCGAGACCTACGCCCGCACCCTGGTGGTCATCGATAAGGTCCTGGACCTCATCACCCCGGCCACCCAGCCCAAAGCCAGCGAGCCCGAACAAGCCCAATAAACAAAAAAGGACCGGAGGCTCCCGCCTCCGGTCCCGCTTTTACCCCTTCAGATAGGCGGCAAGGGCCTCCCACTGCGCCAGGCAGGCCGCCCGCCCCTCCTCGTACAGGGCCTGTAATTTCTGCGTGTCCTTCTCCGCCCGGGACACCGTCACCGGCTTCGGCGGCCGCAGGACGAACACCTCCCCTTGGGCCTCCAGCCGGTCCAGCTCGTCCAGCTCCTTGCCGTACCGGTAGGGCACGTTCATCAGCGCCCGCACCAGCTGGGGGTACTTCCGGTAGGCCCTGGCGTACAGCCGCCCCATGGTGGGGGAGACCCCCGGCTTCCGGTACCCGTGCTCCCGGGTGGTAACGACCACCACCTTGCCGTACCCCTCCTCCAACGGCCGCTGGTATGGGATGGACAGCGACACCCCGCCGTCCAGGCAGGGCACGCCCTCCACCTGCACCATGGGGGAGAGCATGGGCATGCTGGCGCTGGCCCGAATGGCCGCGTAGATGTCCGGGGTGGCGCTTTTCTCAAAAAACCGGGGCTGCCCGGTCAGGCAGTCCGTGGCGATGGCCGTAAACTGGCAGGGGTTCTCCCGTATGGTTTTCCGGTCCAGGGGGATGAGGGTGTCGCTCACCTCGCCGAACATAAAGTCGAAGTTGAACAGGCTGTGGTGGAGGATGAGGTTCCGCACCCCCAGGTACCGCTTGTCGTTGACGAACTCCAGGTTCACCCGGGCCGTGCGCCCCACCTGCCGGGACACGTAGTTGATGCCCGTCAGCGCCCCGGCGGACACCCCGAACACCCCCTCGAACTCCAGGCCCCGCTCCATCATCACGTCCACCGCCCCGGCGGTGAACATGCACCGCAGGGAGCCGCCCTCCAGGGCCAATGCCTTCCGTACCATAGTGACACCTCCTTTTGCCCTCCTATTCTACACCAGAAGCCCGCCGGATGCAAGGGCTTGCTTTTCCCGCCCGGGCCGGGTATAATGAGCAGGACACCGCCGAAAGAGGAGAGTTTTATGCGCATCCGTAAAAAAGCCTGGGCCCGGCCGGAGCTGATGGCCTGCCCCTATTTCGTCACAGACCCCCAGCAGCAAAAGGGCCGCTGGGAAGAGCGCTTCGGCCAAAAGCGCCCCCTCCATCTCGATTTGGGCTGCGGCAAGTGCGTGTTCCTGGCCCCCATGGCGGCGGCCCACCGGGACGTGAATTACGTGGGCATCGATTTAAGCTACGACATCCTGGGCGTGGGCCGGCGGAATATCGCCGCCGCCTTCGGTGAGGAGCAGCCCGACAACGTGGCCCTGTGCTTCTATAATATCGAGCGCCTCCCCGACCTCTTCGCCCCCGGGGACGGGGTGGAGCGGCTGTACATCAATTTCTGCAACCCCTGGCCCGCCGCCCGGCACCACAAGCGGCGGCTCACCCACACCCGCCAGCTGGAGCAGTACAAGACCCTCCTGGCCCCCGGCGGGGAGCTCTGGTTCAAGACCGACAACGACGACCTGTACCTGGCCACCAAGCGGTACCTCACCGAAGCCGGCTTCGAGATCTTCTTCGACACCAAGGACCTCCACGCCGAACATGACCCGGAGAACGTCACCACCGAGCACGAGATGATGTTCACCGCCCAGGGCATCCCCACCAAAGCCCTCCGCGCCCGCCTGAAATGACCCCCGCCCGGGGTCTTTCTTTTTTTGTGATTTTCCCGCCCTCCCCACCTGCCCTATCTCCCGCCCCCACTTTCCCGCCCCTTCCAGCCGTTTCTATTCCGCAATTTCCCACCCCGCGTCCCTT
>DXIW01000023.1 GCA_019112625.1 Candidatus Acutalibacter stercorigallinarum | reverse complement strand
GTTATATATTGTGGAGTTAAATGGCACAACTCAAGGTTTAAGAGAACAGATAAACAATTGCGTAAGTATTGGCAAACGCAAAATGTTTATTTTTAATCTCCTTGACCTATTTGATCACGGTGAGTTTGATTTATTTAATAATACAGTTCCTATACAAATCGAAGGGTTATTTAGTGACTTTCTCAAAGATGGCACAGTATTTTATCGTTTTACCAATATGCAATTACTCTATAAGGCTGTTTTAAAAGAAAAAATCAGTTACATTAAGTGCCTTGGACTTGATGTTTATCCTGAAGCTATGATGTATTTTGGTATTTATTTCAACAATCTAATTCGAAATAAGATTGCCCATGGTACTTACTCATATGAAAATAACGATGATGCAGAAATTTTTGCGCTTGAACTATTACTGGACTTAGAATATCTTATCTATATGATTTCTCGGAAAAGTGAAACAGAAAAAATGTATCGGGTATTGCACAAATATAAATCTTACATGGCAGAATTCTTTGATAGCCCAAATCATCACTTTAGATTTCTATATAATGACTTAACTGGGCAGAGGGTACATTCAACATATGATGCATTAGATACAATACGACCAATTCAATTTGCATATTGGATATTAAACCCATATTATGAAGAACTGTTTAGTCGAGTTGGCGATGTAGAAGATTTGCGAGCATTAAGGACAGATTTTCTCTGCAACGAGTTTTGGGCTTTTGTACTTGATGAATTGGAAGAAGTGGCGGCATCAGGAATTGGAAAAGCCTCCATTAACAGAGAGTTGTGTTCAGTAGTTAATTGCTTATTCCGTTGCGATATTTCTGCTCAAACAAGGGCGACACTAGGAAAAGTCAATGAAAAGCTGTCTCAAATTTTTGTGGGATAGCCATTCCAATAAGTTGAAGTGGCATGACTTTCCTGCATATTGAAGCGCATCTCCGAAGCCCGGTTACGGGGGTATGTAACCGATGGGCTCGGGAGAGCGCTTGAATGGCATTCAAGAGGTCAGCGGTTCGATCCCGCTTATCTCCACCAACAAAAAGAGGCAAGCACTCGGCTTGCCTCTTTTGCTGTCTCAAAACAGAGAAAAGCCCAGGCAGCTGCCCGGGCTTTTCTCGTCACACCAGCCGCCCCAACAGGTACAACAGCAGCAGGTGGGCGGGGTAGAACCAGTAAAATCCCCACTGGATGAGCTTGCTCCTGTGTCCCCGCCGGCCGTTGTAGCACAGCAGCAGGGGAATGGCCAGAAACACCCCCACCCGGCTGATGTAGGGGAAAGAGGTGCCGTACACCAGGGGCTGCAAAAGATAGAGGACGCCTACGGCGGAGAAGGCCAGCATCTGCCGGACCGGGCTGCCCCGGAACACCCCGAACCCCACGATCCACAGCACAGCGATGTAATTCCAGTCCGCGGGGTAGGCCAGCAGGCAGCAGCCCGCCGTGGCCCCCAGCTTTTGCCACAGGGCCAGCTTGGGGCTGCCCAGGCCGCCAGGGCGATGAGCCCCAGCAGCAGGGCAAACATCACGTCGGTGGCCTCCCAGAACCGCCAGGGGTCAAAGCCGAAGCACAGGGCGTGGGGGACATGGGACACCAAGGCCACCAGCAGCAGCCTCCCCAGGTACCACCTGAGGTCGGAGGTGTGCCAGTACCCCTCGGCGATGAGATAGCACATGATGGGCGCCGTCAGCCGGCCCACAAGCCGCAGCAGCCACAGGCCCGCGAACTCCCCGGGCACAAAGACGATGGCCCAGTGGTCCACCAGCATGGCGAAAATCGCCAGGAGCTTCAGTTGGTTCCCGTTGACGGACCACCACCCCGTACCTCTTCCCATGGCCCTCCCTCCTTTTCCTGTGACGCTCCGCGCCCTGTTTCTCACAGATTCAGGATACCACGGGAGGACTTCAATGTCTAATGCCTATTTTTTATCGAAAACAATAGCTTTTTAGCATGGCAGCCGCAAAAACACACCCCGCAGGGCCCATAACCCTGCGGGGTGCGCTGTCTATTGCGGCATAAACCTTAGTCCTCGATGGCGGCCTTCTGCTGGTTGATCTCCCGGACGATGGACACGTCGAACTTGGGCTTGCGGCTGTAGGCGTAAATGCCGTTTACCTCCTGCTCGATGTCGTAGAGCTGGGTGTAGCAGAACCCACAGATCTCCGGGTCCTGGAGCAGGGCCTCGGTCAGGCCCTTATACCGGGCGAAGAACTCCTCGGGGGTCTTGGGGGCGTTGCCGTAGCCCCAGCCCTCTACGGTGTCGTCGGGCCAGCGGATGCCGCCGTACTCGCTCACATAGATGGGCTGGCCGTCGTAGGGCTGGCAGAACAGGGGAGCCCTGCCGTTCTCCCCCCAGGGGGCCTCGGTGAAGAAGGGGTGGTCCGCCGGGATGGTGCCCTCCTTGGCCAGGGCGGTCAGGCCGTTCCACCGGGCCTTGAAGGAGGCGGGGTCCTGGTCGTAGTCGTGGATGTCGTACACCTCGGAGATCACCCGGAAGTTGCCGCTGGTGTCGATGCAGGGCCGGGTGGGGTCCAGGCGCTTGGTGAGCTTGTAGATGCTGGAGAGCAGGGCGTTTTTCTCCCGCTCTTCGTGGTAGCCCCAGGTCTCGTTGAAGGGGCACCAGCCCACAATGGCAGGATGGTTGAAGTCCCGCTCCACCGCCTCGCTCCACTCGTTGAGGTAGATCTCGGTGGCCAGGGGCTCGGCGTGGTCCAGGCCCCAGTTGGGGTATTCGCCCCACACGATGTAGCCCAGCCGGTCACAGTGGTACAGGAACCGGGCCTCGAACACCTTTTCGTGGAGGCGGGCGCCGTTAAAGCCCGCGTCGTAAGAGAGCTGGATGTCCTTTACCAGGTCCTCCTCGGTGGGGGCGGTGTAGATGCCGTCGGGGTAGAAGCCCTGGTCCAGCACCGTGCGCAGGAACAGGGACTTGCCGTTGAGCATGAACTTCCGGCCCTCAAACTTGGCGGTGCGCAGGCCGAAGTAGCTCTTCACCCTGTCCTCCCCGAAGGTGAGGGTCAGGTCGTAGAGGCCGCCCTGGCCGGGCTGCCACAGGTGGGTCTCCGAAAGGTCCAGCTGGGCGGAGAAGAAGCCCCCGGATACCGGCAGGGATACGCTGCCCACAGGCTTGCCCTCCCAGGCAGCCTCGGCGGTAAAGGTGCCGGCGCCCTCGGCCACGCCGGTGATGGTCACCTTGCCGTTGTCCGGGTCGGTGTAATATTTGGCGGAGCTGAGGTAGGCCTTGGGCACGAACTCCAGCCACACCGTCTGCCAGATGCCGGTGGTGCGGGTGTAGTCGCAGGCGTTGGAGTAGTACTTGTCCGCCTGCTTGCCCTTGGGCTGCAGCTTGGTGCGCACGTGGTCCTCCACCGCCACGAACAGGCTGTTGCTGCCCACGGTGACGAACTTGGTGATGTCGAAGCTGAAAGAGGTGTAGCCCCCTTTGTGGGAGCCCACCAGGGTCCCGTTGACGTAGACGAAGCTCTCGTAGTCCACCGCCCCGAAGTGGAGGAGCACATGGCCGGACAGCTCCTGCTCTGTGATCTCGAAGGTGCGGCGGTAGGCCACGCCGTCCATAAAGTCGGTGTAGGCGATGCCGGAGAGCTTGCTCTCCGGGCAGAAGGGGACGACGATCTCCCGGTCGAACTTCTCCTTCTCCCACAGCTTCCGCTCCCGGGCGCTGCAGCCGAAGTCGAACTCAAATTCCCAGGCGCCATTCAAATTTTTCCAGCTCTCCCGCTCCCATTGGGGGTTGGGATGCTCTGCGCGCGGTAGATTCATAACACATTTCTCCCATTGTTGTTCAGAAAGTATTTTCGGGCCACCTCCGATTATACCGGCCCCTTAACGAGAAGTAAAGACGAAAATCATCTTTTTTTGATTTTTCCCAGGCGGAAAATGAACCCCCCGCGCCCTCTCCGCCGCGGCCCCGCCGCGGCGCCCCCTTTTTTCCATAGCAAAAAGGGGGTACGCCATCGCCTGGGCGATGGCGGAGAGGGCGCGGGCCCCGCGCTTTCCCCCAGCAAAAAAGGAGCCGTCCCCGCCGGGACGGCTCCCCACCGGATGGGACGGCCTTACAGCTCCGCCTTCCCCGCCAGGATGTTCTTGTAGTCCTCCAGATTCTGCTCCAGCAGGGTGGGGATGTCCAGCCCGTAGGGGCACTTCGCTTTGCACTGGCCGCAGTGCAGGCACTCCTCGATTTTCATCATCATGGCCTGGCTCTCCGGGGTCAGCCAGTTTGCCGAGGGGCTGCGGCGGATGAGCTGGCTCATCCGTGCGCACTGGTTGATGGTGATGCCCACCGGGCAGGGCATGCAGTAGCCGCAGGCCCGGCAGAAGTTGCCGATGAGTTCCTTCCGGTCCTTCTCGATGACCGCCAGCAGCTCCGGATCCTCCGGGTCCGGGGGACACTGGAGGAAGGAGAGAAACTCATCCAGCTCCGCCTCCCGCTGTACGCCCCAGATGGGCAGGGTGTTCTCGAATTTGGCCTGCCAGGCGTAGGCCGCGGCGGCGTTGGTGAGAAGCCCCCCAGACAGCCCCTTCATGGAGATAAAGCCCACGTTTTTCTCCTTGCACAGGTTTACCAGGGCGATGTCCCGGTCCGTGGCCAGGTAGCAGAAGGGGAACTGAAGGGTGTCATATAGGCCAGAGGCCACCGCCTCCTCCGCCACCCCCAACCGGTGGTTGGTGATGCCGATAAAGCGGATTTTTCCCTGTTCCTTCGCCTCCAGCATGGCCTCGTACAGGCCGGTGCCGTCCCCGGGCTTGGGGCAGAAGGCCGGGTTGTGGAACTGGTAGATGTCCACATAGTCGGTCCGCAGCAGCCGCAGGCTGGTCTCCAGGTCCTTCCAGAAGCCCTCCACCGTGGTGGAAGGCGTCTTGGTGGCGATGAAGATCTTGTCCCGCACATCGTGGAGGGCCAGGCCCATCTTCTCCTCGCTGTCGGAGTAGGAGCGGGCGGTGTCGAAAAAGGTGATGCCCCCCTCGTAGGCCTTGCGCAGCAGCATGCCGGCGTACTCCGCGGAGACCCGCTGGATGGGCAGGGCCCCAAAGGCGTTTTTGTTGGTGACGATCCCGGTGCGCCCCAATGTCACTTGTACCATCTTGGTTCCTCCTCGCTGCAGGCCCCGGCGCACCCCGCCGGAGCCTGTCTCTTCTTATATATACTTTACCACTTAAACCTGGGTTCAAGTCAAGGGGGAGTTTCCTGCGCCTGGGTCTGTTAAATATGTGAAAAGTCCCGTTTTTCATTGACAAGGCTGTTGGGTGAAGCTATACTGAAGTTGCCAGATAATCTGTTTTTTGAGAAAGGTGCGGTTTTTATGAAAAAGACAATGTCCCGTTTCCTGGCCCTTGCCCTGGCGCTGCTGCTGGCCCTGTCCCTGGCCGCCTGCGGCGGGGAGGAGCCGCAGAGCTCCGCCCCCGCCAGCCAGTCCACCTCCCAGACGGCGGAGAGCAGCTCCGAGGCCGAAGAGCCCAGCAGCGAGGCCCAGGAGCCCAGCTCCCAGACCGAGGAACCCAGCAGCGAGCCCGCCGGGGAGGAGAGCTCCCAGGAGAGCGCGGAGGGTGAGGCTGCCGGCTTCACCAAATTCGCCACCGTGGAGGAGTACGTGAACTCCCCGGAGCTCCAGGAGCAGCTGTCCGCCATGACTGAGACCCTGGGTGACTCCCTGCAGCTGCAGGTGATTGGTGAGGCGGAAAAACTCATCTACCATTACCAGTACCCCGAAGGCACCGCCACCGAGGGCCTGGCCGCCGCCCTGGAGGAGGCCATGGCTTCCCAGGAAGCCACTTTTTCCTCCATCGCTTCCTCCCTTAAGCTGGTGGTGGACGTGGAAAACCCCGTGGTGGAGGTAGTCTACGCCGACAGCCAGGGGAACGTGATCTACTCCCAGGAATTCCACGCGGAATAAGCCCGCCTCCCAAGCCCCTGCCCCGGCAGGGGCTTTTCTTTTGCCCCTTGACGCCCCCCCGGGGGCTTTTCTGTGCCCACGCTCCGCGGTCTGGGGGCTGGGCTGTGGGGGGCCTTCTTCAACGCTCCAATCCCCGCCCGGATGGGGGAATTTTTCCATTTTTCTTTCTGGGAAATTTTGGGAGCAGCGGACCGCAGAGGGCATGGGGAACATGGCAGTGGCTTTCCCTTTGTCCATTGACGCCCGGCCGGGAAGGGGGTACAATAGATAAAACTCAAAAAGGAGGGACGGCCGTGAAACGCCTGATCTTTGTAAACGGCACCATGGGGGCGGGCAAGACCGCCACCTGCCGGGAGCTGAAAAAGCTGCTGCCCCCCTGCGCCTTTTTGGACGGGGACTGGTGCTGGGACATGGAGCCCTTCCAGGTGACGGAAGAGACCAAGGCCATGGTCCAGGAGAACATCGCCTTTTTGCTGGGACAGTTTCTGCGCTGCCCCGCCTATGAGACGGTAATCTTCTGCTGGGTCATGCACCAGGAGGCCATCATCCAGGAGCTTTTGTCCCGGCTGGATACCCGCGGGGTGCAGGTGCGGGTCTTTACCCTCCTGCCCTCCCCGGCGGCCCTGGAGGCCCACATCCAGAAGGACGTGGCCGCCGGCCTGCGGGTCCCGGCAGACTACCAGCGCAGCCTGGAGCGCCTGCCCCTGTACCAGGCCATGGACACGGAGAAAATTCTGACAGACGGCCTGACCCCCGCCCAGGCGGCCCGGGCCATCGCCAAAAAACTGGAGGAGGAGACCACATGAAACTTCACATCCTGGGCAGCTGCTCGGGCACCGAGCCCATGCCGGGCCGCCACCAAACCAGCCTGGCCCTGGAGACCGGCGGCAGCCTCTATTTCCTGGACGCGGGGGAGAACTGCGCTTACAGCTCTTACCTGCTGGGCATCGACCAGCTGCGCACCCGCGGCATCTTCATCTCCCACACCCACATGGACCACGTGGGGGGCCTGCCCCACCTGCTGTGGAACCTGCGGAAGCTGTGCACCCTCTCCCCGGAAAACCAGGGGCGCATGGCGGGGCGGACTATCCACGTCTACCTGCCGGACCTGGAGGTGTTCGACGGGGTGTACAAAATGCTCCTGGGCAGCGAGGGCAACTACGAGACCGTGTTCTCCCTGCAGCCCCACCTGGTGCAGGACGGCCTCCTCCAGGAGGAGGGCCTCCGGGTGGAGGCCTCCCACAACCTGCACCTGGGGGAGCCCGCCCCCGGGGAGAGGTGGAAGAGCTTCTCCTTCGTGCTGGCCGCCGAGGGGAGAAAGCTGGTCTGTTCCGGGGATTTCCGGGACTTTTCCGAGCTTTTGCCCCACCTTTCCGGGGCGGATCTCATCCTGTTGGAGACCGGCCACCACCGGGCTTTCGCCCTCTGCCAGGAGCTGAAAGACGCGGGGGTGGACTTCGGCCGGGTGCTGTTCTACCACCACGGGGTGGAGATTTTGCGGGACTTCGCCGGGGAGCTGGCCCTGGCCCGCCAGGTCCTGGGGGACCGGGTGGACTTCGCCCAGGACGGCATGTGCCTGGTGCTGTAAGACTGCTGCCTGCGATCTGGACCGCTGCCGGCGCCCTCTCGCCGCGGCTCCGCCGCGGCCCCCCTTCCCCCGCGGGGGGAAGGGGGCGTCATCCCCCGGGATGACGGAGAGGGCGCCGGCAGCAGCCCCCACAAAAACCCCCGGAGAGACAGTCTCTCCGGGGGTTTCTGGCATGTCAGCGAAACGCGTGGAGCACGGTGAGCAGCCCGGCCAGCAGCGTCCCCACCGAAAGCCCCATAAAGATGCCGGAGAGCAGCTCCAGCAGCACCGGGCCGCCCATGGCCCGGGATAACCCCGCCAGCACAGCCCCCAGCGCCATGAGCAGCAGCCCGGCCAACCGCCGCCGCCCCAATACGCTCCGCTCTTCCTGTTCCATCCCGCGTTCCCCCTCGTTTGGTTCCTCTAAGCAAAGCATATCCCTGCCCGGTCCCGGGGGCAAGCGTGGTCTGGTAAAGCCTGGGTTAAATCTTTGGGGCGGCCCGGTTTTCGCAAAATTTAACCTCCCCTTTACTCCGGCAGGGTGGCAAAAATCTCCCGGTTGCCCTAGGATAGAGCCAGAAAAGGGGGCGATGGAATGAACGGGTTTTTCCAATCGTTGGGGGAGTTTCTCCTGGCCACGGGCCCGGCGGTCCACGGGGTCACCTGGGCGGCGCTGGCCGTAGTGCTGGCCGCCGCGGTGGGCCTTCCCCTGTGGCAGAAGCTCCGCCGCCGGGAGCACCGGTAGGCGTCCCAAGGGGGAAAGAGCATGTATCAGACTGTAGTGATCAAATACGCGCCCAAGGCCAAGGACATGGCCGCCCAGGTGGAAAAGACCGCCAACGAGATGGAGACCAAGGGCTACCGGCTGGTGTCCTTTGCCGCCATGCCCTCCGCCAAGGGGGTGCTGGTCTTTTACCGGGAAGGGGAAGCACCTGCGGAAAAAGAGGAATAAAAACGGACTGCCGCACATATGCGGCAGTCCGCTTTTTTACTCCTCCGGGCCCTTTTTGGCGCCCTTGCGCTTTTTTACGCACTCGGTGAGCAGGTACTCGATCTGCCCGTTGATGGAGCGGAAGTCGTCCTCCGCCCAGGCGGCCAGCTCGGCCCACAGCTTGGGGGAAATGCGCAGGAGGATCTGCTTCTTCGCTTTTTCTTTCTCGTCCATGCGCGCTCCCCCTTTCTCCTCTTATGTTACCGCAGCCCGGGGCCAAGGTCAATAGATGGACCCGCTGTTGACGATGGGCTGGGCGTCCTTGTTGCCGCAGAGCACCACCAGCAGGTTCGACACCATGGCGGCCTTGCGCTCCTCGTCCAGTTCCACCACCTGGTCTTTGCCCAGCTGGTCCAGGGCCATCTCCACCATGCCCACGGCGCCCTCCACGATTTTCTTCCGGGCGGCCACCACGGCCTCCGCCTGCTGCCGCTGGAGCATGGCCGCGGCAATCTCCGGGGCGTAGGACAGGTGGGTGATGCGCACCTCCAGGATTTCCAGCCCGGCCATGGACACCCGGTCCTGCAGGTCCTTTTTCATCATGTCGGCGATCTCCTGGCTGCTGCCCCGCAATGTCTTTTCCCCCTGGTCGTCGTCGTCCATCAGGTCGTAGGGGTACATCCGGGCGATGTTCCGGGTGGCGGAGTCGCACTGGGTGCCCAGGAAGGTCCGGTAGTTCTGCACGTTGAACACGGCTTTGGTGGTGTCTACGATCCGCCAGATGACGATGGTGCCGATGACGATGGGGTTGCCCCGCTCATCGTTTACCGTCTGCTTCTCATTGTTCAGGGTCATGGTTTTCAGGGAGATCTTCTTGGCCCCGAAGTTGACAGAGGTGCTGCCGTTGATGGTGACGGTGGTGGGCGCCCCACCGGGGTTGATGCCCTCGCAGAAGGGGTTGACCCAGAAGTAGCCATCCCCCTTCAGGGTGCCGTGGTACTTGCCGAACAGGGTGAACACCAGCGCCTCGTTGGGGTTCAGGATCTTCAAGCCCGCCATGAGGAACAGGTCGAAGATAAACACCAGTATCCCCAGCACCACCATGGCCACCGCCAGGCCCGCGTTGGAAGAGCTGACAAACACCGGCCCGCAGACGGCCACGGCGATGCTGCCCAAAAGCAGCAGCAGAATAAGGGCCAGCATGGCAAAGCCGTTTTTGGCCTTCACCGGTTTTTCTGTATAGCGATTGACGATCTTCTCTCCAGTTTCCATGGTTACAACTCCTTTTTCGTGATGTGGATTTGATATTATTATAATATCATCTTGTATCGCTGTCAAGAGGACGCAAAAAAATCTTTACAGCCCGGGCCGATGCGATTACAATAGGATGCAGGAAAGGAGTTGTTCCCCATGACAAAACGAGAGCGCGTGCTGGCCGCCCTGGCCGGCCGCCGGCCCGACCATGTGCCCTGCGGGTTTTCCCTGCACTTTCCCCCGGAGGAGAAGGCCGGGGAGGCGGCTGTGGCCGCCCACCTGAAATTCTTCCAGGAGACGGACACAGACATCTACAAGGTGATGAACGAGAACCTGGTGCCGGACTGCGGCCCCATCCAGGGCCCCGAAGATTGGAAGAACCTCCAGTCCCTTCGTCCCGACGCCCCCTTTATCCAGGACCAGATTGCCCTGGCCAAGGCCATCCGGGACCGCTGGGATGGGGAGGAGGGCTACTGGCTGGGCACCCTCCACGGCATCACCGCCTCGGGCATCCACCCCTACGAGCACCGTATGGGCTACGACGCCGCCCGGGACCTGCTGGTAAGCTGCCTGCGCCAGGACGAGGCCAAGGTTTTGGACGGCCTCAAGCGCATCGCCGAGTGCATGTGCGTCCTGGCCTGGGGCTATAAGGAGGCCGGTATGGACGGCATCTACTACGCCTCCCTGGGCGGGGAGCGGGACCGGTGGTTCACCGCCGAGGAGTTCGCCCGATGGATCGCCCCCCTGGACCAGCTCATCCTGTCGGAGATCCAGAAGGCCGGGTGCGCCGCGGTGCTGCATATCTGCAAGGACCACCTGGACATGGAGCGGTACCGCTCCTACAACGATTTCTGCGACGCGGTGAACTGGGGCGTCTACGAGGCCCCTTGTTCCATCGAGGAGGGCCGGGCCCTGTTCCCGGGCAAGCCGGTGATGGGCGGCCTTGCCAACCACGCCGCGCCTTTGGCGGAGGGCCCGGTGGAGGCCCTGGCGGCCGAGGCGAAACGCCTGGCCCAGACCTACGGCCCGGAGAACTTCATCCTGGGGGCGGACTGCACCCTGTCCACCGGCATCGACCGCAGCAGGGTGCGGGCGGTGGCCCAGGCCCTGCGGGAGATCTGAATCATTTTACCGGCACGTCCTGCCAGGCGGCGGGGGAGGAAACTTCCCTGCCGCCTGGCCTTTTATTTCCCGTAGGTAATAATAGCCACAGGTTGTACGTTTTTTTTAGACCGGATTTCCCGAAAACCGGCGTTTCTACTATTGCCAACGGCGGAAAATTGGCTACAATAGACGATAGAAACCTGGGGTCCCGGTTTGCTGGGAAATGCCCCGGTGGGTATTTTTTCCGAGAGGGGGAAGTGTCCAACGTGATGAAACGAAAACGTGCTTTCCTGGTGGTCTGGCTGGGCCTGGCAGCGGTGCTGCTCATCGCCAGCTTCCTCACCATGCCCTCCGGCCCGGAGGAGGAGAGCGTTCAGGAAATGATGCGGGACGCGGTGCTCCACGAGTCCAACCAGATCAGCCTGTTCGGCGTGTGCACCGTAAACCCGGGGCTGGTCTCCGGCTTTGTAGTCACCGCGGTGCTGCTGGTGGCGGCAGCCCTTATCCGCATCTTCGCCATCCCCAGATTCAAGTACGTGCCCGGGAAGCTCCAGCTGCTGCTGGAGCAGGCGGTGGGGATGTTCGACGGCCTGGCCAAGTCCAACAGCCCCTGGCGCAACGGCTTTTTGGGCAGCTACGTGTTCGCCGCGGGGGCCTACATCTTTTTCGGCACCCTGTTCGAGCTCTTCGGCCTCCAGGCCATCACCACCACGGGGCGGTCCATCACCCTGCCGGCCCCCCTGTCCGACATCAACGCCGCCATTATGCTGGGGGTGCTGTCCTACGGGGTCATCTTCTCCGGGGCCATCGCCGGAAACGGGGTGCGGGGCATCGGCAAGGCCCTAAAAGAGGTCTCCCTGCTGATCTCCATGAGCTTCCGTCTCTTCGGCGCCCTGCTCAGCGGCCTGCTGGTCACCGAGCTGGTGTACTACTACATTTCCCTGAGCTTCGTGCTGCCGGTGATTGTGGCCGTGCTGTTCACCCTGCTCCACGCCCTGATCCAGAGCTACGTGCTCACCATGCTGGTGGCGCTGTTCTACGGGGAGATGAGCGAGCCCCCGGCGCCGAAGCCCGCGAAACAACGTGACAAGGCCGCCTGAGCGGCAACGATAGAACTTTAGAAAGAAACGTGAGGTAATTCCTATGAAAAAAGTGAGATTTCTCGTGATCCTGACCGTGATCGCCATCCTGATGACCCTGCTGGCGGTGCCCGCCCTGGCCGCCGCCGACACCACCGCCGCCCCTGCGGATACCGCCCAGACCACCGAGGCCGCCCCCGCCGACAACGGCGGCAGCACTGCCGGGACCAAGGCCCTGGCCGTGGGCATGGCCATCGGCCTGGCCGCTGCCGGCGGCGCCATCGGCATGGGCATGGTGGGCGGCAAGGCCGCCGACGGCATCTCCCGCCAGCCTGAGATGGAGAGCAAGATCCGCACCTCCCTGATGCTGACCATGGTGTTTATCGAAACGGCCATTATCTACGCCCTGCTGGTGGTCATCCTGGTCATCTTCGTCTTGTAAAGGCAGGTAGGTAAGGAACATGAATATCCCACTGAATATCGACTGGCAGCAGATTCTGCTGCACCTGTTCAACTTCGTCCTGCTGGCTGGGGGGCTGTACCTCCTGCTCTACCGGCCGGTGAAGGACTTTATGAAAAAGCGGGAGGACCACTACGCCCAAATGGCCCAGGAGGCCGAAAAGGACCGCCAGGAAGCCCGGCAGATGGTGCAGGACTATAAGGAAAAGCTGGCGGACATCGACCAGGAGATCGCCGGGCGGAAGCAGGCGGCCCAGAAGGAGCTGGACCAGCTGCGGGAGCAGGAGCTGGCCCAGACGAAAAAGCAGGCCGACACCATCCTGGCCCAGGCCCATGCCGCCACCCAGCAGGAGCACGACGCCATGCTGGCCAAGGCCTCCAAGGAGCTCACCGGCCTGGTGGTCACCGCGGCGGAGCGGATCGCCCTGAAGAGCCAGGGGGACCCCTACGAGCAATTCTTGGATCTGGTGGAAAGGGAGGCTCCGGATGGACAGCAACAAGAAGAAAACTGAGAAAAAAGCCCTGCTGCGCAGCGCCGCCGCCCCCGCCGCCCCCAGCCGGGAGCGCCTGGAGCGGTTCATCGCCGGGAAGTACGGGGATGACGTAAAGCTGGTGTGGGAGGAGGACCCCCAGCTGGCCGACGGTTTCCTGCTGCAGGTGGGCACCGATGTTTACGATTGGACCTTAGAGGGCCGGCTGCGCCAATTTAAGCGCCAGCTGGACCAGCTGCACCCCCGCCGGGACGCCATCATCCCCCTGGTAAAAGAGGCGGTGGAAAACTGGGTGCCCGAGGCCACCCCGGAAGAGGTGGGCCAGGTGGTGGCCGTGGGCGACGAAATCGCCACGGTCTCCGGCCTGAAAAACGCCTCCTACGGGGAGATCCTCCAGTTCTCCTCCGGGGTAAAGGGCATGGTGCAGGAGCTGAAGCGGGATGAGATCGGCTGCGTGCTCTTCGGCGACGACGAGGAGATCGTAGAGGGCAGCATCGTCCACCGCACCGGCAAGACCGCCGGCGTCCCCGTGGGGGAGGCCTTCCTGGGCCGGGTGGTCAACGCCCTGGGCGAGCCCATCGACGGCAAAGGGGAGATTCAGGCCGCGGAGTACCGTCCCATCGAGGCCCCGGCCCCGGACATCATCCACCGCCAGCCCGTGGATACCCCCATGGAGACCGGTTTGCTTGCCATCGACACCATGTTCCCCATCGGCCGTGGCCAGCGGGAGCTCATCATCGGCGACCGCCAGACCGGTAAGACCGCCATCGCCCTGGACACCATCCTGAACCAGAAGGGCAAGGATGTCATCTGCATCTACGTGGCCATCGGCCAAAAGGCCAGCTCCGTGGCGGAGCTGGTGGAGACCCTGGAGAAGTTCGACGCCCTGTCCTACTCCATCGTGGTCAGCGCCTCGGCCAGCGACGCGGCCACCATGCAGTACATCGCCCCCTACGCGGGCTGCGCCATCGGCGAATACTTCATGTACCAGGGCAAGGACGTGCTCATCGTCTACGACGACCTGACCAAGCACGCCATCGCCTACCGGGCCCTGAGCCTCCTGCTGGAGCGCTCTCCCGGCCGCGAGGCCTACCCCGGGGACGTGTTCTACCTCCACTCCCGGCTGCTGGAGCGCTCCGCCCGGCTGTCCGAGGAGATGGGCGGCGGCAGCATGACCGCCCTGCCCATCGTGGAGACCCAGGCCGGCGACGTGTCTGCCTACATCCCCACCAACATCATCTCCATCACCGACGGCCAGATTTTCCTGGAGGAGGACCTGTTCTTCTCCGGCCAGCGCCCCGCCGTAAACGTGGGCCTGTCCGTGTCCCGTGTGGGCGGCGACGCCCAGACCAAGGCCATGAAGACCGCCGCTGGCGCCATCCGTCTGGACCTGGCCCAGTACCGGGAGATGGAGGTGTTCACCCAGTTCTCCAGCGACCTGGACGACCTGACCCGCCGGCAGCTGGCCTACGGCCAGGGGCTGATGCGCCTGCTGCGCCAGCCCCAGTACCACCCCATGAAGCAGCACGAGCAGGTCATCCTGCTGGTGGTGGCGCTGCACCACACCCTCCAGGACCTGAAAGTCCAGGAGGTGGACCAGTTCCGCCGGGACTTTTTGGCCCACATGGAGGAGAAGGCCGCCGACCTGTGCCGCCGCATCGACCGGTCTGGCAAGCTGTCCCAGGAGGACCAGGACCAGATCCTGCGGATGGCCAAAGACTTTTTGAGCGCCGGGCAGGAAGCGGCCTCGGGAAAGGATAACGGGTAACTATGGCCAGCACAGCAGAGATCAAAAGCCGGATCAAGAGCGTGGAGGACACCCGGAAGATCACCAACGCCATGTACCTCATCGCCTCCACCAAGCTGCGCCGGGCCCGCAACGACCTGGAAAAGACCCGCCCCTACTTCGACGAGCTGCGGGCGGAGATCAAGCGCATTTTCCGCACGGTCAGCGACGTGGACAGCCGGTACTTCTACCCCCCCGACCGGGAACCCCAGGTGGAGGGGCCCTACGGCTGCCTGGTCATCACCGCGGACAAGGGCCTGGCCGGCGCCTATAACCAGAACGTCATCAAAGAGGCCCAGAAGCTCAAGGAGGAGCACGGGGAGATGCAGCTCTTTGTGGTGGGGGAGTATGGCCGCCACTTCTACGACCAGCACCACATCCCCATCGAGCACACCTTCCTGTACACCGCCCAAAACCCCACCATGGACCGGGCCAGGGAGATCAGCGCCCTCTTGCTGGATAAGTACGACCGGGGGGAGCTGAAAAAGATTTACGTGGTGTACACCGACATGAAAAACAGTATGGAGGCGGTGGCCCGGTCCACCCGGCTGCTGCCCTTCCACCGGGCCCAGTTCATCTCTCCCACCCCGGAAAAGGCGGTGACCTCCCCCTTCGAGTTCTACCCCTCCGTCACCGCGGTGCTCAACAATATCATCCCCAGCTATCTGTCCGGCTTCATTTACAGCACCCTCATCGACAGCTTCTGCAGCGAGCAGAACGCCAGGATGAACGCCATGAACGCCGCCAACCAGAACGCCGAGGAGCTCCTGGCCGACCTGGGCATGCAGTACAACCGCATCCGCCAGGCCAACATCACCCAGGAGATCACAGAGATCAGCGCCGGCGCCAAAGCCCAGCGGCAGGAGCGCCAGCGCAGAAAGGATGTGAAGTCCCTGTGACCACAGGAACCATCGTGCAAATATCCGGGCCGGTCATCGATGTGGAATTCGCCGCCGGCTCGTTACCGAAGATCCGCGAGGCGCTGTACGTAGACCTGGCCGGGCAGCGGCGGGTCATGGAAGTCTCCCAGCACATGGAAAACAACATGGTGCGGTGCATCATGCTGGCCGAAAGCGAGGGCCTGGCCCGGGGCATGCAGGTCTGCGCCCCCGGCGAGACCATCACCGTGCCGGTGGGCACCTCCACCCTGGGCCGGATGTTCAACGTCATGGGCGAGCCCATCGACGGCGGCGACCCGGTCCCCGCTGAGGTGGAGCGCCACAGCATCTACCGCAAACCCCCGGCCTTCGAGGAGCAGCGCTCCGTCAGCGAGATTCTGGAGACCGGCATCAAGGTCATCGACCTGCTGGAGCCCTACCCCAAGGGCGGCAAGATCGGCCTGTTCGGCGGCGCCGGCGTGGGCAAGACCGTGCTCATCCAGGAGCTCATCCACAACGTGGCCATGGAGCACAACGGCTACTCCGTGTTCACCGGTGTGGGCGAGCGCAGCCGGGAGGGCAACGACTTGTGGCGGGAGATGCAGGGCAGCGGCGTGGCCGACAAGACCGCCCTGGTCTTTGGCCAGATGAACGAGTCCCCCGGCGTGCGTATGCGGGTGGCCCTGGCGGGCCTCACCATGGCCGAGTACTTCCGGGACGAGGAGCACAAGGACGTGCTGCTGTTCATCGACAACATCTTCCGGTTCGTCCAGGCGGGCAGCGAGGTCTCCACCCTTCTGGGGCGGATGCCCTCCGCCGTGGGCTACCAGCCCACCCTGGCCAACGAGATGGGCGAGCTGCAGGAGCGCATCACCTCCACCCGGCAGGGGTCCGTCACCTCGGTGCAGGCGGTGTACGTTCCCGCCGACGACCTGACCGACCCGGCCACCGCCACCACCTTCACCCATCTGGACGCCACTACCGTGCTCAACCGGCGTATCGCCGAGCAGGGCATCTACCCGGCGGTGGACCCCCTGCAGTCCACCTCCCGCATTCTCGAGCCGGACAAGGTGGGCCTGGAGCACTACGAGACCGCCCGGCGGGTCCAGGAGATTTTGCAGAAGTACAGCGAGCTCCAGGACATCATCGCCATTCTGGGCATGGATGAATTGAGCGACGAGGACCGCCTCACCGTGCAGCGTGCCCGGAAGATCCAGCGGTTCCTGGCCCAGCCCATCCACGTGGCGGAGAAGTTCACCAACATCCCCGGGGTGTACGTACCCCTTAAGGATACCCTGCGCAGCTTCCAGGCCATCATCAACGGCGACATGGACGGCTACCCGGAGATGGCCTTCTTCAACGTGGGCACCATCGAGGACGTGGTGAAGAAAGCCGAGGCTTTGGGAGGGGACAGCTGATGCCAGCCACATTCCCCGTGCAGTTTTTGGCCGCCGACCGCCCCTTCTACGAGGGGGAGTGCGTCTCCCTGGTGCTGCCCACCATCACCGGCATGTACGGCATCATGGCCCACCACCGGAACATGATCACCGCCATCATCCCTGGGATGATGCGCTACCAGCTCCCTGGTGAGCCGGAACAGATGGCCGCCGTGTCCGCCGGCCTGGTGAAGGTGGAGAACGGCGAGGTCCTCATTTTGGTGGACTCCGCCGAGCGCCCGGAGGAGATCGACCTGAACCGGGCCCGCCGGGAGGCCGACGCCGCCAAGGAGGCCATGCTCCAAAAGCGGAGCATCCAGGAGTACCGCATGGCCCAGTTCACCCTGGCCCGGGCCGCCGCCCGGATGAAGGTAAAGGGCCGCCACGGCGGTTTCCAGGGATAAATACCGCAGAAAAAAGGCTGCCGCAAACGCGGCAGCCTTTTGCTGTGCTGTTTTATTCTTCCACGGTGATCAGGCAGCTGCGCAGCACCGCCAGGGCGTGCTGGTGGGCCTCCGGGGTGACCCCCGCGCAGCAGGAGGCGTCTACGGTCAGGGGCACTTCGGGCAGCCTGGCCTTGACCAGCAAAGCGTTGGACACCACGCAGATGTCCGTACACAGGCCCACGAACACCACCTCGTCCAACCCGCCGCCGTGGAGGTGCTTGGCCTGCAGCACGTCCGCCAGGCCGGTGGAGCCAAAGGTGGGCTTCTCGATGGGCGTGGTCCTGCACAGGGCCCTCACCCGGGGCTCCAGCTCCCAGCCCGGGGTGCCCTTGATGCAGTGGGCCACCGGCAGGAGCCGCCCCTCCTGGGTCTCCAGGTAGTCGGGGCCGTGGGTGTCCAATGTGAAGAGCACCTCCCCCTCAAAGTCCTGTATTTTCCGGCACACCTTCTCTACGATGGCCTGGGCCTCTTTCGTCCCCAGGCTCCCGGTGATAAAGTCGTTCTGCATGTCGATGACCACTAAAACCCGCTGGCTCATCCCGCGTCTCCTCTCTCATTCCGTCAGCTGCCACAGCAGCCCGCGCAGCGCCTCTACCGTGGGGACGATATGGTCCGCACCGGCCTCTTCCAGTTCCCGCTCCGGGGCGAAGCCGTACTCCACCCCGATGCTCTCCACCCCGCAGGCCCTGGCCCCCAGGATGTCGTGCTTCCGGTCCCCCACCATAATGGCCTGGGCCCGGTCCGGGTTCCCCAGCTGGCGCAGCACCTCCTGGATGACCTCCGCCTTGTCGGTGCGGCGGCCGTCCAGCTCAGACCCCACCACCCGGGTAAAACAGGGCAGTACGCCGCCCATCTCCAGTATTTTCCGGGAGAACACCTCCGGCTTGGAGGTAGCCAGGCACACCACTGCCCGGCGGGAGAGCTCCTCCAGCAGCGCCGGGATGCCGGGGTACAGCTTGTTCTCATACACCCCTTTTACCCGGTAGCGCTCCCGGTATTTCTCCACGGCGACTTTGGCCTCCTCGGGGGAGAACCCGTACAGCACCTGGAAGGACTCCTGCAGGGGCGGCCCCACGAACCGCCGGAGGTTTTCCAGGGGCTCGTGGTGGATGCCGAACCAGTCTAAGGCGTACTGGGCGCTTTTGCAGATGCCCTCCCCGTTGTCGGCCACGGTGCCGTCCAAGTCAAAGAGCACATAGCGTTTCATGGGCTGCCCTCTCAGCGGCGCCGGCCGGCGCCGCCGCCGTGGGAGCGGCCGCCGCCCGAGAACCCGCCGCCGGAGCGCCTGCCCCCGCCGAAGCCGCCGGAGCGCCCGCCCCGGCTGAACCCGCCGCCGGACCGGCCTCCAAAGCCGCCAAAGCCCCCAAAGCCGCCGAACCCGCCCCGGGGCGGCCGGGGAGAGGGAGGAGGCGGGGGAGGGGGCGTCCGCCAGCCGCCTACGTTCCTGTGGCGGGAGCGGCCCAGCAGGCTGCCCAGGAACATCCCGGACCAGAACCCGCCGCCACCGCCGCCGCTGCGGGGGGGACGGCCGCCGCCGCCCCGGCCCCCCCTGAGGATGGCCATGAGGATGATGACAATGAACAGCACCGCCACCACGGCGATCACGTAGCCCATGATGCGCCCGAAGAAGCTGGCCGCCCGCTCCAGAAAGCTGGGGCTGTCGTCGTAGTCGTAGTCATAGTCGTAATCGTAGCCGCTGGTAAAGCCGCCGGTGTACTCGTCGGTGTAGCCCCGGTAGTACTGCTCCACCTCCTGGTACAGGGCGTCGAAGAGCTTCAGGGCCCCGGCGTCGTAGTCCTCGGCGGCGAAATCCGGCTCCAGGTACTCGTCCAGCAGCACCTGGAGGGTGGCCCCGTCAAAGGCATCGTCCACCCCGGCGCCGGACTGGAGGTAGTAGTTCTCCTCGGCGATGGCCATCACCAGCAGAAAGCCGTTGTCCCGCTGGGTCGAGCCCACCCCCCAGGTGTTGAACAGGTCGTAGGTATAGTCCTCGATGTCCTTCCCGTCCAGGAAGTCCACCGCCACCACGGCGATCTGGGCCCCGGTCTCCTGGAACAGGCTCTCGTTTTGCTGGGTGATGTGCTCCTCCGTCTGGGCCGAGAGCACGTTGGCCCCGTCCCACACATAGTGGAAGTCGTAGGGCACGGCCAGGGCCGGCACGGTCAAAAAGACGAACAGCACCGCTGTGAGCAGCAGCGATGCCAGTTTGCCTAAGTTCTGTCTTGGTTTCATCCTGGGCTCCTTTCCCGGGTCAGCCGTCTGTGCTGTCGAAGGTGGCCATGGCGGACACCCCGGCGATGCCCCGAAGCAGGTTGAAGGGGAAGGCGGACAGCTTTTCGTTATAGGCCCGGGCTTTGTCGTTGTAGCTGGAGCGGTCGATCTTGTCCTGCTCCGACTCCATCTGGGCCATGAGCTGGTCGGGGTAGATCATGTCCCGCTCTTCCAGCTGGACGCTCCGCAGCTCCTGGTACAGGGCCTGGGCGGCCGCGCCCATCTGCCGGTTGGCCTCGGCCTCCTCCTGGTAGGTGTCGCTGTAGCTCCGCTCCGAGGCGTTGGCCCAGTACTCCAGCTCGCTGGCCAGGTCCACCAGCTGGGGGTACTGGTTGGTGTACTTCTCCGCGATGGTGACCATGTTGTGGGCCGCGTCCTCCCGGGTCTCGATGCTGTCGTAGATGGCAAACCCGGCGTCGTCGCCGTAAAACTCCCAGGCCACCTCTTCCCGCAGCCGGGTAAAGGAGGTGTGCACCCCCAAAGGCAGGGCGATGAGGATGAGCAGCGCCATCACCAGCGCCCCTACCAGGTTCGATTTTTTCATGGGTCAAGCTCCTTTCCCCGGCCTTCAGCCGCGGATGTCCAGCAGCTTCTGTTTCAGCTCGCCCTCCAGGCGGCCCAGCTCCTCCTCGGCGGCCCGGCGCTTCTGGCGGCCCTCGTCCTGGATCTTCACCACCTCGTCCAGGGTCTGGATGAGGGATTGGTTGGTCTGGCGCAGGGTTTCCATGTCCACAATGCCCCGCTCCGACTCCTTGGCGGTCTCGATGGTGCTCATCTTCAGCTTCTCCGCGTTCTTGCGCAGCAGCTCGTTGGTCATCTCAGACACTTCCCGCTGGGCCTTCACCGCCTGCTCCGAGTGGGCCAGGCCCAGGGCCAGCACCATCTGGCTCTTCCACAGGGGGATGGTGTTCACCAGGGTGGACTGGATCTTTTCGGTCATCAGCTTGTCGTTGTTCTGTACCAGGCGGATCTGGGGGCTCATCTGCACCGAGACCATCCGGGTCAGCTCCAGGTCGTGGAGCTTCTTCTCAAAATTGTCGCACAGCTGGGCGAAGTCGTTGGCGGCCTGGGCGTCCTCGGCCAGGTTGGTCTGCTTGGCCTTGTTCTGCAGCTCCACCAGGGTGGTGGCCCGCTCCTCCTTCAGCTTCTTCTTCCCGGCGATGATGTACATGGACAGCTCTTTGTGGTAATTGAGGTTCATCTCGTAGAGCTTATCCAGCATGACCACGTCCTTCATCAGCTGGACCTGATGCTTTTCCAAGGCCCCGGCGATCTTGTCCACGTTCTGCTCGGCGGTGTCGTACCGGGCCTTCATGGCGGTGATCTTGTTGCCGGTGTTTTTGAACCAGCCAAAGATGCCCTTCTTTTCCTCCTCCTCGATGTCAAACCCCTTCAGCTCTACCACCAGGTCGGAGATCTGGTCGCCGATCTCTCCCAGGTCCTTGGTGCGCACCTTGTCCAGGGCGGTATCGGAGAACCCGGCGATCTTCTTCTGGGCGGCGGAGCCGTACTGCAGCACCAGGGTGGAATTGGTAATGTCGATCTTCTCGGCGAAGTCGTCCACCACCTTCTGCTCCTCGGGGGAGAGGACCGTCTCATCCAAAACCGCGGGCTTGGCCTGCTGCTCCTGCTGTTGGGGGTCCAACGTCAAAGCCGGGGCGCCCTCCAGGGTGAGGGAGGGGGCTTTGGGCTCCTCGGCTTCCAGGGTCAATTTGATCTCGTTATCCATAGGGTACCATCCTCTCGCAAAATTCGTTCTTTATTTTTTGGCCTTGGTCTCCTCCACGAAGCCCTCCTGTTTCAAAAGGGTCTCGAACACGGTGATGTCCGCGGAGATATCCATAGCTTCGTCGGCAAACAGGGAGTCCAGCTGCTTCTCGAAGGCGTTGGCCACAGTGTGCATCATCCCCGCGATATTGAACAGGGTGGAGGAGATGGTCTCCCCCTTCACCGACTGGCTGGAGAGCCGCTGGTAGCTGTTTAAGAGCTTTAGGGTGGTGGGCAGGTAGTAGTTCATAAATTTCCGGATCTCCGGGGCCTTTTCCGGGTGCTCGCCGATAAAGCGGAAGATGTCCGCCGAGGCCTTTTCCATGCGGGTAATGTCTGCGGAAAGTGTCTCGTCGGGGATGGCGTCGTCGGCGGCCCGCAACTTTTTCAGGTACTCCTTGCCCTCCTGGATGAGCTTGTCCACCTCCGGGTCCCCGGTGGAGGAGGCCTTTTCCTCTTTCTCCTCCTTGGCCTTGGGCTCCTCCTTGGGCTTCTCCGGCTCGATGGGGACGAATTTCTTCTTCCCCTTGAACAGCACGCTGGAGAGGAGGAACACCAGCACCAGCACCACGGCGAAGATCAGGAAGTGGTAGGGCTGGTTCATGGGCCCCACCAGGGCGTAGAGGATCGCCGCGCCCCCGGTGAGGTAGAACTTCGCCGGGCTGCCGGTGTGCACCAGCTTCATGGGCTGCTGGGCCGCCGCCGGGGCGGGATGGGGCTGTCCCTGGGGCCGCTGTCCTTGGGCGGGCTGCTGAGCTTGCTGTCCCTGGGGCTGCTGCCCCTGAGCAGGGCGCTGGGCCTGCTGGCTTTGGGCTTGCTGGGCGGGATTCCCCTGGGGGGTGTAGCGGTATTGGTAGCTGTAGCGGTAATACCCGGCGTCCTGCCCTGCCTGGGAGGAAGCCGCCCCCTGCTGCCCGGCCCCCGGGGCCCGCTGGGCGTTCTGGGAGGCCTGGCCGTTTTGGGCATACTGGGTGTTCTGGGGATTCTGGCCCTGCTGGGCGTAGGGCTGCCCGGGCTGGGCCTGCCCCGCAGGGTTCTGCTGCCATCCCGCCTGGCGGTACACCGCGGAGCGGGCGGCCTTTTTCACCACGGGGAACACCCCGGTCAGGGCGCTGTCCACCCCTTGGGCGGCTTTGCCCAGGCCCTGGGCCAGCTTGCCCGCCAGGGGGATGCCCGACCCGGTGAGGGTCCTATATACCTGGGAGGAGCGCAGCTCCTCTTCCACAGGGCGTTCGTTTTTGTTCGTCATGTCCGTTCTCCCTTGTTCACGCAAAAGGCCGGGCGGCCCCCGCATCACTTATCTCTATTGTACGTGGAATGGCCCCTGGTGTCAACTGGAATCTGTTGCTTCTGCCGGATTCCCCTCAGGCGGGATAGGGGTTCCCCACCTGGGGGTACAGGCGCTTTACCTCGTCCCCTGTGGCGATGCCCGCGCAGAAGGCCGTGGCGGCCCCGGCGGCCATGCCCCAGCGGAACGCCCCCTCCAGGGTGCCGTGGAGCTGCCAGCCGTAGAGGAACCCGGCCACCAGGGAGTCCCCGGCTCCCACGGTGGACACCGTGTGCCCCCGCACCCCGTGGCAGAAGAGGCACCGGCCCCCCTCCTCCAGGAGCATGGCGCCCTTGGCCCCCATGGAGACCACCACGTTCCGGGCCCCCTTCTCCTGGAGCAGCTTCCCGTACTCCTTGGCCTCCTCCACCGTGGCGATCTCCACGCCGAACAGCTCCCCCAGCTCCTCCAGGTTGGGCTTTACCAGGAAGGGGCGGCAGGGCAGGGCGGCCAGCAGGGCCTCCCCGGTGGTGTCCACCACCGCCTGCACCCCCCGGGCGGCCAGGGGCTCCAGGAGTGTGGCGTACACGTCCCGGGGCAGGGAGGGGGGCACGCTGCCCGCCAGCACTACCATGTCCCCGGGGGCCAGGGCGGCCAGCTTCTCCGCAAGCTCCCCCACCGCCGCAAGGGGGATGTCCGGGCCCTCGCCGTTTAAGTCCGTCTCCGGGCCGCCAGGCGGGCTCACCTTCACGTTGATGCGGGTCTGCCCCTGGGGCAGGAAGAGAAAGTCCGCCGGGCAGCCCTTCTCCTCCAAAAGGCGGGCCACCTCTTTCCCGGAAAACCCGGCGGCGATGGCCAAAGCCCGGGTCTGTGCCCCCAGGGAGGCCAGGAGCAGGGACACGTTGATGCCCTTGCCCCCCGGGGCGCAGGTGTACTTCGCGTAGCGGTTGATCTCCCCCAGGGCGAAGGCCGCCGGGCTCACCAGGTAGTCCAGGGCGGGGTTCAAGGTGACCGTTGCTATCATCATAGGCTCACGTCCTTACGATCTTTTTAAGAAATTCTATCATTTCCGGGAATTTTTTGCAATCGCCCGCCCCGTATTTTTGTCCCCCGGCCGGGGAAGGCTAGGGAATGGCTCCCCGGTGTGCGCCGGGCAGCCAGCCTGTGGCCCTCGGGCCGGAAAGGAAGCCTGCGTGATGAGGAAAAATCGGTTATTTGCCGTGGCCCTCTGCGCCCTGCTGGCCTTAGGCCTGGCGGGCTGCGGGGACGGCGAGGTGAAAGACACGGTGTCCGAAGCTGTTTCCAGGGCGGAGGACGCGGTGAGCGAGACGGTCAGCCGGGTGGAGGAGGGCGCGAAGGACGCCGCCAGCCGGGTGGAGTCCTTTTTCGAGGAGTCCGCCGGCTCCCGTGTGGACGAGGAGCTCTCCTCCGCCGGGGACCGGGCCCGCTCCCGGTGAGCAGGGGCTGTTGCCGCAGGCAGCAGCCTCTTTTCTTTTTTTCCGCCGGTTGAATCCTTTTTTTCCATGTGCTATACTAAATCCAACTACGATTTTTTCGGGGAGGGACCGGGATGATCCGATGCGCCATTTTTGACGCCGACGGCACGCTGCTGGACTCCATGCCCATGTGGCGGGACATCACCTACGAATACGCGGCCCAAAAGGGGATAGATGCCCCGGCGGGCCTGCACAATACCTTGAACCGGCTGAGCCTGGAGCAGTGCGCGGCCTACTACCAGAGCCTGGGTGCCGCGGGCACTGTGGAGGAGATCGTGGCGGAGCTGGGCCAGTGCGCAATAAACGGCTACCGCGCCCGGGTGGGGGAGAAGCCCCACGCCAGGGAGTTTTTGGAGCTGCTCCACGAGAACCGCATCCCCGTGGCCGTGGCCACCGCCTCCAACCGGGAGGGGGTGGTCCTGGCCCTGGAACGCCTGGGCATGCTGCCCTTCGTGGACCTGTTCACCACCTGCGGGGAGGTGGGCAAAAGCAAGGAGCACCCGGACATCTTCCTGCACTGCGCGGAGCAGTTTGGGGCCACGGCCCGGGAGAGCGTGGTGTTCGAGGACTCCGCCTATGCCATCCACACCGCCAAGGCGGCGGGCTTTTCGGTGGTGGCCATGGAGGACGCCATCTCCACCCAGGGCAAGGGCCAGGGGGAGACCCCCGACGGCATCGCCCGGGCGGCGGACCTGTACCTGCGGGACTACGGGGAGCTCATCGCGAAGCTCGCCCCGGAGGAGGACGTGGCCCAGGGCCTTTTTGGCCTGCTGGAGTGAGGCCGCTTTTTTAGCCTGGAGAAAGAGAGTGGAACATACCCTATGAGTTTTCGGAAAAAATTTATCGGCACCCGGGCCTTTTATGCCTCGGTGCTGGCCCTTCTGGTGCCCATGATCGTCCAGCAGGGCATCACCCAGTTCGTCAACCTGCTGGACAACGTGATGGTGGGCCGCCTGGGCACCACCCCCATGAGCGGCGTGGCCATCGTCAACCAGATCGTCTTTATCTTCAACCTCACCATCTTCGGGGGACTGTCCGGGGCCTCTATCTTCGGGGCCCAGTTCTTCGGCAAGGGGGACCAGGAGGGAGTGCGGGACACCCTGCGGTTCCGGCTGGTGTTCTCCGTGGCGGTCACCGCCCTGGGCATCCTGGTGTTCCTGCTGTTCGGCCGGGAGCTGTTCTCCCTGTACCTAAACGAGGAGGCCTCCTCCCCGGAGGAGATCGCCGCCACTTTGGGCTACGCCGAGGAGTACATCGCCATCATGCTCTTCGGGCTTTTGCCCTTTGCCATCAACCAGTGCTTCTCCAGCACCCTGCGGGACGTGGGGGAGACCTTTTCCCCCATGGTGGCCAGCGTCATCGCCATCTGCGTGAACCTGACCGGCAACTACCTGCTCATCTACGGCAGCTTCGGCTTCCCCCGAATGGGGGTGGCCGGCGCGGCCCTGGCCACGGTCATCGCCCGGTACGCCGAGATGGGCTACCTGCTGCTGCGCACCTACGTGCACCGCAGGCAGTTCCCCTTCCTGCGGGGGCTGTTCCGGGACTTCCGGGTGCCCCTGAGCTTAGTAAAGCGCATCGCCGTCACCGGCACGCCCCTGCTCCTCAACGAGACCTTCTGGTCCATCGGCACCGCCATGGTGAACATGTGCTACTCCTCCCGGGGATTGGAGGCCGTGGCCGCCACCAACATCAACTCCACGGTGTGGAACCTGTTCGCCATCGTCATGTCCGCCATGGGCAACGCCATCGGCATCCTGTCCGGGCAGCTCCTGGGGGCGGGGGACATCCAGGGCGCCAAGGACACAGTGCGCAAGCTGCTGTTCTTCAGTGTGACGGTAAACGCCCTCATCGGTTTGCTGATCGTAGGGGTGTCCCCCTTCATCCCCTATATCTATAACACCGAGGCCGCCGTCCGCCAGACCGCCACCCACCTGCTGATGATCTCCGGGGCGTTCCTGCCCCTGTCCGCCTACACCCAGGGCACCTACTTCACCATCCGCTCCGGTGGCATGACCTTCATCACCTTCCTCTTCGACTGCGTGTACACCTGGGTGGTGTGCCTGCCCATCGCCTTCTGCCTGTGCACCTTCACCGGGCTGCCGGTGGTGTGGGTGTTCTTCTGCGTCTCCGCGGCGGACATCATCAAGGCTGTCATCGGCGCGGTGATGCTCCACTCGGGCATCTGGGCTAGGAACGTGGTAGGCGAAGGGGAGAAGGACAAAAAAACACAGGAGGCCGCCGTATGAGATCCATGAAAGAGCTGTTCCATCGCCCGGTAGAGGGCTACCAGTACCGCTACGAGATGCACTGCCACAACAACTGGTGCAGCGCCTGCGCCCACAACGCCCCCCAGGAGATTGCCCAGGCCTATTACAGCGCCGGGTACGCCGGCATGGTCATCACCGACCATTTCCTGCTGGGCAGCTCCGCCGTGGACCGCCGCCTGCCCTGGAAGGAGAAGATGGAGGCCTACTGGGCCGCCTATCAGGCCGCGAAGGACTGGGCGGCAAAGCAGGCCCGGGACTTTGTGGTCCTCTTCGGCCTGGAGCACCACTACGGCGCCGGGAAAGAGGTGCTCACCTACGGCATCGGCCTGGACTTCCTCCTGGCCCACCCGGACCTGCACCTGCTGCCCTTGGAGGAGTACCGCCGGGTGGTAAACCAGGCCGGGGGCCTGGTGGTCATGGCCCACCCCCACCGCCACGCCGACTATATCGACGACACGGTGCAGCCCCGGCCGGAGTGCCTGGACGGGGCGGAGGTCTTTAACGCCGGCAACACCGAGGAGGAGAACCTCCAGGCCCTGGAGCTGGCCCGGGAGCACCACCTGCTCATGACCTCCGGCGGGGACGTGCACACCATCCACGACGCGTCCATCGGCCAGGCGGGCATGGCCTTCCCCACCCCCATCCGCACCGGGGAGGAGCTGTGCGATGCCCTCCGCGCCGGGGACTGCCGCCTCATCCTCCACGGGGAGCTGGCGTGACCATGGACATCCGGTACACCGTAGACGATAAACGACTTTCCGCGGCGGAGTTTATCCCTTTTGCCAATGGGGTTTGGGCGGGGGAATACGACCCTGAAAAGGTCCAGCGGGCCTTGGAGCGGACGGCGAACATCACCGCTTACGACGGGGAGACCCTGGTGGGGTGCCTCCGCCTTTTGACCGACGGCTATTTTTTCGGCACCATCACCGAGCTGCTGGTGCTCCCCTCCCACCAGAGGCAAGGCATCGGGAGCCGCCTGCTGCAGCTGGCGAAGGAACACACGCCCACCCTGCTGTTTTTCGGCGCCCAGCCCGGCGCGGAGCGATTTTACGAGCGAAACGGCTGCAAGAAGAGCCTGCAGTCTTATGTGTTAGAAAAACCGGCAACGTAGCCGGCGGAAAATGGAAACCCTTTATAAAATTTGTATAGCCTGGGAGGATGTTGAAGATGACGCAAACGGATCGCCCCTACTGGGAACAGGTCTATTCAGTGTTGGAGACGGTGGACGTGGCCACCGGGGAGCGCACCGTGCGCAAACGGTTCGACTCCCTCATCGAGGCCCCCAACTGGCTGCCCGATGGGAACACCCTGCTGTATAACGCCGGGGGCAGCCTGTGGCTGTTCGATCTGGCCTCCGGGGAGAGCCGGAAGGTGGACACCGGCTCCGCCGCCCGCTGCAACAACGACCACGTGCTCTCCCCCGACGGGCGGCAGGTGGGCCTCAGCAGCGCCGGGCCGGAGGGCCGCTCCCTGGTGTATGTGGCCCCCCTCTCCGGCGGGGAGCCCCGGCTGGTGACCCCGGTGGGCCCCAGCTACCTCCACGGCTGGTCCCCGGACGGAACGACCCTGGCCTACTGCGCGGAGCGCGGCGGGGAGTTCGACATCTACACCATGCCGGTGGAGGGGGGCGAAGAGACCCGCCTCACCGATGCCCCCGGCCTGGACGACGGCCCCGAGTACAGCCCGGATGGGCAGCACATCTGGTTCAACTCTGTCCGCAGCGGCCTGATGCAGGTGTGGCGCATGGACGCCGGCGGCCGGAACCAGACCCGGATGACCTGGGACGAGGAGAGCAACTGTTGGTTCCCCCACCTGTCCCCGGACGGGAAGCAGGTGGTCTACATCGCCTACAAAAAAGGGGACGTGGCCCCCGGGGACCATCCCCCCTGCAAACACGTGGAGATCCGCCTGATGGACGCGGACGGGGAGAACACCCGGACCCTGGTGCGGCTCTTCGGCGGCCAGGGCACCCTCAACGTGAACAGCTGGTCCCCGGACGGGACGCAGCTTGCCTTCGTCAGCTATGGATACAAGGAGTAAACACATGGAATCTCTGCGCGAACTCTACCGCATCGGCCGGGGGCCCTCCAGCTCCCACACCATGGGCCCCAGCCACGCCGCCGCCCTGTTCAAAAAGGAGTACCCCCAGGCGGACCGCTTCCGGGCCGCCCTGTACGGCTCCCTGGCCAAAACAGGGAAGGGCCACCTGACGGACGTGGCCATCGTGGACGCCTTCGCCCCCCTGCCCGCGGAGATCCTCTGGGAGACAGCCACCCCCGAGGACAGCCTGCCCCACCCCAACACCATGGACCTGGAGGCCTTCCAGGGGGACAGCCTGCTGGGCAGGTGGCGGGTGTTCAGCGTGGGCGGTGGGAAGATCCAGATTGAGGGCCGGCCTTCGGTGGCCCCCCAGGACGTGTACCCCCTCTCCACCTTCCGGGAGATCAAGGCCTACTGCGAGGAGAACAACAAATTCCTCTGGCAGTTTGTGGAGGAGAACGAGGGCCCGGAGATCTGGGACTATTTGCGGGACGTGTGGAAGCAGATGAAGGCCACGGTCTACGCAGGCCTCAACACCGAGGGGGTGCTCCACGGCGGCCTGGGGGTGCAGCGCAAGGCCAAGTACCTCATCCGCCAGCGCCATATGGACGAGAGCGCCGAGACCCGGGAGAACCGGAAAGTCTGTGCCTACGCCTTCGCCGTCAGCGAGGAGAACGCCGGGGGCGGCGTGGTGGTGACGGCCCCCACCTGCGGGGCCTCCGGGGTCCTGCCCGCTGTGCTCCTCTTCAAGCAGGAGCAGCACGGCTTCTCCGATACGGAGGTCTGCCACGCCCTGGCCACCGCCGGGGTCATCGGGAACATCATCAAGACCAACGCCTCCATCTCCGGCGCCGAGTGCGGCTGCCAGGCGGAGGTGGGCAGCGCCTGCTCCATGGCCGCCGCGGGCCTGGCCGAGCTGTACCACATGGAGCTGGACCAGATCGAGTACGCCGCCGAGGTGGCCATGGAGCACCACCTGGGCCTCACCTGCGACCCCATCGGCGGCCTGGTGCAGATCCCCTGCATCGAGCGCAACGCCGTGGCCGCCATGCGGGCCATCAACGCCCTGAGCCTGGCCAATTTCCTCACCTACACCAGGAAGATCAGCTTCGACGTGGTGGTGCGCACCATGTACGAGACCGGCCGGGACCTGTTCTCCAAGTACCGGGAGACCAGCGAAGGGGGCCTGGCCAAGGTCTACACGGAATAAGGTTGACGCCGGACCGCTTTTTCGCTATAATAAAACGAGCCCCCTTCCGGGGGCGCATTACGAGGTGTTGCGCAGTTGGTAGCGCGCGTGGTTTGGGACCACGAGGCCGCAGGTTCGAGTCCTGTCACCTCGACCACGTCGGAGCAAAGTCCGCTTTGCTCCGACGTCTTTTTTTGCCTACGGCACAAAAAGCCGCCGGGTGCGTCGCTCCCTTGCTCCTCCTTCCCGCAAAAAGTCACGCTGCGCCTCCGCTGTTCGCTTGTAAACGCGCTCACAACGCTCCGGCTTGCTACCAACTTTTTGCGGTTAAGGGCAAGGGCTTTTTCTTAGCGGCTTGCAGTTTCCATACAAAATCCCGGCGGGCGAAGCCCAGAGGGATTTTCCTGTCCCGCGGGGCCACCCGCCGCGACTTTTTTTGCCCGCGTTTTTACCTGCGGGAGAATTGCGGTTTTGCGTAGCAAAATGGGAGTTTTTCAAACTCCCAAGCAATTTCTCCCCGGAGTTGACCGAGCGTTAGCGAGGACAACTCCTGCCTTCCCCGCAAAAAGCCACGCTGCGCCTCCGCTGTTTGCTTGTAAACGCGGTCGCCGCGAGTTTCGCCCCAGCGAAACTCGGCCGAGCAAGTCGAGCAACGCGAGACTTAACTCGTAGCCTCCGCTACACTACCAACTTTTTGCGGAAAAGGACAAGGGCGCAGCTTTTTCTTTTCCCCAGCGGCACGCGTTTTTACTTGTCATCTATCCCGCCACCCCAACCCTAAAACCCGGGGCTTCCGCCGCAGGCGGAGGCTCGGATTTTTTGCTGCCTTTAGGCTTAAGGAAACCCCTGGTTCTACCAGGGGTAAATAAAAAGCCTTGGCAAATATTTTTGGAGATACACGTGCAAAAAAGGCGCAAAGGTGACTTATCCCTTAAAGAGACGCGGAGTCTTCTGCACAAAGTTAGCGGTTTACAGAAATGAGTGGGAAAAAGGAAGTGACTGGTTTACCAGTTACGGAGCAAGCGATGCGATGGTAGTCCTTTCGTACCCCTTCCAGGGGTCAGCAAGTACTGACCCCTCTGGGGTCTGAGCAAACCACTAGTTTACTAGTGGTTTTGATTTGATTCAAAACAGGACTCGAGCCTGATCGAGCTCCTGTCACCTCCCGAGTTTTTTTACTTTTTCTCTCTCCCCCGCATACCCCCCGCAAAAGGGCAGAGACTAGAGGCAGAGAGGAGGCGTGCTGCCGTGAAAACACCGGAGATGGACCTGCTGGACCTGTGCGCCTGCCGGCTGGGCTGCCAGTACCTTTCCGACCTGCGGGGGCTGCAGGGATGGCAGCGGGCCCAGCTGGCCGGGGTCCTGCGGGACGTGGCGGCGGGGGAGGCCCCCTTGCGGGAGTGGAACGACGCGTTGGGCTATCTGACTGGGGAGGGCCCCGCCGCCTCGCCGGAGGAAGCCCGGGCCCGGCTCATCGGGCGGCTGGCCCCGGAGGGGCGCCTTTCCGGCTAGGGGCGCGAAAAAGGAGCCAAGGGTGTCTGCCCTTGGCTCCCTTTTTTGCGGCCGGTTCAGTACTCCACACCCTCCCGGGCGGGGACGCCCTGGTGGAAGGGGTGGCGGCAGCAGCGCATCTCGGTGCAGTAGTCGGCGGCCTCCCGCATCCAGGGGGCGGGGGAGCGGCCGGTGAGCACCACCTCCTGGGCCTCCGGCTTTTCCAGCACCGCCCGGCGCAGCAGGGCCTCGTCCACCATGCCCAGCTGCCAGGCGGCGCAGGCCTCATCTAAAATCAGCAGGTCGGCGTCCTCCTCCAGGGCGGCCCGGAGGTGGGCGTCCTGGGCCCGGCGGGCCGCCTGCTTTTCCGCTTCCGTCATCTGGAACACGAACTTCTCCCCGGCCTTGCCCCGGTAGATCTTCGCCCCCAGCCCGGTGAGCAGGGGGACTTCCCCGCTGGGGCGTCCCTTGAGGAACTGCACGACGGCCACCCGCCTGCCCGCGGCCAGGGCCCGCAGGGCCAGGCCCATGGCGGCGGTGGTCTTGCCCTTGCCGTCCCCCCAGTACAGGTGGATCAAGCCCCGCATCTCACCGCCCCCCTTCCAGAATGGCGTGGACCGCGTCCATGTCCAGGGCCTGGCGCAGGCACTCGGCCAGCAGGTCCAGCTGGCGCTCCTGGTGTTCCCGGTGGGAGACGGGCACCGCCTGCTCCCCGGTGATCCCCTTTTTTGCGCAGAGGTACTCCGCCAGCTTTTGGGTGAGGCTGCCGGTGTCGAACAGGCCGTGGAGGTAGGTGCCGAACACATTCCCGCTCACGCAGCCGTCGGGCTGGCCGTTTTCCAGCAGGCAGAAGGGCTCCCCCTCCACCGTGGTTTTGCCGGTGTGGATTTCGTAGCCGTCCAGCTGGGCCCCGGCAAGGCCCGGGGCGGTGACTCGGGCCCGGACCCGGGTGCGGGTCTTTTGGGCGCCGAATACCGTGTCCACCGGCAGCAGCCTCATGCCGCGGAGCTCCCCGCCCCCCTCGGTGCCCCAGGGGTCGGCGAGGCTGCGGCCCAGCATCTGGTAGCCGCCGCACACCCCCAGCACCGGGGTGCCGCCGGCCGCCAGCTTCTGGATGGCGGCCTCCAGGCCGCTCTGCCGCAGCCAGAGGAGGTCGGCCAGGGTGCTCTTGGTCCCCGGCAGGACCACCAGGTCGGGGACGCCCAGCTCCCGGCAGCTTTGCACGTACCGCACCCCCAGGGCGGGGTGCTCCTCCAGCAGGGAGAAGTCGGTGAAGTTGGAGACGCGGGGCAGGCGGATGACTGCGACGTCCAGGGCCTTGTGCTCCCCCTGGGCTTCCAGCCGGGGGGCCAGGGAGTCCTCGTCGTCCAGGTCCACCCGCAGGTAGGGCACCACCCCTAGCACCGGGACGCGGGTGAGCTCCTCCAGCATGGCCAGCCCCGGCCGGAGGATGGCCTCGTCCCCCCGGAACTTGTTGATGAGCAGCCCCTTCACCCGCCGGCGCTCCCGGGGCCGCAGCAGGGCCACAGTGCCGTACAGCTGGGCGAACACCCCGCCCCGGTCGATGTCCCCGGCCAGGAGCACCGGGGCGTCCACCAGCTCCGCCAGGCCCATGTTCACGATGTCGTCCTCCCGCAGGTTGATCTCTGCCGGGCTGCCCGCCCCCTCTATGACGATGACATCGTTCTCCGCCGCCAGGCTCTCGTAGGCGGAGAGAATCTCCGGCACCAGCCGGCGCTTTTCCCGAAAATATTCGGCGGCGCTCATCTGCCCCCGTACCTCCCCGCCTACAATGACCTGGCTGCCGATGTCGCTGGAGGGCTTTAAGAGGATGGGATTCATGCGCACGTCCGGCTCCTTCCCAGCGGCCTGGGCCTGGACCACCTGGGCCCGGCCCATCTCCAGGCCGTCCCGGGTCACATAGCTGTTCAGGGCCATGTTCTGGCTCTTAAAGGGGGCCACCTCCAGGCTCTCCTGGGCAAAGACCCGGCACAGCCCGGCGCACAGCAGGCTTTTCCCCGCCCCGGACATGGTGCCCTGCACCATGATGCTTTTGGCTTTTCTCATAACAGCGCCTCCTGTACCGCCTGGATGAGGCGGGCGTTTTCTTCGTGGGTGCGCACCGCGGTGCGGTACCAGCCGGGGCCCAGGCCCTGGTAATTCCCGCAGTCCCGCAGCAGGATGCCCCGCCGCCGCAGGGGCTGGACCAGGGGCGCGGGACAGCGGAACAGCAGGTAGTTGGCCTCCCCGGGGAGGACCCGCAGCCCCAGGGCTTCCAGCTGGGCCCGCAGCCAGGGGCGCTCCTTTTGCACCAGGCCGCGGACCCGGGCCACGTAGCCCTCCTCCTCCAAGGCGGCCTCCCCGGCGGCCTGGGCCAGGGAGGACACCGCCCAGGGCTGCCCCGCCCGGCGCATCTCCTCCAGCAGGGCTTCGTCCCCGCACAGGGCGTAGCCCAGCCGCACCCCGGCCATGGCGTAGAGCTTGGTAAAGGCCTTCAGGAGCAGCAGGTTGGAAAACTCCGGCAGCGCGGCCTTCAGGGTGTGGGCCCCGGGGTCCGCTAAAAAGTCGCCGAAGCACTCGTCCACCACCAGCAGGGCGCCGCAGTCCCGGCAGCGCCGGGCGATTCGCAGCAGGAAGTCCCGGGGGGAGGTGAGGCCCGTTGGGTTGTTGGGCTCGCAGAGAAACACCATGTCCACCTCCGGGGTGATGGCACGAAGGAAGTCCTCCCCTAGGCGGAAGTCCTGCCCCTCCCGGAGCAGATGACGCCGTACCGGGCAGCCCCAGGCCGCGAGGGCGGCCTCGTACTCCGCGAAGGTGGGGGCGGTGACCAGGGCCAGTTTGGGCTTTCTGGCCAGCACCGCCCGGAAGATCAGGTCCGCCGCGCCGTTGCCGCAGAGGATAAATTCCGAGGGGACGCCCTCCCGGGCGGCCAGCTTCCCCACCAGGGAGCGGCACAGGGGGTCGGGGTAGCGGTCCGCCTCCCGGGCTGTCTGGGCGATGGCCCTGGCCACGCCCTCCGGCACCCCCAGGGGGCTCACGTTGGCGGAAAAGTCCAGGGGCTGGCCGCCGTACTCCGCCTGGTAACCCGCCCAGTCCCCGCCGTGGACCAGTTGTCTGTCTGTCATCGCGCTTGCCTCCTTCTCTCGTCTTGTCACAGCAGGAGCAAAACGGCCCACCGGGCCCCCAAGCCCAGCGCCAGCCCCACCACGCTGGCCGCCGCCATGATCCGGTTGGCCCGGAGGATGTCCCGGGGCTGAATGTCCCGCAGGGGGTCGCCGATGGAAGGCTTCTCCACCCGCTTGCCGAAATAGCTGGCAGGCCCCGCCAGCTGCACCCCCAGGGAGCCGGCGCAGGCCGACTCCGTCTGGGCGGAGTTGGGGCTGGCGTGGTTGCGCCGGTCCCGCCGCCAGACGCGCCAGGCCCCTTTTGCGCTGCCTCCCGCCAGGGGGCAGGTGACAATCCACAGCAGCGCCGCCAGCCGGGCGGGCAGGTAATTGGCGGCGTCGTCCAGCTTAGCCGCCGCCCGGCCGAAGTGGAGGTACCGCTCGTTTTTGTACCCCACCATGCTGTCCGTGGTGTTGACGGCCTTGTAGGTGAGGGCCAGGGGCGCCCCGCCGATGAGCATGTACAGCAGAGGGGCCAGCTCCCCATCGGAGAAATTCTCGGCCACGGTCTCCACCGCCGCCCGGGTCACCCCTTCCTCCGTGAGCTGCTCTGTGTCCCGGCCCACGATGCGTGCCACGGCCTTCCGGGCCGCGGGCAGCCCCTGGGAGGTGAGGCACCGGCAGACGTTCCGGCTCTCTTTGATGAGGCACCGCATGGCCAAGGCCTGCCAACACCAGAAGGATTGCAGGGCAAATCCCAGCAGGGGGTGGATGAGCCAGCACAGCCAGCACAGGCCCCCGCTGAGGAGCAGCGTCCCCAGGGGCAGGAGGGCGGCCAGCACCGCCCCGGCGGCCCGCTCCCCTTCCGGGGTGGCGGGGAAGGCCTTCCGCAGCCGCTTTTCCAGGGCCGTGATGGCCTTGCCCATACACACCACCGGGTGGGGCATCCACTCCGGGTCCCCCAGCAGCAGGTCCAGCAGGAACCCGCACAGCACCGCCGCCCCGATCATGCTTCCCCCTCCTGTTCCTGTTTCAGGTACTGCACCGTGCCCACCAGGGGCAGGGTGCGGCTGGCGCGCCAGGCGGCGCTGTCCGCCTCCAGCACATAGCCCCCGGCGTTGGGGCCGCACCAGTGGTAGTAGTCGGCGTGGGGGAGGGCGTAGCGCTCCATCACCGCCATCTGGGTGCCCCCGTGGGCCATGATGACCAGCAGTTCCTCCCCCTGGGCCAGGGCCTGGTCCACCAGGGACTGGAAAGCCGCGCAGGTCCGGGCGGAGAACTCCGCCTTCCGCTCCCCGCCGGGGACGCTGCCCTCGCAGTTGCCGCCCACCCAGGCCAGGTACTCCGGGTCGTGCTCCATGTCGATGTAGTTGCGTCCCTCGAAAATGCCGAAGCACATCTCCCGGAAGTCGTCCACCACCACCTGTTCCGCCTGGGGGAACACTATCTCCGCGGTGCTCCTGGCCCGGCTGAGGGGGGAGACGTACACCGTTTCGGGGGCGATGTCCGCCACCGCCAACTGGGCCCGGCCCTCCGCCGAAAGGGGGATGTCCCGGGTGCCCTGGTAGCGCTTGTCCTTGTTGTACTCTGTCAGGCCGTGGCGCAAAAGATAGATCTTCACAGCGTTTCCTCCCCTTTCAGCACCGTGGGTATCCCGCAGAACACCCGCACTACCGTCTCCGCCCGCTGGGCCAGCAGGCAGGCCAGGCGGCCCGCCGCCTCCCGCGCGGCCCGCTCCGCCGGGTCGATGGGCACCACGCCGCCGCCCACCTCCACAGCCATGACCACGTCTTTTTGGGCCAGCTCCGCCGCCAGGCCCTCCAGGTCCCGGCAGCGGGCGGCCAGGTCCTGTACGTCCCACACGGCCCGCCGGGCCAGGGTGCCGTCGTCCCAGCCCATGCGCTGCTTCACATAGCTCTTTTTCCCGCTGAACAGCGGCCCTGTCACAAAGATCATATCCTTCCCTCCATCAGCTGGACCGCCGCCAGGGCCGCCAGCATCCACAACTCCGCCCGCTGGAGGAACCACCCGGCCAGGTCCCCGGTGATGCCCCCGAACTGCTTTTTCGCCACCTGGTAATACCGCCACAGCGCCAGCCCTGCCGCCAGGACCATGGCCGCCCCGGCCAGGCCGCCCCACAGGGCCAGCCCCAGGGCCAATCCCGCCGAGGCCGCCCCCAAAATGCCCCGCACCCGCTTTTTGTCCGAGGCGGCGGCAAAGGTGTGGGCCAGGCCCGTGTCCTTGGCCAGGGGGAAGCTGGCGATGGCCAGCCCCGACAGGCAGCGCTCCAGCACAAAGGCCAGGGCCATGGCCCCCAGGGATTTTGTATCCCACCGCACCGCGGCCCACAGGGCGAAGTCCGCGAGAAACCAAACGCACAGACGGATCACCGCGAAGGCCCCGCACCGGGGGTCCTGGAGGATCTCCCGCTTCTTTTCCGGCGGGGCACAGCTTGCCAGGGCGTCGCAGGTGTCGGCGTAGCCGTCCAGGTGGATGCCCCCGGTGACCAGCACGGGGAGCAGGCACTGCCCCGCCGCCGCCAGCACCCCCGGCAGGGGGAGCCAGCCGGCCAGGGCCGTCCACCCCCAGAGCAGAAGGCCGCACACCGCCCCCACCAGGGGGAAGGCGCACAGGGCGCAGCGCATGTTTTTCTCCGTCCACACCGGCTGGGGGCAGGGGAGGGCGGAGAACATGGCAAAGGCCACGGCGATGGTCTCCAAAGCAGTCACGACGCTCACCTCACTTGTGGCGGACCGGCAGCCCGCACAGGATCTCGTACACCCGGTCCGCCTCCCGGGCCAGCAGGCGGTTGACCTCCCCCAGCACCCGCAGGTACCGGAGGGTGTCCCCCGCATAATCACAGCCCCCGCTGAACACCTCGTTGGACACGATGACCAGCTCCCGGCACTGGGCGCGCAGGGACTTCACCCCCTGGAGGATGGCCTGCCCCGCCGCCGCTCCCGCCCCTTGGGGGCTGTAGAGCTCGTTGGCGGCCAGGTTGCTCACGCACTCCAGCAGGACGGCGCCCTGCCGGGGCAGCGTGACCCCGGAGAGGCCGGTGTAGCGCTCGATAGTCTCGAAGCCCTTCTGGGCCCGCATGGCCCGGTGGCGCCGGATGCGAGCCCGGCACTCCCCGTCGAAGGGCTGCATGGTGGCGATGTAGTACCGGGGCAGGTCCCCGGCGGCCAGCACCAGGCCTTCGGCGAACTGGCTCTTCCCGCTGGCCGCCCCGCCAATGACGAATGTGACCATTTACGTATCCTCCCAGGGCACATAGGGGCCGATGCCCCCCTGTTCAAAAGTGTAGGCCTCCCCATACACCGCCAGGGCCATGTCCAGCAGGGGGATGGCCGCCACCGCGCCGGTGCCCTCTCCCAAGCGCATCTCCGCGGTGATGAGGGGCTTCTGGCCCAGGGCTTCCAACATCAGGGCCCCGGCGGGCTCGGCGGAGACGTGGCTTGCGAACACCGCCTGCTCCGCCAGGGGGCAGAGCCTGACAGCGCACAAAGCCGCCACCGTGCTGATGAACCCATCGGCCAGCACCGGCACCCGGTACAGCGCCCCGCCCAGGAACACCCCGCACAGCCCGGCGATGTCGAAGCCCCCTACCTTTGTGAGCACGTCAAGGGGGTCGGCGGGGTCGGGGCGGTTCACCGCCAGCCCCCGGCGGATGGCCCGCACCTTCCGGCGCAGCCCCTCCCCGGAGAGGCCGGCCCCCCGGCCGGTCATCTCCTCCGCCGGGCGGCCCAGCAGGGCGCAGGCCACCGCGCTGGAGGTGGTGGTGTTGCCGATGCCCATCTCCCCGGTGGCCACCAGGCGGACGCCCCGCTCCTTCTGCTCCCGCACCAGGTCCATGCCGGTGAGCACCGCCTGGACCGCCTGCTCCCGGGCCATGGCCGGCCCCTGGGACAGGTCGGCGGTGCCGTTGCCCGCCCGGCGGCGGAGCACCCCCTCCACCGGGGGGAGGTCCAGCACGCCCAGGTCCACCGGCACCACAGCGCAGTCCGCCACCGCCGCCATGCGGCACACCGCGGTACGGCCCAAAGCCAGGTTCCGGGTGACGGCGGCCGTGACCTCACTGCCCGACTGGGTGACCCCCTGGGCCACCACCCCGTTGTCCGCGCAGAGCACCAGCAGGGCCCAGGGGGTAATGCCCACTTCCGGGCTGCCGGTGAGGGCCGCCAGCCGCTCCACCGCGGTCTCCAGCAGGCCCAGGCTGCCCAGGGGCTTGGCGCAGGCGTCCCACCGGCGCTTGGCGGCCCGGCGGGCCCCTTCGTCCGCCCTGGTGACGGCAGCCAGCCGCCGCCTCAGCTCTTGTTCCCGGTCCGTCATCCCTATCCCTTCCTTCCTCGTTGTCCTTGTTGGTACCGGGCCGCCGCCTGGACGAACCGCGCGGCCAGCTCCGGCTTCCCGGCAAAATACAGGTGGGGGAACGCCGCGTACAGGCTGGGGGTGGCAAAGCCGCAGGCCCAGCTCCTGCCGGTCATGGGCTTTTCCGCGGCGAAGGCGTCCCCGTTGTCCGTGGAGTCCCAGTAGTGGAACTCGTGGACCGGCGCCTGCTCCCCTTTGCGGAAGAGCAGGCTGTCCCCTTTTGCGGTGAGTGTGGCGTAGCCGAAGCGCACCAGCCTCTCCTGGGGGAAACCCCGGCCCGGCAGCACCCCGGCCATGGGGCAGGGCCTGCCCCCCGGGGCTGCCAGGCTCTGCCCCAGGTAGAGGAAGCCCCCGCACTCCGCCACCGTGGGCAGGCCGGCCTCCACCGCCGCCCGCACCGCCCGGCGCATGGAATCGCTGGCGGCAAGGGTTTCGGCGTGGAGCTCCGGGTAGCCCCCGGGCAGGTACAGCCCGCCGGTTTCTTCCGGCAGCTCCCGGTCTTTTAAGGGGCTGAACTCCACCAGCTCCGCCCCGGCGTCCCGCAGGGCGTCCAAGGTCTCCTCGTACACGAAGCAGAAAGCCTCGTCCCGGGCCACGGCGATGCGGGCCTTCCCCGATACAGCAGGGGGCGGGGGAGGGGCCTCCCGCCAGGGCCGGGCAAACAGGGCGGTAAGCCCCTCCAGGTCGGCGGTCTGCTCCAGCTGGTCTGCCAAAATGCCGATCCGCTGGGCCAGGTCCGCAATCTCCCCGGCGGTGAGGAGCCCCAGATGGCGGCTCTCGAAAGCCGCCTCCGCCCGGTGGGGGAGGTACCCCAGCACCGGCAGGCCGGTCTCCCGCTCCAGCAGGGGGGCCAGGCTGCGGTACAGCCCGGGGGAGCAGTCGTTGAGGAACAGCCCGGCGATCTGGCTGGGCTGCCGGAAGCGGAGCATCCCCTGGACCTGGGCGGCCAGGGTCAGGCTGGCCCCCTTGGGCCGCAGGACCAGCAGCACAGGCAGTCCCAGGGTGCGGGCAACCTGCCAGGCGCTGGCCCGGTCCGTGCCGCCCACCCCGTCGTAAAAGCCCATGACCCCTTCGCACACCGCCGCCCCGTGGCCCGCGGCATACCGGGCGTAGAGCGCCCGCAGCCGCTCCTCTCCGCAGAGAAACAGGTCCAGGTTGTGGCTCTCCACCCCCAGCACCGAGCGGTGAAACATGGGGTCGATGTAGTCCGGCCCGCACTTGAAGGCACAGGGGGACAGGCCCCGCCTGGCCAGCGCCGCCAGCAGGGCGCAGGTCACGGCGGTCTTTCCGCTGCCCGAGGCCATGGCCCCTGTCATCAGCTCAACCATCACAATTCCCCGCGATCAAAAACACTGGATTCTGGGCTAGCAGCAGGTGCTGGCCCCCTGCTGCCCGCCCCCGGCTGACGCTCACCTGGGCGATCTCCGGCTGGATGCCGTGATGTTCCAGGGCCTTGACCGCCCGGTACAGGGTCTCCACACAGATGGCGGAGACGCAGAGCCTGGCCTGGGGGTTCCGGGCCAGCGCCAGGTCCACCACCTGCTCCAACTCTCCCTTGGTGCCCCCGATGAACACCCCGTCCGGCGGTTCCAGCCCCTCCAGGGCCTGGGGGGCACAGCCCTGCACCAGCTGCAGGTTCCAGGCGCCCAGCTTCTGCCGGTTGGCGCGGATCAGCTGGCAGGCCGCGCCGTCGCGCTCCACCGCGTAGGTCCGCCCCCAGGAGGCGGCCAGGGCCAGCTCTATGCTGACGCTGCCGGTGCCCGCGCCCACGTCCCAGAACACCTCCCCGGGCCGGGGATCCAGCCGGGCCAGGATGGCGGCCCGCACCTCCCGTTTGGTCATGGGCGCCTCCCCCCGGAGGAACCAGCTGTCCGGAAAGCCCGGCACGCGGCGGGCCACCCCCGGCGCGGGCTCCGCCAGCAGCACGCTGAGGGGGGCAAACCGCTCTTCGGCGAAATCCCCGGCCGTCCCCCTGCGCACCTGCTGCCCGGGGTAGGAGAGCTCCTCCCCCACGGTGACGGGCAGGTCCCCCAGCCCGGCCCGGGCCAGCTTCTGGCAGAGCTCCGCCGGGCCCAGCTCCCCACCGGTGAGGAAGAACACCGGCCGGCCCTGCATCACCGCCCCCACCGGGTCGCAGTCCGTCCCGTGGGCGGAGACCAGCAGCCAGTCCTGCCAGGGCCGGCCCAGGGCCGCCGCCAGCAGCTGCACGCTGGAGAGCCCCGGCAGCACTTGGAACGAAATGCCCGCCTCCTTTAAGAGGGGGAGGAGGGCCCGGGCCCCGGAGTAAAACCCGGTGTCCCCGCTGTACAGTACCAGACAGCTCTCCTCTCCCGAGGATTGGATGGCCTCCAGGATCTCCCCGGGCCGGGTGGCCGCTACCCGGTGCTTTGCGCAGCCTTCCGGCAGGCTGTCCAGCAGCCGCCTGGCCCCGATGATGCAGGGGGCCGCTTCCAGGGCCTGCCTGCACGATTCTGTCATGGTGTGGGGACCACCGCCCCCGGCTGCCGCCAAGATCACCTGCATGTTATCATCTCCTTGCAAATGCGTAAGACCGTCTCGTAGTCGTCCCCCTCCTCCCGGGGGCGGCGGAGCACCACCAGCCCCGCCTGGGCGTCCCGGGCGGCCCGGGCCTTTTCTTCAAAGCCCCCGGCCGCGCCGCCGTCCTTGGTCACCAGCCAGCGGATGGAAAAGTGCTCCAGCAGGGCCAGGTTCAGCCGGTAGGAGAAGGGCCCCTGCATGGCGATGACATGCCCCCTTGGGATGCCCAGCGCCTCACAGGCGGCCAGGCTCTCCACCGCCGGCAGCACCCGGGGGTACAGCCGCTGGGGGCCCAGGGGGGCAAAGGCCGCGAGCTCCTTCGCCCCGGTGGTGAGGAGGATGTTCCCCCGGGTGTTTTCCAGAAAGCGGGCGGCCTCCTCCGGGGAGTCCACCACCGTGCAGCCCGGGGGCAGGGGGCTCTCCCGGCGGAGCAGCCGGAGCCGGGGCACCCCGGCAATCTTTGCCCCCTGGCGGATGTTCTGGCTGGCCTCTCTGGCGTAGGGGTGGGTGGCGTCGATGCACAGGTCCGCCCCCGACAGGGCCTGGGCCATCTCCTGCGCGTCCAGCCGGCCGGCGTGGAGCTCCACCCCCGGCGCGGCCTGGAGGGCCCGGCCGTACTCCGTGGCCACCCAGGCGGTGACCTGGGCTCCCAGCCCCGCCAGCTCCGCCGAGAGCGCCCGGCCCTCGGTGGTGCCGCTGAAAATCACCACCCGCATTTGGCTTCGTACCCCCGGGGGGTCACCATCTTCCCGGCGATTTCCCGGGTGGCGGAGGAGCCGATAAACACCGTGGTGAACATGTCCAGCTCCGCCTCCCGGAGCTCCTGCAGGGAGAGCACCCGGGCGCTCTGGCCCTCCCGGCCGATGTTCCGCACCCAGCCGCACACCGTCTGGGGGGACTTCCCGGCCTCCAGCAGGATGCCGCAGGCCCGCTTCAGGTGGCCCGCCCGCTTCCGGGAGCTGGGGTTATAGAGGCACAGGCAGAAGTCCCCTGCCGCCGCGCAGCGCAGCCGTTTTTCAATGGCCTCCCAGGGGGTGAGCAGGTCGGAGAGGGACACCACGCAGAAGTCGTGGCCCAAAGGCGCCCCCAGCACCGCCCCGCCGGAGAGGGCCGCCGTCACCCCGGGCACCACCTGGACCTCCACCCCGGGGTACTGGGGGGCCAGCTGCAGCAGCAGTCCCGCCATGCCGTAGACCCCCGCGTCGCCGCTGCACAAAAAGGCCACCTCTTTCCCCGACTGGGCCTTCTCCAGCGCCCAGCGGCAGCGCTCCAGCTCCTGCCTCATGGGGGTGGTATAGGTCTCCTTGCCGGGGAACAGGGGCGCCACAAGCTCCACATACACCGTGTACCCGCACAGGACCTCCGCCCGGTCCAAAGCCTCCCTGGCCTGGCCGGTGAGGAATTCCGCCCCGCCCGGGCCGATGCCCACTGCCCAAAGTGTCCCCATGGTCTCATCCCTTCCTTTCGTCTCGTTCCTGCTGGCCCCAGTCCCAGGTGAGGGAGAGGGGCTTCCCGGCGGCGGCCAGGGTCACCCCCTGGGCGGTGAATTTCCGGGCCAGCACCGGCCCGCCGCTGACCGCCGCCGCGCTGCGCTCGCACACGTTGTCCACCCCGGTGACCTGCCGCACAAAGGGGGAGGAGGTAAATGTGCCGGGGACTTTTGCCAGCTCCTCCGCGCTGCGGGTGGAAAGGGGCCAGCCGTGGCTGCGGCAGAAGGCCAGCAGCCCCGGCTCCTCCGCTTTCAGGTCGATGCTGGCCACCCCGCAGACGGCGGAGGCCAGCAGGCCGGACCGGGCCAGGAACTGCTCCAACGCCGCCTCCAGCGCCGCCCGGGAGGTGCCCCGGCGGCAGCCCACCCCCAGCACCAGGGTGTTCGGCACCAGCAGCAGGGCGTCCCCCGCCGCGTTTTTCACGGTGACCAGCGCCTCCGCCGGCGGGCCGGCGGTGAGCTCCACCCCTGGCGGGGTCTCACCTTGGATGGGCCAGGGGCACCCCAGCCGGACGGTCCCTCCCGCCAGCAGCCGGGCGGAGACAGCCCGGATGGCCCGGGGGTTCTCCACGCGCAGGCCCTGGCGGCGGGCCCACTGGTCAATGGGGAAGAGTCCGTTTCCGTCGGTGGCGGTGGTGATCACCGGCTTTGCGCCGCAGGCCCGGCCGATGGCCCGGGCCAGGTCGTTGGCGCCCCCCAGGTGCCCGGAGAGCAGGGCCACGGCGAAATTCGCGCACTCGTCCACCGCCACCACCGCCGGGTCCTCCCACTTTTTCCCCATATAGGGGGCGATGGCCCGCACGGCGATGCCCACCGCCCCCACATACACCAGCCCCGCTCCCTGGGCAAAGTGGCGCTTCGTCCACTCCCCCAGGGAGTCCGGCCTGCCGCAGCGGGCGGCGCTGCCCCCCAGGGCCTCCGCCAGCCTTTGGGCCAGGGCGAAGCCCCGGTCCGTAAAGGCCAGGAAGACCAGGCCGCCCCTCATAGAGCGGGCTCCTCCGGGGCCTGGGCGGGGCGGAACTCCGTGGCGAAGGCGGGGTCGTAGAGCTTGCTGCGCTGGTAGCGGGGGTCTAAAAAGTCCCCGATGAGCAGCAGCGCCGTTTTGCGGATGTTCTCCTCCCGGCCCCGCTGGGCCAGGGTGGCCACGGTGCAGCGGACCACCTTCTCCTCGGGCCAGGTGGCCTTGTAGACGATGGCCGCCGGGGTCTCCGGGCCATAGCCGCCCCGGAGCAGCTCTTCCTGGACCTGCTCCAGCAGCCCGGAGGAGAGGAACAGCACCAGCGACGCCCCGTGCCGGGCCAGGGCGGCCAGGTTCTCCCCCTCCGGCACCGGGGTGCGCCCCGCCATGCGGGAGATGATGAGGGTCTGGCTGACCCCGGGCAGGGTGTACTCGGCGTTTAGCGCCGCCGCGGCCCCGGAGAAGCTGGACACCCCCGGGGTGTCGTCGTAGGGGATGCCCCGCGCGTCCAGGGCGTCCATCTGCTCCCGGATGGCCCCGAACAGGCTGGGGTCCCCGGTGTGCAGCCGCACCGTGTCCTTCCCCACCGCCTCCATGGCCTCCATCACCGCCAACACCTGCTCCAGGGTCATGGCGGCGCTGTTGTGGATCTCGCAGCCCTGTTTGGTCCGCTCCAACAGGGCGGGGTTTACCAGGCTCCCGGCGTAGATGACGCAGTCCGCCTGCTCCAGCAGGGCCGCCCCCCGCAGGGTGATCAGGTCCGGCGCGCCGGGGCCGGCCCCCACAAAGTGGATCATCCCTCTCCCTCCTTTACGATGACCGTGGCGAAGTACCCCGCAGGCGCCTGGGGGTCCACTCCCTCCAGGGTGGGGTAGGCCCGCTCCCCGGGCAGGCCGCAGTTCTGCACCATGGCGCTGCGTCCCAGGCCCCCCTGCCGGCCGATGGCCTCCAGCACTAGGGGCATCTGGCTGCCAGACTTCATCAGGATCTTATTGCCCGGCCACTCCAGGGCCTGGGGGAGGTCCCAGCTCCCCGGCACGATGTGCAGGGGGGCGTTCATCTCTGTCAGGCTGATGCCCAGCCGGGCCGCCACCGCGCAGAAGCTGGGCACCCCGGGGACCATCCGGGTTTCAAAGCCCCGGGCCTTCACCAGCTCCATCAGGTAGCAGTAGGTGGAGTAGATGGACACGTCCCCCAGGTTGGGCATGGCCACGTCCTTTCCCGCCGCCAGGAAGCGGCACACCGCCTCCGCCGCCTCCTGGTGGGCAGCCTGCTGCACCGCCTTGTCCCGGGACATGGCGAACCGCAGGGGCAGGATTTCCTTCCCGGAGACATCCATGGCCCCGCGGACGATGTTCAACGCCAGCATCTCCCCGCTTTTGGTCTGGGGGCAGGCCAGCACCGGGCAGGCTGTCAGCACGTTTATGGCTTTTACCGTGAGCAGCTCCGGGTCGCCGGGGCCCACGCCCACGCCGTAGAAAATCCCTTGCTTTACTTCCATGACTGGATGATCTCCCTTCCTGGTTCCGTGTGGCCCAGCAGGCCGTATGTGTTGGAGAACAGCACCGCCCCCACCCGGTACTTCCCCTGGACCCGGCGGTCCAGGTGGAGCTGGATGGCCTCCAGCAGCCGCCGGAGCACCGGCTCCCGCAGGCCCGCCCCGTCTAAGATTTCGATGCACCGGTCGGCGGTGGCGGCCTGCAGCAGCTCCCGGCACACCTGGCGGGAAGCCCCGCAGCAGGCGGCGTGGGCGCAGAACAGCTCGGCCCGGCAGTCCGCGTACCGGGAGTGGGTGTTCATCACGCCCCCGGCCAGCTTTACCAGCTTGCCGATGTGCCCCACCAGCAGCACCTGGCGGAAGGGGTGGCCGGCGGCTAGATCCAGGGCGTCGCCGATGAAGTTGGAGACCTTCACCACCGGCGCGCCGCCCAGGGGGTGCTGCCGGAGGAATTCCTCCCCGTAATTCCCCGGGGTGAGAATCAGGTCCCGCGCCCCCAGGGCCGCGGCCTGGTTCAGCTCCAAGGCGATGGTGTCCACCAGGGCCTGCTGGCTCATGGGCTCCACAATGCCCGAGGTACCCAGGATGGACAACCCGCCCTCCACCCCCAGGGCGGGGTTGAAGGTCTTTTGGGCCGCCTCCCGCCCCCCGGGGATGGAGAGGGTGACCTCCAGCCCGCCGGCGTAGCTCGCCTTGGCGCACACTGTCCGGGCCTGGGCCTCGACCATCTGCCGGGGCACCCGGTTGATGGCCGCCGCGCCCACAGGCTGGTCCAGGCCGGGCTTTGTCACCCGGCCCACCCCCTCGCCCCCGTGGATGCGCACCCCGGGGCCGGGGCTCTTCTCCACCCGGGCCACCACCACCAGGCCGTGGGTGGCGTCGGCGTCGTCGCCGCCGTCCTTCCGCACCCCGCACACCGCGGCGTCCCCCTCATAGCGGAGCCCCTCCGGGGCGGCCTCTACCGCCAGGCCCTTGGGGGTCATCAGGGAGAGGCGCTCCGGCGCCTCCCCCAGCAATAGCAGGGAGGCCGCCCCACCGGCGGCCAGGGCCGCGCAGGTGCCGGTGGTGTAGCCGCAGCGCAGCCGCTTCTGCCCGCTGCGGATGTAGTGCTCCAGCGCCACGGCTATGCCTCCCTTGCCAGCAGCTCCCGCAGGTGGCGGCGGTACAGGGCCTGCACGCCGGGGTCCTCCCCCAGGCCCCGCAGCACCCAGGAGACCTCCAGCCCCTGCCGGGCCAGCACGTTCTTCCAGCTCTCCGGGGCGTCCCCGGCCATATCCCTGCGGGCATGGTCCCCGGCCACCAGCATCAGGGGGGCCAGCCGGGCGGCGGGGAACCCCGCCTCCTTCACCTGCCGGGCGATGAGCCCAATCCCCGGCCAGCCCTCCACCGTGCCCACGAGCACGTCCGCCCGGCCCATGGCGCGGAACACCCCCTGCAGCGCCGGGTACACCACGTTGGCGAAGTGGGGGGTCCCATGCCCCATAAGCACCAGTGCCTGCCCCGGCTGTTTGGGGTAGCTTTCACACACCGCCTGGGCCAGGTCCCGCAGGTCCTGGGTGCCGGCCAGCAGGGGGCTCCCCAGCAGGAGCCGGGGGAACCTCCCCCGGGCCTCCTCCGCCTGGGCCCGGATGGCCTCGTATTCCAGCCCGTAGAGGAAGTGGGTGGGCTGCACCACCACGCAGCCGTACCCCTCCTGGGCCAGATGCTCCAGGGCCTGGGGGAAGCTCCACACCTCCTCCCCCCGGGCGGCCAGGGCCCGGCGGATGGTGGGGCTGGTGAAGGCCCGGACAAACCGGGCCTGGGGCAGCTCGGCCCGCAGGGCATCCTCCACCGCGGCGATGCTCCGCCGGGCTTCGGCCACGCTGGTGCCAAAGCTGACGCAGACCAGTGCTGTTTTCATGGCGTTCCCTCCCGCTCCCCAGCCGGGCTGGGGAAAATTGGCAAACAAAAAAGCCCTTCTCTCCTGTGTGAGAAAGGCCAGCAAAACCAGGGGCGCCCAGAAGGGTCCCTTGCCTGCCGCGGTGCGTTTGGTCCGTCCGCCCCGCGGTGCCTGCCCTTTCCGGCAGTATGGAGAAAAAGGCAGGTCTTCCGGCTCTGGCATCCGCGCTCCGGTCCCGCCTTCCCATGGTATCCCACAGTGGCGTTTCGCGAACCGGAACTCCTCCATCACGGCGGCGGTCCCGCGCGGGAATCTCACCCGCTTCCCTATTCTACCGCCCGGCCCGGGGGCCGGCGGTCACCTTTTTCCCGTTTCACAAGTGAGGATACCACACTCCCCGGCAAATGGCAAGGGCGTGATTCTGCATAAACATTCCCCGCGGCTTTCTACGAACCCCACAAAAACCGGCGCTTACCGGCGGATCTGGTACAGTATGGCGTTGCAGATGGCTGCGGCCACGCTGCTGCCCCCCTTGCGCCCCCTGGCCACGATGTGGGGCGCCTCCGACGCCAGGATGAGCTCCTTGCTCTCCACCACGTTGACAAACCCCACCGGCACGGCGACGATCAGGGCCGGGCGCAGTTTGCCCTCCTCCATCAGCCGGTGGAGGGATACCAGCGCCGTGGGGGCGTTGCCAATGGCGAAGATGCAGGGCTTCTCCAGCCCCGCGGCCCGCTCCATGGACACCATGGCCCGGGTGACCCCTCTCTCTTTGGCCTCGGCGGCCACGTCAGCGTCGGCCATAAAGCAGTGGACCTCCCCGCCCAGCTGCCCCAGTATGGTCTTGTTGATGCCCGCCTTGGCCATCTGGGTGTCGGTGACGATGTCGCAGCCCTCCCGCAGGGCGGCGATGCCTCGGGACACCGCGTGGGGGGAGAACACCAGGTTGTCAGCGTAGTCAAAGTCCGCCGAGGTGTGGATGACCCGCTTGATTACCAGCTCGTTCTCCGGGTCCAGCTCCCGGTCCCCCAAAAGCCGGGTGATGATCTCAAAGCTCCGTTTTTCAATGTCCATGGGCTTTATTTGTTCCAGCATGGCGCGCGCTCCTCTCCCTGGCCCGGGGGCCAAAATCGCTTCCATTGTAGCACAGGGCGGCGGTTTGTCAACCGGGCTTTTGCCCTCTGCCGCCGGAAAAGTGACCAAAATCCTTTTGCGAACCTGGGTCAAATTGGCGGGGAGAAACGTCTTTACATCTCCCGGCAAAGCTGTTAGAATGGGCACAGGACAATTCCATAGGTGGCCCAAGTGCTGCCCGGGCCGGTGTGGGCCCCGGCAGAGAATAGGAAATCCGGTGGGAAACCGGAACGGTACCGCCACTGTAAGCGCTAAGGCCCCCCGCGGGACGAAAGTCAGCCATTGGGAAGTTTTTCCTGAGAAGGCGGCGCCGGGGCCGGCGAGGCGCGAGTCAGGAGACCTGCTTGGGCGCGCCGCCCCGCAGTCCGGCGGATACCGGGCGGCGGGCTGGTTTGTTGTACGCGAAAAACGGCCGCGGCAGGGAAAACGACTGCCGCGGCCTTGCTGTTTACCAGGAGTGGGGAGTGTGAAAGACCGGTGAAGCTGTTACTGTCAGGATTGGAACACAGCCAGGTGCCCATCGCTTTGCGGGAGGGGCTGTCCTTCCCCAAAAACCGGGTGCGGGAGCTGGACCGGGCCCTGGGGGAGCTGCCCGGGGTCTCTGGGTGTGTGCTGCTGTCTACCTGCAACCGCACCGAGCTGTACGTGACATCGGAAGAGGACCTGGACCCCGGCCGGCTGCTGTGCCAGGCGGCGGGGGTCCCCTACGGGCCCTATGGGGCCGCCTTTGCCACCCTGTCCGGGGAGGCGGCGGCCCGCCACCTGCTGGAGGTGGCGGCGGGGCTGCGCTCCCGCATCTGGGGGGAGGACCAGATCATCTCCCAGGTGAAGGACGCCATCACCCTGGGCCGGGAGGCCGGGGCGGCGGACCCCCTGCTGGAGACCTTGTTCCGCTGCGCCATCGCCGCGGGGAAAGAGGTGCGCGCCCGGGTGCGGCTCACCCAGGTGCCTGTCTCCGCCGCCAGCCGGGCGGTGGAGCTGCTGCGGCGGGAGCTGGGAAGCCTTGGAGGAAAGCGGGCCGTGGTCATCGGCAACGGGGAGATGGGCCGGCTCTCGGCGGCGCTGCTGTGCCAGGCGGGGTGCCGGGTCACCGTAACCCTGCGCAGCTACCGCCACGGGGAGACCATCGTGCCCCCGGGCTGCCAGGTCGTGCCCTACGAGGAGCGCTTCCCCGCCATGGACGGCGCGGACCTGCTGGTCTCCGCCACCGCCAGCCCCCACTACACCGTCACCGCGGCCCAGCTTGCGGCTTTGGCCCAGCCCCCCGCCCTGGTGGTGGACCTGGCCATCCCCCGGGACGTGGAGCCCGGGGCAGGGGAGCTGCCCGGGGTGCGGCTGTATAACATCGACGATTTCGGAGACCTGGACACCGCCCGCCAGACCCCGCCGGAGGTGGAGGCAATCCTCCAGGCCCAGATGGAAAACTTTACCCGGTGGCTCCGCTACCGGGACTGCCTGCCCGGCGTGCCGGGTCTGAAAGAGGCCCTGGCGGGCCGGGTGCTGGCCCTGCGGGAGCTGGGGGAGGCCCTGGACCAGGAGGAGCTGGTCCAGCTGGCGGTGGGCAAAACCGTGGACCTGCTGGTTTCCGGCCTGGCGGGCCGCCTGCGGCCGGAGGACCTGGCCCGGTGCGAGGAGAAGGTCCGCCGGCGCGCCGCGCACCGGCCGGCGGTGGGGGCCGCCGTCCCCCAGGGGAGGGACCGCCATGGCTGAGAAAACATACCGGTTCCCCCTGTTTGTAGATTTGCGCGGCAGGCGGGCCGTAGTGGTAGGGGGCGGGCCCGTGGCCCTGCGCAGGGCCAAAGCGCTGCTGGACTTCGGCGCCCAGGTGACCCTCATCGCCCCCAGGTGCGAGGGGGCGCCTCCCGGTGCGGATTACCTGCAGCGCCCCTACGCCCCCGGGGATCTGGAGGGGGCCTTCCTGGTGGTGGCCGCCACCGACGACCGCCAGGTGAACCGCCAGGTGGGGGAGGACGCCGCCCGGGCCGGGATCTTTGTCAGCGTGGCCGACCGGAAAGAGGAGAGCACCTTTTTCTTCCCCGCCCTGTGCACCGGGGGCGGCCTGGTGGCCGGGGTGGTCTCCCAGGGGGAGGAGCACAAAAAGACGGCGGAGGCCACCCAGGCCATCCGCCGGGTACTGGAGGAGTGGGAATGAAAAAACTGGTCGTAGGCAGCCGGGAGAGCCGCTTGGCGGTGATCCAGACCCAGCTTGCCATCCAGGCCATCCGGGCCTGCCAGCCGGGGTTGGAGGTGGAGCTGCTCACCATGAAAACTACCGGCGACAAGATCTTAGACCGCACCCTGGACCAGGTGGGGGGCAAGGGCCTGTTCGTCAAAGAGCTGGACGCCGCCCTGCTGGCGGGCCGGGTGGACCTCACCGTCCACAGCAGCAAGGACCTGCCCATGGAGACCGACCCCCGGCTGCCCCTGGTGGCCTTTTCCCGGCGGGCCGACCCCCGGGACGCGCTGGTGCTCCCCGCCGGGGCAAAGGAGCTGGACCCGGCCAAGCCCATCGGCTGCTCCTCCCTGCGGCGGCAGCTGCAGCTCAAAGCCCTGTTCCCCCAAATGAAAACAGCCCCGGTGCGGGGCAACGTCCTCACCCGGCTGGAAAAGCTGGACCGGGGGGAGTACGCCGCCCTGGTGCTGGCGGCGGCGGGGCTGGAGCGCCTGGGGCTTGCGGGCCGCGTCAGCCGGTATTTTTCCGTGGAGGAGATGCTCCCCGCGGCGGGTCAGGGGATTTTGGCGGTGCAGGCCAGGGCGGACTTCGACCCCGCCTGTCTGCGGGAATTTCATGACCCGGAGAGCCGGGACTGCCTCCTGGCGGAGCGGGCCTTCGTCCGGGCGCTGGACGGGGGCTGCTCCTCCCCGGTGGCGGCCTACGCCACGGTGGACGGGGAGGCCCTCACCCTGACGGGCCTGTATGTGGACTCCAACGGGGAGGCCTGCCGCCAGACCATTTCCGGACCCAGGGGACAGGGGGAGCGCTTGGGCGCTGCCCTGGCCCAGGACATGAGGAGGGAGCATCCGTGAAAACAGGACAGGTGATCTTGGTGGGGGCGGGGCCCGGGGACCCGGGCCTCCTCACCGTAAAGGGGAAAAGGGCTTTGGAGCAGGCGGAAGTGGTGGTCTACGACCGGCTGGTGGGCCGGGAGATTCTAGACCTGATCCCCCCCGGCGCGGAGCGCGTCGACGTGGGCAAGGAGGCCTCTCGCCACACCATGCCCCAGGAGGAGATCAACCAGCTCCTGCTGGACAAGGCCTTGCAGGGCAAGCGGGTGGTGCGCTTAAAGGGCGGGGACCCCTTCCTTTTCGGCCGGGGCGGCGAGGAGCTGGAGCTGCTGGCCCGCCACGGGGTGCCCTTCCAGGAGGTGCCGGGCATCACCTCCGCCATCGCGGTGCCCGCCTACGGGGGCATCCCGGTGACCCACCGGGACTGTGCAAGCTCCCTGCATATCGTCACCGGGCACCAGCGGGCGGGCAAGCCTCTGGACATCCCCTTCCAGGCCCTGGTGCGGGCCGGGGGCACCCTGGTGTTCCTCATGGGGGTGGGTGCCCTGGAGGCCATCTGCCAGGGGCTCTTGGCTGCGGGCCTGGCCCCGGACACCCCCGCCGCCCTGGTGGAGCGGGGCACCACCCCCCGCCAGCGGGTGATTTTGGCCACGGCGGAGACCCTGCCCCAGCGGGCCCGGGCGGCACACGCCCAGAGCCCCGGGGTGATCGTGGTGGGGCAGGTGTGCGCCTACGCCGGGGAGATGGACTGGTTCGGCCGCCTGCCCCTCAAAGGGAAGCAGGTCATCGTCACCCGGCCCCGGGAGCGGGCGGGCACCCTCGCCCAAAAGCTGCGGGAGCTGGGGGCAGAGGTCACTGAATTCCCCTGTATCGAGACCGTGCCCCTCACCCCCTGCCCGGCCCTGGAGGAGGCCCTGGCCCACATTTCAGAATATGAGTGGCTGGCCTTTACCAGCCCCGCCGGGGTGGCGGCCCTTATGGGCCACCTGGACCGCGCCGGCCGGGATGTGCGGGCCCTGGGAAATATCAAATTGGCGGCCATCGGCCCGGGCACCGCGGGGGAGCTGAAAAACCACGGCCTGCGGGCTGACCTGGTGCCGGAGACTTACGACGGCGCCCACCTGGGGGAGGCCCTGTGCCGGCAGCTCCCCACCGGGAAAGTCCTGCTCCTCCGGGCCAAGGCGGGCTCCCCGGCCCTGCCCGAGGCCCTGGCGGCCGCGGGCATCCCTTACGACGACGTGGCCTGCTACGAGACCCGCTACCCCTGCCCCAACGGGGAACAGGTCCGGGCCCTGCTGGAGCAGGGGGCCATTGTCACCTTCACCAGCGCCTCCACGGTAAAGGGCTTTGCCGCGGCCTTGGGGGAGGGGGCGGACCTGTCCCGGGTCACCGCCGCCTGCATCGGCCCCCAGACCGAGGCGGAAGCCAGACAGCGGGGGATTTTCACCATCACAGCAAACCAGGCCACCATAGACAGCTTGGTGGCGCGGATCATGGAGGAGAACTGATATGGAACTAATCCAACGGCCCCGCCGCCTGCGGGGCAGCGAGGCGGTGCGCCGCCTGTGCCGGGAGACCCGCCTCTCCCCGGACAGCCTGATCTACCCCATTTTCGTGGATGAGGCCTTAACGGGCAAGCGGGCCATCGACTCCCTGCCCGGCCAGTACCACTACGGCCTGGACACAGTGGCCCAGGCGGTGGAGGAGTGCCGGACCGCCGGGGTGGGCAGCTGCATCCTCTTCGGCCTGCCCAAAGAGAAGGACGAGCTGGGCTCCTCCGCCTGGGCGGAGGACGGGGTGGTGCAGGAGGCCATCCGGAAGATCAAAGAGGCGGACCCGGACTTCTATGTGGTCACCGACGTGTGCCTGTGCGAGTACACCAGCCACGGCCACTGCGGGGCACTGCGGGGCCGCACGGTGGACAACGACGCCACCCTGGAGCTGCTTGCGAAAACCGCCCTCTCCCACGCCCGGGCCGGGGCGGACATGGTGGCCCCCTCGGACATGATGGACGGCCGGGTGGCCGCCATCCGCTGCGCCCTGGACCAGTTCGGCTTCCACCACATCCCCATCATGGCCTACTCCGCCAAGTACGCCTCGGCCTTTTACGGGCCTTTCCGGGAGGCGGCGGGCTCCGCCCCGGCCTTCGGTGACCGCCGGGGCTACCAGATGGACCCCCACAACCGGAAGGAGGCCCTGAAGGAGTGCGCCCTGGACGTGGAGGAGGGGGCGGACATCCTCATGGTAAAGCCGGCCCTCTCCTACCTGGATGTGATCCGGGAGTGCGCCGACGCCTTCGACCTGCCCCTGGCGGCCTACTCCGTGTCCGGGGAATACGCCATGATCAAGGCCGCCGCCCAGGCCGGCCTTATCGACGAGCACCGGGTCATGTGCGAGTCCGCCCTGTCCGTGTTCCGGGCGGGGGCGGGCATCCTCATCACCTACTACGCCAAAGAGCTGGCCCAGGCCATTTTGAAAGGGGAGATCGGATGATGGAACAGTCTGCCGCGTTGTTTGAACGGGCCAAACGGGTGTTGCCCGGCGGGGTGAACAGCCCGGTGCGGGCCTTCCGCTCCGTGGGGCTCACCCCCCGGTTCATCGCCAGGGCCCAGGGGGCCTACCTGTGGGACGTGGACGGCAGCCGCTACACCGACTACGTGTGCTCCTGGGGGCCCATGATCCTGGGCCACAACCACCCCCTCATCCGGGAGGCGGTGGAGCGCGCCGTGAAAGACGGCCTGTCCTTCGGGGCCTCTACCCAGCGGGAGGTGGAGATCGCCGAGCGGATGACCCGGATGGTGCCCCACCTGGAGATGGTGCGGATGGTCAACTCCGGCACCGAGGCGGTGATGTCCGCCCTGCGCCTGGCCCGGGGCGCCACCGGCCGGGACAAGATCGTAAAGTTCGAGGGCTGCTACCACGGCCACAGCGACTGCATGCTGGTCAAGGCAGGGTCCTCCGCCGTGGCGGAAGGGGGCAGGCCCAGCTCCGCCGGGGTGCCCCTGGGCACCGCCAAGGACACCCTCACCGCCTCCTTCAACGACCTGGAGAGCGTAAAAGCCCTTTTCGCCCAGTACCCCGGGGAGATCGCCTGTATCATCGTAGAGCCTGTGGCCGCCAACATGGGGGTGGTGGGCCCCAATCCCGGCTTTTTGCGGGGCCTGCGGGACCTCTGCGACAGGGAGGGGGCCCTGCTCATTTTCGACGAGGTCATCACCGGCTTCCGGCTGGCCAAGGGGGGTGCAGGGGAGTATTACGGCGTGCGGGCCGACCTGGTCACCTTCGGGAAGATCATCGGCGGGGGCATGCCCGTGGGGGCCTACGGCGGCAGCCGGTCCCTGATGGAGCAGGTGGCCCCCTGCGGCCCGGTGTACCAGGCGGGTACCCTCTCCGGCAACCCGGTGGCCATGGCCGCGGGCCTGGCCCAGCTCACCTATTTAGACCAGCACCCAGAGGTGTATACCACCATCGCCCAGTTGGCGGAGCGCCTGGCCCAGGGCATGCGCAAGGCCGCGGCGGACACCGGCGCCCCGGTGCGGGTCAACCAGGTGGGAAGCCTGGTGGCGCCCTTCTTCACCCCCGGGCCGGTGGAGGACTTCTCCTCCGCCTCCCGCAGCGACCTGGACAAATACGCCGCTTACTTCGGGGAGATGCTGGCCCGGGGGGTCTACCTGGCCCCCGCCCAGTTCGAGGCCATGTTCCTCTCCCAGGCCCACAGCGGGGAGGACCTGGAGCGCACCATCCAGGCCGCCGACGAGGTGTTCGGACAGCTGTGACCGGGGCGGGAAGCCGGCAAGCTTGAAAGATGGGTTCGGGGACGGATCGCTCCCGAACCCATTTCTTTTTTCCCGAAAAAAGAAATGGCCTGCAAGAAAGGCCGTTCTTAAAATCGCCAGGTTTCCCGAACCCATTTCTTTTTGGAGGGGCCCAAAAAGAAACGGTTTCGGGCTGCCAAAGAAAAAGGCCCGTTCGAAAGCCTGGTGCAGATCCGTTCTCCTCCCGGCGCCGGGGAACGATGTGAAAAAGCGGTCTGTTCTCCTGCCCGCCTGCGGCGGTACTGGGTGGTGCTTTCGCCGCGTATCAGCACCCCTTGGGGGCGCCCTTCCTAAGTGCTGGACGCAGGCGCCCCGGTGGGGTGCGCATCTGCTGCGAAAGCCGCACGATGCAGGGCGTAACGCCCGGAAGTAGAGCGCCCCGGTGATAACAGTGTTGCTCGGCGCCGGAAATAGGA
>DXIW01000022.1 GCA_019112625.1 Candidatus Acutalibacter stercorigallinarum | reverse complement strand
CCGGCTGCCCGGCCTGACCAAGTGGGCCGGTGAGATCGAAGCCTATGCTCAGGACGCCGCCATTCACCACGGCAAGGTGTGGCACGGCTTCAAGCTGGTGGAGAGCCGCACGAACCGCAAGTACACAGACGAGGACGCCGTAATCCGCGCAGCCAACGCCGCCGGATACCACGACATCTTCAAAAAGTCCCTCATCCCTATCACCGAGATGGAGAAGCTCCAGGCGGCAAAGGCCCAGCGGGAAGCCAAGGCCGAGGACATCGGCGGCTTTATGTTCGAGCTGGCGGAGTACGGAGAACCCCTCACAGAGTTTGATGACAGGCTCTGGCTCACGGTCATCGACACCGTGACCGTCTACCGGGATGGGCGGCTGACTTTTAAGTTCCAGACAGGACATGAGATTATAGTTTGACCGCAGAATAGCGCAAAGCCCACAGGTTTAGCAGCCTGTGGGCCTTGCTGTTTTTTTTACTGGAAATGTACGACTGTCTGTGCTAAAATAAGCACTGTAGATAGCTCCCTTCTATTTTAGGGTAAGATGTGGGTGCAGAGTTGAGGAGTGCAAAAAGTATGGAGGATTCCGTTCAAATTAAAAAGTTTGAGTTCTCTGATATACCGCAATTCGGTGATCTGTGTGATGATTCAGAATGGTATTCTCCACAAGTTAAAGCGACGACAGGGACTTTGCTACGCTATAAAGAATACCGGGATAATTGCTTTGTCGCATATGAGGGAACAGAGCTTGTCGGTTTTATATATGGCGGAGTTCTCTGCGATACCTTGTACCCGCAGTTTATGTTTGTGAAAGAGAAAAAACGGAAGGCTGGCATAGGGAAACGTCTTATGTCGGCATTGGAGGAATCCTCACACTGTAGCGTTTCTTTAATTTTCTACCATAAAACGCTTGAATCTCATTATCAGAATGAAGGATATGAAGTCGGGACAGAACTGCGGGTAGCAATAAAAGAGCTTCTACCTCCGCAGGGTTAGTTCGCTCAGCGGTCAGGTTGTTCTTTGTTTTTGAGGTGGGCGGAGTGACCCCCTCTTGGTTCGGAGTGAACCCCCTTTGAGCAAAATGAACCCCCCTAACGCCAAAGGGGGTTCATTTGTATCACAATTAGGGTCATTTTCCAGACCTGCGGTCAGCTATTCGCGACCGCAGGTTTTTTCTGTTTTGTGTTTCTAGGCTCGCGTTTGGGGTGGTATCTGGTTTGTGGCCATTCCCTTTTGTGCTGTGGTGGTTTTCCCGGGGAAAACGTGCTATACTAAGAAAAAACGCCGGGAGGTGTGCGTATGTCGAAAACGGTCTATTACAACGGGGATATTGTCACCGTGAACAGGGAAAATCAGGTGGCCGGCGGGCTTTTGGTGGAGGACGGGAAGATCGCCGCGGTGGGCAGCCGGGAGGAAATTCTGGCCCTGGCGGACCGGGACACGGTGAAGATCGACCTGGAGGGGCGGGCCCTGCTGCCCGGGTTCATCGACCCCCACAGCCACATCGCCATGGTGAGCCAGGCCATGCTGTACCTGGACCTGAGCGGGTGCGGCTCCATCTCTCAGCTGCTGGACTTGCTGCGCACCCGCCTGCGGGACGGTCTGGTAAAGCCCGGGGAGTGGATCATCGGCTCGGGGTACGACAACACACGCTTCCCCGGCCAGCAGCACCCCACCAAGTTCGATTTGGACTCGGTGACCGCGGAGGTGCCCATCTTTCTCTCCCACACCTCGGGGCATCTGGCGGCGGTGAACAGCGCCGCCCTGCAGCGCCTGGGCTATGTGGGCCAGGATTACGCCGTGCCCGCCGGCGGGGTGGTGCGCACGGTCTCCCCGGATTCCCGGGAGCCCAACGGCATTCTGGAGGAGAACGCCTGCCTGGCCCCGGAGAAGAAAAAGCTCATCCCTGCCCCCACCCTGGAGACGCTGCTGGGCGCTCTGGAGCGGGCCCAGGATGTGTACGCCGGGTACGGCATCACCACCGCCCAGGACGCCAGCGTAGACAAAGCGGTCCACCAGACGCTGCTGGCCGCCGCCAGCGCCGGGAAGCTGAAGCTGGACATCGTGGGGCAGGCGGTGCAGAGCGTCACCTTTGAGCTCCTTCAGGATGAGGGCACGCCCCGGCGGGAGTACCGCGGCCACTACAAGCTGCTGGGGGGCAAGACCTGGCTGGACGGCTCCCCCCAGGGAAAAACCGCCTGGCTCACCCAGCCCTACTTCCAGCCCCCGGAGGGTCAGAGCCCGGACTACCGGGGTTACGGCACTCAGACCGACCAGGCGGTGACGGCGTATTTCCGGGGCTGCATCGCCCGGAATCTGCAGGTAAATGTCCACGCCAACGGGGACGCTGCCGCGGACCAGATGATCCGCTGCTACCGGAAGGCTTTGGAGCTGGAAGGCCCCCACCCGGGGCTGCGGCCGGTGATGGTCCACGCCCAGACGGTGCGGGAGGACCAGCTGGACGAGATGAAAGCCCTGGGCATCCTCCCCACCTTTTTCCTGGACCACATCTGGTTTTGGGGGGACTATCACTACGAGTCGGTGCTGGGGCCCCAGCGGGCCTGCCACATCTCCCCTGCCGGGTCGGCGCGTGACAGGGGCATCTCCTTTACCCTGCACCAGGACGCCCCGGTGAAGATGCCCGACCAGATCCTGGCCATCCACAACGCGGTGAACCGCAAAACACAGAAGGGCCGCGTCCTGGGCGAGGACCAACGGCTTTCTGTGGAGGAGGCCCTCCGGGCGGTGACCATCAACGGGGCGTACCAGTATTTTGAGGAGGACCAGAAGGGCAGCCTGGAGCCCGGAAAGTTGGCGGACCTGGTCATCTTGGACCGCAGCCCCCTGAAAACGGCCCCGGAGCAGCTCAAGGACATCCAGGTGCTGGAGACCATCAAGGAGGGCAGGACCATCTACCGGAAGAAATAGCAAGAGGGAGGCCGCTGGGGCCTCCCTCTTTTTCTCTGTGGTTACTGTGCCTGCTTTTTCTCGTAGATGAGCTTCAGGCCGTCCAGCAGCAGGGTGTCGCAGAGTTCCACCTTGCGGCGGCAGTTTTTGATGACCTGCCCGGCCAGGCCGCCGGTGGCCACCACCCGGCAGGGATAGCCCAGCTCCTCCTCCATGCGGTCGCAGAAGCCGTCCAGCATGGCCGCGGTGCCGTAGAGCATGCCGGACTGCAGACACTCCACGGTGTCCCGGCCGATGACGTGCTCCGGGGTCTCCAGGCCGATGGAGGACAGCAGGGCCGCCCGGCTGGTGAGGGCATCCAGGGAGATGCCCACCCCGGGGATGATGCCGCCGCCCCGCATGCAGCCCTCCTTATCGATGACCATGATGGTGGTGGCGGTGCCCATATCGATGACGATGCAGGGGCAGGAGTACAGCTCTCTGGCGGCCACGTACCCGGCGATCAGGTCGGGGCCGGTAGTCTCCGGGTGGCGGATGGTGATCTTCAGGTCGTCCAGGGTGTCGTAGGCCACCACCAGGGGCCGGAAGCCGAACAGCTTTTTGACCGCGGCGGAGATATATTCGGTGAGTTTTGGCACCACCGAGCTGAGGGCCGCGCCGGTGATGCTCTCCCGCTCCACCTGGTGCAGGCTGAGGATGTCCCGGAGCTCGATGGCGTACTGGTCCTCCATCCGGGAGGCGTCGGTGGCCATGCGGGAGACGAACAGCAGGGTGTCCCCGTCGTACACACCGATGGTCACATTGGTATTTCCCACGTCTAAGGCAAGCAGCATTGGCGGCTCCTCCGTTCCTCGAGATTCTCTGTGGCTATTATATACCAGGAGGGCGCCGGGGCGCAAGGCTCACCCGAAAAGTTTTACCGTGAGGACGGAGAATACCAGGGCGGCTGCGTCCCCCAGCAGGGCGGCGGGCACGGTGTAGGAGAGCTTTTTCACCCCGCAGGCCCCGAAATACACGGCGATGGCGTAAAAGGTGGTATCGGTGGAGGCGGACAGCACCGAGGCGATCTTCCCGGTCTCGCTGTCGGGGCCGAATTGCTGGAACAGGGACAGGGTATAGGCGGAAGCCCCGCTGCCGGATACTGGCCGCAGGAGCGCTAAAGGGAGCAATTCCGGGGAGATGCCCACTGCCTGGGCGGCGGGCCCCGCCAGGCGGCACAGGACCTCCAGGAGGCCGGAGGCGCGGACCATGCTCACCGCCGTCAACAGGCCGATGAGGGTGGGCAGCAGCTTTAGGGAGGTGTGCAGGCCCTCTTTCGCCCCGGCGAGGAAGGCATCGAACACATCCACATTTTTCAGGAAGCCAAAGACCACGATGGCCCCCACAAACAGGGGCAGGGCGGCGGCCCCGGCAGCCTCCGCGCTCACAGAGGTGCCCCCGGGGCGCGGCGGCGCTCGGCCAGCTTGCAGCACAGCACCCCGGTGACAAGGCACGCCAGGGAGGTGAGCCAGATCTCCGGCAGCACGGCGAAGGGGGCAGCGCTGCCGCAGGCACTGCGCATGGCGGCCAGGTTCACCGGCAGCAGCTGCAGGGAAGCGGTGTTCATCACCACGAACAGGACCATGCCCCGGGTGGGGGCCTCCCCTTTGCTCTCCTTGGCCATGGCGGTGACGGCCGCCAATCCTAAGGGCGTGGCGGCGTTGCCCAGGCCCAGCAGGTTGGCGGAGAGATTCATGCAGATCTTCCCCTGGATGTCCTGGTTTTCCCGGTAATCCGGGAACAGCCGGCCGGTCACCGGGGAGAGGCACCGGGCGAAAAGCCTGGTCAGCCCGCTCTCCTCGGCAATGCGCAGGAAGCCCAGCCAGGCGCACATGCTCCCCAAAAGGAGCAGGGAAAACTCCACCGCGTCTCCGGCGCCCTCCAACAGGCCGCCGGAGAGCTCCCCCAGCCTTCCGGTGGCCGCGGCACAGAGGACGCTGGCCGCGATCATGCCGAACCAAATAGCGTTTAGCAAGTCTCTCTCCCCTTTCCCCCGATTTGACTTGACTTTGTCCTGGAAAAAGATTATCGTTATAACGTATGGAAACTACGGCAGCCGCATGCCGAAAGAAAGGAACAAAAGCTGATGTTTGGAGAAAAGATCCTGGATTACTGGGACGATATTCTGAAAGACCTGGAAACCCTGGTGGCTATCCCTTCGGTGGCAGAGCCCACCCAGGGCCCCCACCCCTTTGGGGACAACTGCGCCAAGGTCCTTGACACCGCGCTGGCGCTGGCGGAGGGCTACGGCCTGAAAACAAAGAACGTGGACTACTACGCCGGCCACGCCGAGTACGGTGAGGGCGAGGGCAACGCGGTAGTCATGGCCCACCTGGACGTGGTCCCCGCCGGGGAGGGCTGGTCTACCGACCCCTTCACCATGGTGCTGGACGACAACCACGCCTACGGCCGGGGCGTAGCCGACAACAAGGGCGCCGCTGTGGTGGCCCTCCACTGCCTGCGGGCTTTGAAGGACGCCGGGGTGAAGGGGAACCGGAAGCTGCGGGTCATCTTCGGCTCGGCGGAGGAGATCGGCATGCACGACATGAAGCACTATTTTGAGAAGGAACAGCTCCCCGACATGGGATTTACCCCCGACGCCAGCTACGGCGTCTGCCACTGCGAGAAGGGCGGCATCAACTTTACCGTCACCGGGAAGAACGACTCCCAGGTGGTGAAGGGCTTCACCGCCGGGACCGTGGTAAACGCCGTGCCCTACAAGGCCCTGTGCCGGATCGCCTGCACGGAGGAGGAGTTCGCCGCCCTGCAGGAGAAGGCCCGGGGCCGGGCGGCCCAGTTCACCGTGGAGAGAACCGCGGATGGGGCCAACATCACCGCCCTGGGAAAGGCCGCCCACGCCGCCTCCCCCCACGAGGGCGTCAATGCCGCTGCCCATCTGATCGAGCTCCTGTACGACGTGTTTGGCCCGGAAAAGCTGGGCAGCTTCTTCGCCTTTGCCCACGATAAGATCGGCCTGACCTACGACGGGTCCCTCATGGGCGTCAAGCTGGCGGACGAGCCCAGCGGGCCCCTCACCTTCAACCTGGGCCTGGTGAGCGTGGACCAGGACCAGTGCAGCCTGACTGTGGACATCCGCTACCCCGCCACCCTGGACGGGACGGAGATCTCCGCCACCCTGCAGCAGCAGGTGGAGGGCTGCGGCCTCACCTATACCCTGCTCTCCAACTCGGTGCCCCTGTACCTGCCCAAGGAGAGCCAGCTGGTCACCCTGCTCTCCGGGGCCTACAAGGACATCACCGGCGAGGAGTGCCAGGTGTTCTCCATGGGCGGCGGCACCTATGCCCGCACCATGCAGGGCCGGGGCGTGGCCTTTGGGCCCGGCTTCCCGGACCAGGAGGACAGCCATGCCCACGACGTGAACGAGCGCATCGACCTGCGGCGGTTCAAGCTCCATGCCCAGATCTGCCTGGAGGCCATGTACCGCATGCTCACTGCAGAATAAGCCTATGGGATACGCGCATCTCACCCCCCAGGACATCTTCGCCGACCCGGAGGTCCGCTCCTATGTGGAGCAGGGCAACCGGTGCATGGAGGCCATCGGGTTTACCGAGCACGGCCTGGCCCACGCCAAGCGCAGCAGCGACACCGCCCGGGATATTCTGCGCCTGCTGGGCTACCCGGAGCGCACCTGCGAGCTGGCGGCCATCGCCGGGTACCTGCACGACATCGGAAACACCGTGAACCGGGTGGACCACGCCCACAGCGGCGCCATTATGGCTTTTACCCTGCTGAACAAGCGGAACATGCCCCCGGAGGAGATCGGCCTCATCTGCTCGGCCATCGGCCATCACGACGAAAAGACCGCCTTCCCGGTCAACCCCTTGGCCGCGGCCCTTATCCTCTCGGATAAGAGCGACGTGCGGCGCTCCCGGGTGCGTAAGGACGCGGTGCTGGCCAACGACATCCACGACCGGGTGAATTTTGCCGTGGTGGACACCAAGCTGGAGATCCAGCCGGAGAACAAGGCCTGTATCTTTCATATTACCATCGACACCCAGATATGCCCGGTGATGGAGTATTTCGAGATCTTTCTGGACCGCATGATCCTCTGCCGCAAGGCCGCCCAGACCTTGGGCCTACAGTTCGAGCTCATCATCAACAACACCCGGCTGCTGTAACGTCGCAGTCCTTACGTGGCAAAAAGCTGCCTTTCCAAAAGAGAGGCAGCTTTTTTGTGCGTGTAAAATGTGCAGAAAGCCTCCCCTGGCGTGGGCCGGGGGAGGCTTTTCGCTGTCTTATGAATGGTAGGTCACACCCCGTGGGGGCAGACCACCACTTTAATGGACTCGCTGCTCATCTGCATGGCGATAGCCTCGGGCAGCTGGTCCAGGTTGAACCGGTGGGTGATGATGGAGGTGAAATCCAGCTTGCCGGAGTTAATCAGCCGCACGGCCCGCTCGTGGGTGTCCGGGTTCACGAAGGAGCCCTTGATGGTCAGCTCCTTCTTGTATACGTCGAAGAGGGGCAGGTCGAAGGTGGCTTCCACCTTGGGCACGCTGAACAGCACGATGGTGGCGCCCTTCTTGGCCAGCTGGAAAGCGCTCTTCACCGCGGCGTTGTTGCCCACGCACTCGATGACCACATCGGCGCCGTCGCCCAGGGCGGCCTCGTAGGCGCTCCTGGCGTCGGGGGCAGTGGGGTCGATGGCAGCGTCGGCGCCCAGGGACAGGGCCACCTGGCGGCGCTTTTCGTTGGGCTCGCTGAGCACCAGTGTGGAGGCCCCGGAGAGCTTGGCCAACTGGAGCATGATGAGGCCGATGGCCCCGCCGCCCACGATGCACACCCGGTCCCCGGCCTTGATGCCGGCCAGGTCGATGCCGTGGAGGCAGCAGGCCACGGGCTCCGCCATGGCGCCGGCCTCATAGGGGACCGAATCCCCCAGCTTAAAGGCCTGGGCGGCAGGCACCAGACTGTACTCCCCAAAGCCGCCGTCCCGGGTGACGCCTACGGCCTGCATGGTCTCGCACAGCTGCTTTTTGCCGTTGCGGCAGTAGACGCACTCCCCGCAGTAGATGTTGGGGTCCACAGTCACGTGATCGCCGGGCTTAAGGGCGGTGACGCCCTCCCCTACTTCCACCACTTCACCGGAATATTCATGGCCCAGCACCACGGGGGGGTTCACGTCGGCAGAGCCGGGCTCCCCGTGGAAGATGTGCACGTCGGTGCCGCACACCCCGCAGACCATATTTTTGATGACCACTTCCCCCAGGCCGGGGTGAAGCTCCGGGGCTTGGCGCACTTCGAAGCTGCCTTTCCCCAGGAAATACGAAGCCTTCATAACGCAATTACTCCTTCGGTTTTACCAGGCTGATGGCCTGCTCGATGGACTTCTCATAGGCCTCCATGCCGTACTTGTCCACATCGGCCTTGTTCTTCTCCCCATGGGTCAGGCAGCCGGCGCCGCCGATGCAGCCGCCCACACAGGCCATGCCCTCGATGAAGTTGCCTTTGAGCACGTTTTTCGAGGCTTTCAGCAGGGCGGCGCGGCAGGCCTCGATGCCGTCGCAGGGCACAGCCTGGAGGTCAAAGTCGATACCACGCTCTTTCAGGCCCTCGGCCACGGCGTCGGACAGGCCGCCGCTGCGGGCGAAGATGCGGCCGTAGTAGGAGGCGTTGTCCAGCACGCCCTCTTCCAGGGACTTCAGGTCGATGTCGCGGCTGTCGAACAGGGCCTGCAGCTCCTCGAAGGTGATGGTGCTGTCGATGATGTCCTTCAGCCCTTCCTTCTGAAACTCCATCTTCTTGGCGGTGCAGGGCCCGATAAAGACGATCTTGGCGCCTGGGGTGGTGTCCTTGATATACTTGGCGATAGTGGCCGCCGGGGACAGGTTGTGAGAGATGTGGTCCGTGAGCTGGGGGAACTTCTTCTCGATGTAGTCCACGAAGGCCGGGCAGCAGGAGCTGGTGAGGAAGCCCTTTTCCGCCAGCTCCTTGCACTCCTCATAAGCCACCATATCCGCGCCCAGGGCAGCCTCTACCACATGGAAGAAGCCCAACTTCTGGATACCGGTGATGACCTGGCCCAGCTTGGCGTAGCTGAACTGGCTGGAGATGGAGGGAGCGATGACGGCGTAGAGCTTGTACTTGGTGTTGTTCTCGCTCTTCTTGATGAGGTCTACCACATCCAAGATAAAGGACTTGTCCACAATGGCGCCGAAGGGGCACTGGTACACACAGGCGCCGCAGGAGATGCAGGTGTTGTTGTCGATCTCGGCGGCACCGCTCTCCCCCATGCTGATGGCGTTGATCTTGCAGGCCTTCTCGCAGGGGCGCTTCTGGTTGACGATGGCGCTGTAGGGGCACACCTGGGCGCACCGGCCGCACTCCACGCACTTGCTTTTGTCGATGTGGGCCTTCAGGTGTTCATCGAAGGTGATAGCGCCCCGGGGGCACACGTCCTCGCACCGGTGGGCGATACAGCCCCGGCAGGACTCGCTGACGCTGTAGCCGGACACCGGGCACTCGTCGCAGGCGATGTCAATGACCTCGATGACGTTGGGGTTGTTCTTATCCCCGCCCAGGGCCAGCTTGATCCGCTCCCCCACGATGGCGCGCTCTTTGTAAATGCAGCACCGCATGGTGGGCTTCTCTTTTACGATGAGCTTGGGGATCTCGGTGTAGGCATCCATCAGCCGGTCCTCGAAGGCATAGCGGGCCACCTCCCGCAGGACCTTGTACTTCAGGTACTGGACCTGGGTGTCGAATTTTCTGTCTTTCAGTGGAATGGCAGGCATATTGGTTTGTCCTTTCTCAGGTCGTCCGTGTGTTTAGAAATAGCTTACCTTGATGCGCTTGCCCATCTGCTGGAGGCACTTGCTCAGCTCGTCCACCAGCTGCATCTTGATGTTGAAGGTGATGGGCAGGTTGGGGTTCTGGTGGGCGGGGTTTACGGCCCGGCCCACGAAGAAGTTGATGTCCGTGGCCTCCTCGAACAGCATGCGGGCGATGAGGGACGCGCCGTCCCGCTTATAGCCCCACTGGCTGTAGGAGGAGTTGTCCTCCAGGAAGTTCTTCGCGTACTCCAGCACCTTGCTGATGGTGATGACGCCCTCGGTCACCAGGTCCACGCCCTCGATCTTGGCGATGGGCGGGATCTCGGGGTCCAGATAATTCAGGTCGGCCACCATGGGCTTGCCCAAAAACTGGGAAGCCAAGGTAGAGGTGGTGCCGCCGCAGACGATGTGCTTGCCCTCTTTGGAGAAGAACAGGGACATGTACTTGTTGGTGTCCTTCCGGTCCGAGGGCGGGCCGATCATCAGGTTCACCTGCTGCCGGTCCCGGACTTTCACCACACAGCAGGTGGTGTCGTCGCCGGGATGGCCGCCGTACAGGTGGTTGCACTCCTCCACAAGCAGGGTGGCGAAGGTCTTGGCGGTGTAGCTGGGGTCGTACATCATCTCCAAAAAGGAGATGATGTCCTTGCGCTCCCAGCCGAAGTTGAGGGACTGCCCCACCCCGGCGTGGATGGTGCCGTCGCTCATGGCGAAGAGGAAATCGTTCTCCTGGAGCTTGATGCGGGAGCGGTAGATCATCTTCCCCTCGATCTCGTTGCCCACCTTGGGGATCTCCACGAATTTGCCGTCCCGGAGGAGGATGAGCAGGGGGTTGTCGTACTGGATGATCTCGGCTTCCTCGTTGTCGATGATATGGATGATGGTAAAGGTGGAGTAGGCCACCTTCCGCACCGCGCACACCGGCAGGGTGGCGGCGATGGTGGACACGCAGTCCTCCAGCTTCATGTTGGCCGCCATCATGGTGGAGATGATCTTAGAGGTGAGGGACGACAGGATGTTGGCCTTTACGCCGCTGCCCATGCCGTCTGCCAGAACGATCACCGAGGAGTTCTCGCCCTGCTCCACGATCTCCACCCGGTCGCCGCAGAGCTGCTCTCCCCACTTGTTCAGGCTCATGTATCCGATGTCAGTACATAGATTATTCATCGTTCAGCGAATCCTTTAAGTTCGTCAATGCGATCTTGGTCTCGGCCGTGGTCTCACCCAGCAGGGAAGCGATCTCCTGCACCACTCGCATCTGTTTTTCGATGACGCGGTCCGTCACCTCGATGGTGGACTGACTGATCTCTTCTTTCTTCTTGCGCTCCCGCTCTTCCTCGGTCACGTCCCGCATGATGCACATGACGATGTGGTAGCTGCGGTCGTAGATGACGCTCTGCTCCACATAGCGCTTGTACTCCGCCAGGTAGATCTTCTCATCCCGGATGCTCCTGCCGGAGGACATCACGTCCAGGAACACCTTGGGGTCGAGGATGCGGATGACCTGGTCGCCCAGCACGTCGGAAGCGTGGCGGATGTTTATGATATGGCAGGCGGCAGAGTTGATCTGCTGCACCTCCAGGTCCTCGTTGAGGACGATGATGCCGTTGGGCGTGTTGTTGATGATGGTGTCGGAGAAGCTCTGGGCCTTCTGGGTCAGGAACGGCAGGCACATGTTCAGGTCCGCCTTGCCCTGGTACACCGCGATGGCCTTCTCCCGGCAGGTGCTGTAGCCGCAGGCGCCGCAGTTGAGCTCCTGCTCCTTAGTAAACTTGCCGGTCTTGTGGAGGATCTCCTCGATCTCCTTCTCCCCGGGCATCTGCCGGTGCAGGCCGATGAACCGGTGGTCCTTGATCAGGTCCTTGCCGTCGGGCTGGTCCACCACGAAGTCCTTCCGGCCGGCGTAGCGGTTCACCGCGATGGTGTCGGTGACAGGACGGCGCCGCTCCCGCTCCATGGCGGGGCCGCCGATGCAGCTGCCCGCGCAGATGGACATCTCGATGAAGCACTTCTTCAGGCGCCCCTGCTTGATGTCGTCCAGGGCGGCCAGCACGTTCTCGATGCCGTCTACCACCAGGTAGGCGTAGTCGGGGGAATCGCACTTCATGGTGCGCAGGATGCCGCCGGTGGTGGGGAACAGCCGGGCACGGCTCTCCTCCAGATGGTCCTCCCCCTGCTCCACGGTGATGCCCTCCTGCTTCAGCCAGTCGGAGAGCTCCTCGAAGGTGAGGACGCAGTCGGCGTAGCCCGGGTAGGCGTCGGCCTCGGCTTTTTTGGAGATGCAGGGCCCGATAAACACGGTCTTGGCGCCGGGGTGCTCCTGCTTGATCTTCTGGCAGTGGGCCTGCATGGGCGACACCACGGTGGCCAGGTAGGGCAGCACCTCGGGGTAATATTTCTCTACCAGCGTATTCACCGAATGGCAGCAGGTGGAGATGATGACCTCCTGCTTGCCCTCGGCGATGATGCGCTCATATTCCGTTTTGACAATAGAAGCGCCGATGGCGGTCTCCTCTACCCCTGTAAAGCCAAGCTGCTTTAAGGCCTTCTCCATGGTGGCCGCGGTGGCTCCCGGATAATTTGCCACAAAGGAGGGCGCCAGGCTGGCGATAACCGGGCCGCTCTTGATGAGTTCCATGGCGCTGGGCACGTCGTTGCGGATCTCTTTGGCGTTCTGGGGGCACACCACGAAGCACTGGCCGCACAGGATGCACTCGTCGCTGACGATCTGGGCCTGGCCTGTCGAATACTTGATGGACTTCACCGGGCAGTGCCGGATGCATTTATAGCAGTTGACACAGTTGGATTTTTTCAGCTTTAAGTATTCAGTCATGGGGAACGACCTCTTCCTCCTCACAAAATAAAGGCTTTTACGGCAAGCTCCATCTATGGAAACCACAGATGGAGCCCTCCGCAAAATGGGTTTATTTTACTTTAGCCAGGATCTCTTTCTCGAAGAATTCCTTGGCGGTCTCGGGGGAGACGGAGAACAGCTTGTCATCCACCGTAACGTTGACGCCGTTGACACAGTTGCCCATGCAGAACGTGCCGCCCAGCTCCACCTTGTCCTCCAGATTGTTCTCCTTTACCAGGTACTGGAGCTCCTCCACGATCTGGCGGGAGCCTTTCAGGTGGCAGGAACTGCCGATGCAAATCGTACATTTCATGATCCATTCCTCCTGGAAATGCGTTCTATGCTATTTTTACTTTGATACAAGGCCTCCCCTGCCCCGCCCGGGGCGGGACAAGGGGCCTTGCGCTTGGCAGGGAAGTGCGGGGCTTATTCGTACTCGACCACGTTGACCCAGCTCATGAGGAATTCCTTCTCCTCGGGCTTGCCCTTTACGGACTGGGAGGCGGCCACGATGGGCAGCCACTTCTGCACATACTGCTTGGCGGTGTCGCTCTTCTTGCAGAAGAGGTCCAGGTACTTCTCGGCGGAGTTGATGTCGCCGGAGAGCCAGAACAGCAGGTAGGTGCGGGCGGCGTCGGCGCTGGCGTTGCCCTGGGTCACATGGGCCCAGTCCAGCACGGACCAGCTCTCCCCGTCGGGGGAGATCACCACGTTGGTGGGGTTGAAGTCGCCGTGGCAGACCTTGTTGTGGTTGGGCATGGAGGCCAGACGGGCGTCCAGCTCGTACCGGGTGGTGGCGTCCAGGTCGGTCTGGGAGATCTTGCGCTTCATCTTCTCCTTCAGGCGGTTGAGCATGGGGCAGGTCTTGGACTGGATCTCCAGCTGGATGTCCACGAACTTCTCCAGGTACTCATCCTTCTTGTCGGGGTTCTCCGCCATCAGCTGGGCGATGGTCTTGCCCTCGGCGTAATCGGTGACGATGGCCCACTTGCCATCCACCTTGGTGACCTCTTCCAGAGCGGGGACGGGCAGGCCGGTCTCCTCCACCCGGGCGATGTTCAGCGCCTCGTTGAGGATGTCCGCCTTGGAATACCCTTCGTCAAATACCTTGATGACGTACTTGCCATCCCGGTAGATGGTCTTGGAATTTCTGACAGCGATTACCTTTTCCAGTTTCATGGTTAAAACTCCTCCGTTTCCTTACTTGCCGTAGTAGCACTTCAGGTAGATTTCTTTGATCTCGCTCATCAGGGGATAGCGGGGGTTGGCGCCGGTGCACTGGTCGTTGAAGGCGTTCTCCACCATCTCGTCCAGGGTATCCAGGAAGTACTTCTCGTCTACGCCGTAATCCTTGATGGTCTTCTTGATGCCGATCTTATCCTTCAGGTCCTCCAGGGCCTTGATGAAGTTTTCAAAGACCTCGTCGTCGTTCTTACCGGTGATGCCGGCGAACTTGGCGGCCTCCACGTAGCGGGCCTTGGCGTGGGGGTACTGGTACTGGGAGAAGGTGCCCATCTTGGTGGGGACCTCGGCGGCGTTGTAACGGATGACCTCGGTGAGGATCAGGGCGTTGGCCACGCCGTGGGGCAGGTGATGGTAAGCGCCCAGCTTGTGAGCCATGGAGTGGTTCACACCCAGGAAGGCGTTGGCGAAGGCCATACCAGCCATGCAGGAGGCCTCGGCCATGCGCTCGCGGGCGTAGGGATCGTTGGCGCCGTTCTCGTAGGCGGAGGGCAGGTAATCGAACACAGCCTTGATGGCCTTCAGGGCCAGGCCGTCGGTGAAGGGGGTGGCCATGATGGACACATAGGCCTCGATGGCGTGGGTCATCACGTCGATACCGGAGGCGGAGGTCAGGCCCTTGGGCTGGGTCATCATGTTGTCGGCGTCTACGATGGCCATGTTGGGCAGCAGCTCGTAGTCGGCCAGAGGCCACTTGGTGCCGGTCTTCTCATCGGTGATGATGGCGAAGGGAGTCACCTCGGAGCCGGTACCGGAGGAGGTGGGGATGGCCACCATCATGGCCTTCTCGCCCATCTTGGGGAACTTGTAGATACGCTTGCGGATATCCATGAAGTCCATGGACATGGACTGGAAGTCGGCATCGGGATGCTCGTACAGCACCCACATGATCTTGGCAGCGTCCATGGGAGAGCCGCCGCCCAGGGCGATGATCACGTCGGGCTCGAAGTCGCGGATCTGCTTGACGCCCTCCAGCGCGCAGGCCAGGGTCGGATCGGGAGCCACGTCGTAGAAGCAGGCGTACTGGATGCCCAGCTCGTCCAGCTTGTCGGTGACGTTCTTGGTAAAGCCGCTCTTGAACAGGAAGGAGTCGGTGACGATAAAGGCCTTCTTCCGGTTGTACTCGGTCTTGAGCTCGTTGAGGGCGACAGGCATGCAGCCCTTCTTGAAGTACACTTTCTCAGGCGTTCTGAACCACAGCATGTTCTCTCTCCTCTCGGCGACTGTCTTGATGTTGATGAGGTGCTTGACACCCACGTTCTCAGAGACGGAGTTGCCGCCCCAGGAACCGCAGCCCAGGGTAAGGGAGGGAGCCAGCTTGAAGTTGTACAGGTCGCCGATACCGCCCTGGGAGGAGGGGGTGTTCACCAGGATACGGCAGGTCTTCATGACAGCCTGGTGCTTCGCGAGCTTCTCCTTCTCCGCCACGTTGACGTACAGAGAGGAGGTGTGGCCGTAGCCGCCGTCGGCGATGAGGTGCTCGGCTTTCTCGATGGCCTCGTCGAAGGTCTTGGCCTTGTACATGGCCAGCACGGGGGACAGCTTCTCGTGGGCGAATTCCTCGGAGATGTCCACGCTCTCCACCTCGCCGATGATGATCTTGGTGGCCTCGGGCACGTCCACACCGGCCAGCTTGGCGATGGTGTGGGCCTTCTGACCCACGATCTTGGCGTTGAGGGCGCCGTTGATGATGATGGTCTTGCGGACCTTCTCGGTCTCCTCTTTGTTCAGGAAGTAGCAGCCGCGCTTCTTGAACTCGTCCTTTACGGCTTTGTAGACCTTATCCAGCACGATGACAGACTGCTCGGAAGCACAGATCATGCCGTTGTCGAAAGTCTTGGAGTGGATGATGGAGTTGACAGCCAGCACCACATCGGCGGTGTCGTCGATGATGGCGGGGGTGTTGCCGGCGCCTACGCCCAGGGCGGGGGTGCCGGAGGAGTAGGCGGCCTTTACCATGCCGGGGCCGCCGGTGGCCAGGATGATGTCGGACTCAGCCATCAGGGTGTTGGTCAGCTCCAGGCTGGGCACGTCAATCCAGCCCACCAGGCCCTCGGGAGCACCGGCCTTCACAGCAGCCTCCAGAACCACCTTGGCGGCGGCGATGGTGCACTTCTTGGCGCGGGGATGGGGGCTGATGATGATGCCGTTGCGGGTCTTGAGGGAAATCAGGCACTTGAAGATGGCGGTGGAAGTGGGGTTGGTGGTGGGGATGACCGCGCCGACCACGCCGATGGGCTCGGCGATCTTCTTGATGCCGTAGGCCTTGTCCTCCTCTACCACGCCGCAGGTCTTGGTGTCCTTGTAGGCGTTGTAGATATACTCGGCGGCGTAGTGGTTTTTAATGACCTTGTCCTCCACAACACCCATGCCGGTCTCCTCCACGGCCATTTTGGCCAGGGGGATACGCTGGAGGTTGGCGGCCATTGCGGCGGCGCGGAAAATCTTGTCGACCTGCTCCTGGGTGTAGGAGGCGTAGATCTTCTGCGCCTCACGGACCCGGGCGAGCATTTTCTCGAACGTTTCCGCATTTTCCACGATCTCGTAGTTCATTTTTGTTTCCATGAAATGATCCATCCTTTTCACTTTATTTTGTGCTGAATCGTTCTTTCAGGTGATTGGAAAGAATGGCGAGAGAAACTGCCATGTTCTCATTCTGGACCAAGATCCCCGGGGGGACCTCCAGGTGGACGTTGGCGAAATTCCAGATGGCCAGAATCCCGCTTTTGATCAAAAGATCGCACACCGCCTGGGCATGCTCTCCCGGCACGGTGATGATGCCGATGCGCACCTTGGTACGCTGGCACAGGTCCGTCAGCTTGTCCATGGGGAGGATCATCTTCCCTCCCACCTGGCTGTTCACCGCCTTGGGATCTGTGTCGAAGGCCGCTAAAATGTTGAGGCCATACTGCAAAAAGCCATCGAAACTGAGCAGTGCCTTTCCCAGTTTACCTGCCCCGACCAAAATAGCGTCATCGGCGTTGTCGTAGCCCAAAAAGCGTTCCAGCTCCAAAATCAGGTCCTGCCGGACATAGCCCACCTTGGGCCTGCCGGAGGTGCTGATGGAGGCCAGATCCTTTCGGACCACCACTTGGTTCATGCCAAGAGCGTCTGCGATAGCCGTCGCCGAAACGTACTTGGAAGCGTCTTCCCCGCGGGACCTGAGGTAGCTTAAATAGGTAGGCAACCGCTGGAGCGTCTGCTTCGAGATACATCGGCTTGGCATGCTTGCTTCCCTCCCCTCCTAACTTTGATAATATTTTAACATTACCCCAGAGGAATGTAAACTGGCAGCAGACCGATTTCGATAGTTAAATATCGATACAATTTGTGCAACATGCCGGGCGCTGTAAAGCGCCGGGAAACTCTAGGTAAGTTTCCTGAATTACCCAGGGAAAAGCCAGGTTTTTTCAACAGTTCCACAAGGTTATTCTAATATATTCCAACCCCAAAAGCAAGAGAAATTTGAAAAAATCAACAAACATTCCCGGTTTCCTCCCGCTTTGGGAAAAACCGGGGCAAAAAAAGGGCGCCCCGGGCTTCCCGGAGGGGGAAACGCGGGGCGCTGGCATGGTTTTTTCGGTTTCAGCCCAGGCTCACCAGGCGGGCGCGCTTCAGGGCGTAGAGCATGGCTTCCGCGGCGCCGTAGGCCAGCACCAGGGAGAGGGCATCCTTGATGAGATAGGGCGCCGAGGCGGTGAGGAAAGCCTGCCAGGGGGACAGGGACATCACCGCCGCAAACTGGAACGCCCCGCAGAGGTGGCACACCGCCAGGCCCAGGGCTCCCAGCACCAGGGCCCAGGCCTTGCCGCCCCGCCGGGCCCCCAGGCCGCAGAGGCAGGCCATGGGCAAAAAGGACCACAGGTAGCCGCCGGTCATTCCGGCGAAGGAGGCCAGCCCCCCGGCAAACCCGGCGAACACCGGCAGGCCCATGGCCCCCAGGGCCAGGTACACCCCCACGGAGAGGGTCCCCAGGCCGGGCCCCAGCAAATAGCCGCACAAAGCCACCACAAAGGTCTGCAGGGTGACGGGGATGCCCGTGGGCAGGGGGATGGAGATCTGGGTCAGCACGGCCAGCAGGGCCGCCATGACCCCGGCCACTATCATCTTCTGCAATTTGGAGCGCCACAGGATCTTCACGCGTCCCCCTCCCCTCTGGCGGCTGCCTCTGCACGCAGCCGCTGTAAAAAATCTTTCTGGATCTGCACCTCACCGGCGGCGAAGACCTTTTCGGTACCGTCGGGGAGCCGCACCAGCAGCCGGGCCTCCTCGTCCACCCCGGTGACAATGCCCTCCCGGAGCTCCTCCCCCTGCTGGAAAGTGATGCCCACCCCGGTGAGCAGGGAGCGCCGGCGGTATTCTGCCATGTAGCCCCGGCCGGGCAGCTGGCGGTAATACCCGAAAAACCGGTCAATGATCTGGGCGGCCAGCTTCGTCCTGGCGCCGGGCGGCGGCGCGGCCGGAAACAGAGCCCCCGCCACCTCCCGCAGCTCCGGGGAAAAGCCCCCCTCCGGCTCCGCCAGGTCTACTCCGATGCCCAGCACGGCGTAGTGGAGGCCGCCGGTCTCAAAATCGATGGAGGCCTCGGTCAGAATGCCGCAGACTTTCCGGGCCCGGTAGTACACGTCGTTGACCCACTTGATCCTGGCCTCCTCCTCCCCGCCGGTGAGGCTGTCGATGGCCTCGGCTGCCGCTACCGCCGCCGCCGTGGTAATGGACAGGGCCTCCTGGGCGGAGAAGGAGGGCCGCAGCAAGATGCTGAGATACAGCCCCGTGCCCTTGGGGGAGTAGAAGCTCCGGCCCAGCCGCCCCTTGCCCGCGGTCTGCTCCTGGGCGACGATCACCATGCCCTCCCGGCCGCCCTGCTCCGCAATCTCCTTGAGCAGGGTGTTGGTGGAGGTCACCCGGTCCCGCACCTCGATAGCGGCGTCCCGGGCGGCGGGGCCCAGCTGCCTGCGGATGTTTTCCGCGCTGAGCACATCGCTGTCCCCCACCAGCTGGTAGCCCCGGTTGGTGGCCGCTGTGATCTCGTAGCCCGCCTCCTTCAGCCGGTTTACCGCCTTCCACACCGAGTTCCGGCTGACGCCGAACCGCTGGGCCAGCTCCTCCCCGGAAAGGGGGACGCCGCTGTCCTGCAAGGCCTCCAGCACCTGGTCTGTCAAGTTCATGGCCTTTCGCCTCCTGTTCCTGTATGCTTCCCTTACCATACCACGGGGCCGGGAAATCGTCAACCACATTTCTCGCGTTAGGGTGACAATAGGCAAAAAGAAAGGAGACGCCGCAGCAGCGCGGCGCCCCCCCGAATCGCTAAAAGTTTTAGAATTCCACGGTCATGCCGTCGTAGCTTACCCGCATGCCCAGCTCTGCCCCGCGGGCGGCCAGCTCCTCGTAAGTGCCGCCGCCGTTGTGGGAGAAATGGTTGCACACAAATACCGTCTCCTCCCCGGCCAGGCCCAGCTCCTTCAGCCGGTCCCGGACCTTGGCGTCGGTGGTAAAGCACATGTGGTTGTGCAGGTTGTCCTCGAAGCCGTGGTTGCAGTCCAGGCTCACCAGGCCCAGGCGCAGGTCCTTGCGGGAGGCCAGGTACTCCCACACGCCGTCCAGGAAATAGCCGGTGTCGTGGGCGTAGAGCAAAGCTTTCCCCTCCCGCTCGATCAGGTAGAAAAAAGCCTCCTCCGTGTAGCAGTGGTCCGCGGGCAGTGGGGTCACCCGGTACTCCCCGGCGGAAAAGGGCTGAAAAGCCTTGGCCACCTGGTAGTGGACGGTCTTCGGCACCAGCGATTCCTCCGTGCCGATCCCCTCGGCGAATTGCCGGCACACCGTCTGGTTGCCGTGGAGGGTCAAGAGGTAATCCTCCCTGTGATGGCCGTAGGGTTCCACCGTGGTAAACAGGTCTCCCGGATACCAGTGGTCCGAGTGGGAATGGGTCACCAGCAGGTCTGTGACCTGTAGCAGGTCCACGTCATACTCTAGGCAGTGGAAGTAGGTGTCCGCCGGGAAATCCAAAAGCAGGCTTTGATCTACCAGGGCCTGGGAACGGGTGCGGACACTCTTGCCTTTTTCTTTACGGGCTTTCTGGCACACTGGACAGTCACAAAACGGAGCGGGCAGCCCCTCGGAGGCAGCTGTGCCCAAATAGGTGATCTTCATGGGAAAAACCTCCTGGTTTTATCAAGGTAAGGGGTGTGGGTGGGTCAGGCCGGCTTAAAGCTGTCCTTCAGCTTGACCGAGCGGTTGAACACCAGCGCGCCGGGCTTGCTGTCCTTGCTGTCGGCGCAGAAATAGCCCTGCCGCATAAACTGGTAGCTCTCCCCCGGCTTGGCGCTCTCCAGGGCTTTTTCCACCTTGCAGCCGGTGAGCACCTTCAGGGAGTCGGGGTTCAGGTAATCCTTAAAGTCCCCCTGCTCCGGGTCGTCCACCGTAAACAGGTTGTCGTACAGGCGCACTTCCGCGTCCAGGGCGTTATTGGCGTCCACCCAGTGGAGGGTGGCGCCCTTTACCTTCCGGCCGTCCGCCGGGTTGCCGCCGGAGCTCTTCGGGTCGTAGGTAGCCAGGATCTCCACCACCTTGCCGTTCTCGTCCTCGACACAGCCGGTGCAGCGGATGAGGTAGGCACCCTTCAGGCGGCACTCGGGGCCGCCGGGGTACAGGCGCTTGAACTTGGGCACCGGCTCCTCCAGGAAGTCCTCCCGCTCGATATACAGGGTGCGGGAGAAGGTGACGGGCCGCTCCCCCTCCTCGGGCTTGTTGGGGTTGTTTTCCACGGAGAAGGTCTCGCTCTGGCCTTCGGGGTAGTTCTCGATGGTGAGCTTCACCGGGTCCAGCACCGCCATGACCCGGCGGGCGTTCAGGTTCAGGTCCTCCCGCAGGCAATACTCCAAAAAGGCGTATTCCACCGTGGAGTTTACCTTAGACACGCCGTTGCGCTCGCTGAAATTCCGGATGGAGGCGGGGGTGTAGCCCCGGCGGCGCAGGCCGCAGATGGTGGGCATCCGGGGGTCGTCCCAGCCGTCTACCAGGTTTTCCTCCACCAGGGCGCGGAGCTTCCGCTTGCTCATCACCGTGTTGTTGATGCCCAGCCGGGCAAACTCGATCTGCCGGGGCTTGCTGGGCAGGGTCACGTTCTGCACAACCCAGTCGTAGAAGGGCCGGTGGTCCTCAAACTCCAGGGAGCACAGGGAGTGGGTGATGCACTCCATGGCGTCCTCGAAGGGATGGGCGTAGTCGTACATGGGATAGATGCACCACTTGTCCCCGGTGCGGTGGTGGCTGGTATGGTTGATGCGGTAGATCACCGGGTCTCGCATATTGAAGTTGCCGGAGGCCAGGTCGATCTTGGCCCGCAGGGTCATGCGGCCGTTCTCGAACTCCCCGGCCCGCATCCGGCGGAACAGGTCCAGGCTCTCCTCCTTGGGCCGGTCCCGGTAGGGGCTCTGGGCGGGGTGGGTCAAATCGCCCCGCATCTCCTTCATCTGCTCGGGGGTGAGCTCGCACACGTAGGCCAGGCCCTTCTCGATGAGCTCCTCGGCCCCTTTGTACATATCCTCAAAGTAGTCGGAGGCGTAGTAGAACCGGTCCTCCCAGTCGTAGCCCAGCCAGTGGATGTCCTCTTTGATGGCGTCTACGTACTCCACGTCCTCCTTGGTGGGGTTGGTGTCGTCCATGCGCAGGTTGCAGATGCCCCCGAAGCGCTCCGCCGTGCCGAAATCGATGTAAATGGCCTTGGCGTGGCCGATGTGCAGGTAGCCGTTGGGCTCGGGTGGGAAACGGGTGTGGACCTGCATGCCCTCGGTACGGCCGCCGGGGCCCATGTCCTCCTTGACGAAGTCATCGATAAAATTGGTGGAGGGGATGGCGTCGTAGTTGATTTTTTCGCTCATTGTTTTCACGGTTCCTTTCTAAGGGATTACGTTGCAAGGCCGCACCGTACAGGGCACGCCTGCGGCTTCGTATATGCCTCGCTTCCAGCTTTTTCCCCATACAGCCCAAAACCTCCTTGAAAAGCGCCAGCTTTCCTGCGTCGGTTTTAGACTGCCTGGGAAAAAATTGGCCGCGCGATCCATACACGTTCCCCGCACGGTGCGGCCTTGTTATTACCAAATCAAACCGCCAGCTTCCGCAGGCCAAGCTGCAGACGGCGCAGGGCTTCCTCCCGGCCCAGGAGGGTGAGGATCTCCATAGCGCCGCCGGGGGTGACCAGGGTGCCCGCCGCGGCGATGCGCACCGGCCACAGCAGGGTGCCGTTCTTCACGCCCAGCTCTGCGGCCAGGGCGATCATGGCGTCGTGGATGGCGGTGACATTCCAGTCTGGCAGGGCCTCCAGCACGGGGATGGCGGCCTGAAGCATCTGGGGGGAGTTTTCCAGGTTGGTCTTGCTCTTCTTATTTACGAAGAAGTCCGCCGGGTAGTCGGGCAGCTCCTTCAAAAAGCCCAGCAGGCCGGGAATCTCGTTGAATTTGGTGATGCGCGCCGGCAGGATGGAGTACAGCACCTCCCAGGGCTTCTCCTGCTCCCCGAATACCTCGCGGTAGTAGGGCATGGCGTTTTCGGTGAACTCCTCCTCCCCCATGGCTTTGATGTACTCGGCGTTGAACCAGTTGAGCTTGTCGTAGTCGAATACCGCCGGAGACTTGCTGATGCCGTCGATGGAGAAGGCCCGGGTGAGCTCCTCCAGGGTGAAGATCTCCTGGTTGTCCTTGGGGGCCCAGCCCAGCAGGGCGATGTAGTTGACGATGACCTGGGAGAGGTAGCCCTCCTCCAGCAGGCCCTCGAAGCTGGTGGAGCCGTGGCGCTTGGAGAGCTTGGACACGCTGCCGTCCTCGTTTTTGCCCATGATGAGGGGCAGGTGCACGTAGGTAGGGATCTCCCAGCCGAAGGCCTCGTACAGCAGGTTGTACTTGGGGGTGGAGGTGAGGTACTCGCTGCCCCGGACCACGTGGGTGATGTGCATCAGGTGGTCGTCGATGACGTTGGCGAAGTTGTAGGTGGGATAGCCGTCGGCCTTTAAGAGCACCTGGTCCTCGATCTCCTTGTTCTCAATGGTGATGGAGCCGAACACCGCGTCCTCGAAGGTGGTGGAGCCGGTGAAGGGCACCTTCTGCCGGATGACATAGGGCGTGCCCGCGTCCAGCAGGCGCTGGATTTCCTCCTGGGGCAGGTCGCGGCAGTGGCGGTCGTACCCGCCGATGCCCTCCGCGTCGTGGAGGGATTCCAGCCGCTCCTTGGTGCAAAAGCAGTAGTAGGCCTTGCCCTCCTTCACCAGCTGTTCGGCGTAGGGCTTATACAGGTCCTTGCGCTGGCTCTGCACATAGGGGCCGAACTCGCCGCCTACGTCCGGGCCCTCGTCGTGCTTGAGGCCCACCTTTTCCAAGGTGCGGTAGATCACGTCCTCGGCGCCCTCTACCAGGCGTTCCCGGTCGGTATCCTCGATGCGCAGGACGAACTTCCCGCCCTGGGACTTGGCTACCAGGTACTCGTACAGCGCCGTGCGCAGGTTGCCCACATGCATGAACCCCGTGGGGCTGGGGGCGAATCTTGTTCTCACTGTTGCCATTGCGGTCGCTCCTCGCTTATGATATACTGGCCCTGGGGCCAGGAATTTCGCTGTCTCTTTATTATAGCAAAAATTCCCGATTTGGCAACAGAAATCTACAGCGATGCCGATTACTGCATTCCCCGCTCCCGGAGATAGGCCACGTACTCCTCCAGGCACAGGTCCAGCCGCTCCATGGCCAGGGCGTGTTCCCTGCCCACATAGCGGTAGTGCCAGCTCTCGTTGTCGATACCGGTGATGTGGGACTTGTCCGTCCGGTAGCGCTGGATGAACCCGTATTCCGCGGCATGGGCCTGCAGCCAGCGGTAGGCCTGGGTCTCCTCAAAGTCGTCGCTGACATCGTTCAGGTCCACGGCAAGGCCGGTGTGGTGCTCGCTGTGGCCGGGCTTCGCGATGGTGCGCAGGGCGGTTTCCTCCGCCAGTGTCTCCCCCATCCCCCGGCCCAGGTTTTCCTCCACCGCCCGCTGGAGGATGACCTGCTGCTCCTCCACGCTGCGGTAGCCCGAGGCCACCCAGAACCAGACATCCTCCTCTGCCGCCGCGTCGAACATGGCCATCAGGTCCTCGTACATCCGCAGGTCCACCTCCTCGTCGTGGACCATCCGCGGGGTAACGGTCCAGTCCTCCGGCAGGGGGACCTCCTCGTTGACCAGCACCAGCAGCGGGTCCTCCAGCTGCTGGAACCCGTCCGGCTCTGGCGCGGGAGTGGCCTGGGGCTGGGCCGCGGCCTCCCGGGCCTGGACCCTGGTCCGGCCGTCCACATAGCCCAGCCAGCTCAGCCCCAGGCTCAGCAGCAGGGCCCCGGCCACAATGCCTGCGGACAGAAGCTCCCCGGGCTTGTCCGCAATCTTTTTCCATTTCAAATCAGCCGCCCCCTTTTCCTTTGCGGATGTCCCCGGTTGGGGACGCATATCCATCATAGGGAAAGCCCGGCGCGGTTTTTCGGGAAACAGCCCGAACCCATACTTTTCCAGGAGGGATGCTATGATGAAAACGATTTTCCTTTACGGTGACGGGGAAAAACTGGCCAACTACACCGCCGCTCTGGAGGCCGCCGGCGCTGCCTGGCGCTGCTCCACCGACCTGGCGGAGGCGGCAGGGTGCACCGGCCTGCTGCTGCCCGGCGGCATGGACATTGACCCCGTCCGCTACGGTCAGGAGAACGACGGGAGCGAAGGCATCGACCCGGTGCGGGACCAGGCGGAGCTGGAGCTGATTGCCCGGTTCGCCCGGAGCGGGAAGCCTATTTTGGGCATCTGCCGGGGCATCCAGGTCATCAACGTGGCCTTTGGCGGCACGCTCATCCAGGATCTCCCCAACGCCGTGGAGCACCAGCACAGCGAGACCACCGGCGACCAGGTCCACCAGGTCACGGCCCCGGCAGGCAGTTTCCTCCACGAACTCCATGGGGAGCGCTTTTCCGTGAACAGCTCCCACCACCAGGCCATCGACAGGCTGGCCCCGGGGTTTGCGGTCGCCGCCCGGTGCGCCGACGGCACGGTGGAGGCCATCGCCTGGCCGGAAAAAGCCATTTACGCCACCCAATTCCACCCGGAACGGATGACCGGCGCCCATCTGCGCAGAGACACGGTAGACGGCGGGGAAATCTTCCGTTTTTTCCTTCAGCTGTGAAATGGGAAATTCCCTGTTGACAAACCCCTGCCAGTAATGCTATAATACTGCTCGTTAAGCGCGAGTGCTGGAACTGGCAGACAGGCACGTTTGAGGTGCGTGTGTCTACGACGTACGGGTTCAAGTCCCGTCTCGCGCACCAATTAAGAAATGGCTTGATTCCTAGATTTCTAGGTTTCAAGCCATTTTTCTAGCTTTTTGCGAAGAATTCTTTTTCTTATAAACGCAAGTTTTTTCGCCAAAAAGAAGCCTTTTTCGCAACTATGCAACACGAAATGCAACACGAGCATCGGCTGTTTTCTAGGCCATTTCCGGCGTGAAAGGAGAAATGCAACATGAAGATTCCCTATCCAGGAAGGCCTGGATGCCGGTGCGCTGGCCCGCGCCGTTGTCGGTGCCGATGAAGTCGGCGGGCGACAGGGAGGCCACGGAGCCGTCGCTGCCGTTTGCCAGGGAGATGCTCACCACGGGCTGCTCCGTGCCGGCCAGCTGGGCGAAAGGCGGGACGGGCTCCTCGGTGGGGGCGCCGGTGTACTGCACGCTCACCAGGTCGGACTTCTCCAGCTTCTTGCCCACGAAGTTGGGCTCGTTGGGATTGAAGGACAGGTTCTCGTAGTACTCCTCCGCGTCCTCGTACTTCACTTCCAGGCTGAACTCGCAGGTGGAGATGGTCTTTTGGGGCAGCAGGTTCTTGTCCACCACGTCGCCCTCGAACTCCACCGCGAACTGCAGCAGGTTGTCCTGCACCTTGGCGATGCGGTTGTACACCTGGGCCTCCCCGTCGGTGAACAGCACCACGTCCCCGGGATGGAAGCCCGCGGCGTTCTTCACCAGGTACTTCTTGCCGTTGTTGGTGTCCACTTCCTCCAAGATCTGGGTCTTGGCCTTGCTGGCGGGGCTGATTACCACCCGCACGTTGTCGCCCCAGGCGCCGGGGTTCTTCGCGGTGATCTGCAGCACCTGGTTTCCCTCGGAGGGCACATAGCCCACCGCGCACTTGGCGTCGGCCGGAGCTACACGGGCGATGAAGGCCCGGGTGCCCCCGTTGACGAAGAAGTGCTCCACCGCGTAGGCCAGGTAGCGGTACTGGCCGAAGCCGTTCTCCGAGAGGTAGCCGCCGAACTTCCGCCGGAAATCGGCGAAGCTGGTGACCAGCTCCGGCACGCCCTTGGCCGGGCCCCGCTCCGCAAGGCCGATGAAGCCCGCGGTGCTGGTGCCCACGCCCTCCATGGGCTTGCCACCAGATTCAAATTCTTCGACGTACACGCCTGGCGATAAATACTCTGCCATAGTTTCCCCAGTTTCCCTCTGGGGCCCGACGGGCCCCGGTGAAACCGGAACGCCTCCTTTTCTCTTGTTTTTTTGTGGCTATGTTGAAATTGCTTGCGCAATACGGACCGAAACCAGTTTCCCGGCAAAAGAGCAGCCCTTGCCCCGCATCCCCCCTCTCACTGTCCCGGCTCAGGCCATCTGCCGCCGGGCCATCTGGTAAAATCTGCCTTTTCGCGCCATCAGCTCCTCGTAGGGGCCCTCCTCCACCATCCTGCCGTCCTCCAGAAAGAGGATGCGGTCGCAGTCTTTCACGGTGCTCAGGCGGTGGGCGACCACCACCCGGGTGGCCCGGAGCTTTTCCAGGCTTTTGCACACCGTGGCCTGGGACACATTGTCCAGGGCGGAGGTGGCCTCGTCGAAGTAGAGGATCTTCGGCTTGTTCAAAATGGCCCGGGCGATGAGGATGCGCTGGCACTGCCCGCCGGAGATGACCTGGCTGTCCTCATCCAGGATGGTGTGCAGGCCCATGGGCATGCGCTGGATGTCCTCCGCCAGGTCCACGTCCCGCAGCACCTGCTCCACTTTTTCCACAGGGGCGCCCGGGGCCATGATGGTGATGTTTTCGTAGATGCTGCCGGCGATGAGCTTGCCGT
>DXIW01000021.1 GCA_019112625.1 Candidatus Acutalibacter stercorigallinarum | reverse complement strand
AGCGCTTCCAACTTTGTGACGCCCCGCTCTTTTAACCGCTCCTGAAAATATGCGTCCTGCACCTGCAGAAATTCCCCACTGACGGGGGCCGGCGGGCGGAGATTCATCAAACCGCGCAGCAGACGGCGCTGTTCCATCTCTCCTGCCGGGAGGGACACACCTGTGTACTCTTGCCGCTCGTGCAGTAAGTAATGAATCAAAGTTTCTCTGCGCTGAGATTGGGTCATGGCGCTCACTTCCTCACACGAATAATACGCCCCTCTTTGCGGGGTTTGGCGTGGGGTTCCGAGCCTTCCCGGTAACCCAACAGCACGTTGCACACCGGTACCATATCCTCTGGCACCCCCCACTCCCGGCGCTTTTCCACGCCATACTCCGTGGCGAACACTTCTCCCGTCCGGCCAATGTAGCAGGACGCAACCCCCAGGAAATGGGCAGCCAGCATAACGTTCTCCGCAATCATGGCGGCATCGTCGTGGGCGTACTGGCCGGGGCGTGTGAAGATGGTCAATACCGTGGGCGCACCGTAAAAGCCATCCAGAATGGTGAAATCGTCCTGGATGCTGGGCTGGTCAGCCGAGATAGAGTGGGCGGTCTTGGCCGGGTCTTGCCCCTTGAACTGCATATACCGGCTGAGTTTCCCCAACTTCAGGTTCACCTCCGGGTCCTGACAGACCACAATGCGGGAATACTGGTTGTTCCCAGCGGAGGGAGCGTAGAGCCCGGCGGTCAAAATCTCCTGCAGGGCTTCCTCCTCCACCTGGCGGTTTTGAAAGCGGCGAATGGCATGTCGGCTGGTCATTTTTTCAATCATGGGGTTCATCGTGCTTCCTCCTGACATCCTATCGTTTTTTCTGCTGGCTCTATCATACGGAAAGACAAGTCCCCTGTAAAGTACGCACTTTTCCGTGGCCTGGTCACCGGCTGGTAACCATTGGGCAGGCACCAAAAGGATACCTTTGGGCCTGGGCCGTTTGGGGCTTTGTGGGGCGTTTCCCCCTCCCAAAAGTTTTTTCAAAAATCTCTTATCTGAGGGTTGCGCCCTATAGAATCACTGGAGTATAATAATGCTGTAAGTTTCTATTTGACACTAAAAGGAGGCGACCCTATGGAACAGCAGAAGAAAGATTTGCCCGCCTGCCCGGTGGAGACCACCCTCACCCTCATCGGGGACAAGTGGAAGGTGCTCATCCTGCGGGACCTGCTCCCCGGCACCAAGCGGTTTGGGGAGCTGAAAAAGTCCATCGGCCATGTGAGCCAGAAGGTGCTCACCGCCCAGCTGCGGGACATGGAACAGAGCGGCCTGGTCCACCGGCAGGTCTTTGCTGAGGTGCCCCCCAGAGTGGAGTACAGCCTGACAGACTTGGGCCAGAGCCTTAAGCCCATTTTAGACGCCATGCAGGTCTGGGGGGAGGGGTACAAAACCGGGAAGTGGCAGGGATGAGCCTTTTCCTCCCTCTCCTTTTGGGGCCATAGCACCAAACAAGCACCGCTTGTTTTGGGGCTTGCGGGAGGGGGTGGGCACTCCCCACTGGGGAGCAGCACCCGAGCCGGCAGGCGAGACAAGTCCGTCCTGTGATTTCCGCCATGTTATGGTGGAGACTGTCTCTCCCTTCCGACCTTTTACTCGATTTTCCCATCCACTCTCATCTGTCTCCAACCGCCCCATCCTCTCCAGCACCCAGAACGCACCAGGTTTTGCCCTTTTGAGGGGTGGAGTGGGGGCGGTTCGCTGCTTTTGCTCTCTTTTGGCCTGCAAAATTTGGGGGATGGTTTATGTGAAATGGTTGGTGGTCTCTCCCCTGTTTTGGGGTAAGCGAAAGGCCGGGAGGATTACTCCCGGCCTTTTCTGCTCCCACTGGGGTTCCGTAAGAAGCGGGGGGGAGCTCCCTGCCGCTTCTGTTTACTCACCAAACAGCTCTCTGGCCTTGGCCATATGGTCCACGATCTTTACATCGAAGGGGCAGCGGGACTCGCAGGCGCAGCACCCGATGCAGGCGCTGGCCTTGACCCGCAGGGCGCTGTAGTGCTCCCGCACCGTCTCCGGCACCATGTTCTGGGCCTGGCACAGGTCGTAAAACTTGTTCACGCTGGCGATGTCGATGCCCACGGTGCAGGGGGCGCAGTGGCCGCAGTACATGCACTTGTCCACAAACCGGTGGGCGGGCGCGGAGCTGAGCACAGTGGAATAATCTTTTGCCTCCTCGGGCAGGTCGGAGTAAGCCGCCGCCTGGCGCAGCTGCTCCACGTCGTGGGCCCCGGCCAGCACCGTGGCCACGCCGGGCCTGGTCAGGCAGTAGTGGAGGCACTGGGGAACGGTCATAGCCGCGCCGAAGGGGGACTCCTCCGCCTTGAGCAGCGCCCCGCCGCCATAGGGCTTCATCACCGTCAGGGCCACGCCCCGGCTCTCGCACAGGCTGTACAGCTCCTGGCGCTCCGGGTCGGTGCTGGACAGGGCGTTCTCGTAGGTCTCCTTCTCAAAAATGGAGTCCACGTCCTCGGTGGGAGGCAGCAGGTCATAGGCGGGGTTGACGCTGAACATGATCACGTCCACCACCCCGGACTTGGCGGCAAGAATGGCCACCCGTGGGTTGTGGGTGCTCATGCCGATGGCGCGGATCTTCCCGGCAGCTTTCAGCTCTTTAGCAAACTGGATCACCGGCCCGCCGAACACCTCGTCGAAATCCTTTTGTTCGTCCACGTAGTGGATCATGCCCACGTCGATGTAATCTGTCCCCAGCCGGCGGAACAGGTCCTCGTAGGCGGCTTTCACCTCCTCCACGTCCCGGGTGCGCTTGTACTGGCCGTCCACCCAGGCGGTGCACAGGTGCCCCTGGAGGATGAATTTCTCCCGCTGTCCCGCCATGGCCTTGCCGAAGGCGTCCCGGACGTAGGGCTCCGGGTTGTACAGGTCAAAGTAGTTGACCCCCAGTTGGATAGCGGCGTTCAGAATCTCCAGGGAGGTCTGCTCCTCCCGGTCCACAAAGGCCTCGCTGCCCAGGCCGATCTCGCTGACGTTCATCCCCGTGCGGCCAAGTTTGCGATAGTTCATACTGCTTCTCCTTCCCTTTTGGATTTACCTACCCCACGATCCACCTGAGCTGCCGCGCTGTGGCCTGGGGCAGCAGCTGGCGCAGGTAGGCCTCTATCTTTTGCCGGGACTCCTCCGGGGTGCGCTGGTACACCTTTTCCGTAAAGGCCTCCCCAAAGGCGGCCTCCGGCGTGGCGCACCGGGCAAGGCCCCAGCCGTAGGGCTTTCCGGTTTTGTCGGTGGCGTACTCGAAGTTTGTGGTGACCACGTACCCCTGCATCTGCAGCCGGGTGACGATGGCGTCAAACTCCCCGCGCTTTGCGATGCCCGTCAGCCTCCGCCACTCTTTGGAGAGCAGGGGCTGGTGCTCCAAGAGGGCGTCGTAGACCTGATTGTCCACGTGCCGGGCCAGGCCGTCGTCGTACCGGGCGTCGAAGCCGTACCCAACCCGGCGGTAGTTGGCGAAGTCCGGGTACCACTCCTTGGAGATAAAGCCCGCCTTGCCGCCGAAAAACTTTCCGTAGGCGCAGCCTGTGTTTTGGATGACCGGGCCCTTCCACTCCCAGGGGCCGTCCACCCCATCGGCGAACCACAGCTCCGGGGGCGTGTGCTCCTCCACAGAAAAGCCCGGCACCCTGTTTTTCAGCAAGGGCAAAAAGCCCAGCGACTCTACGAGAGCCGCCAGGCTTTCCATGCTCCGAATTTCTTCCATCCCCATCCCTCCCGATCTGGTTTCCTGTCGTTGTCAGCGGTTCCCGCCGGCAGCGGGGACACACTTTTTTGGGACGCGGCAGCACGCATCCCAAGCGCGGGAGCCGGGCTGTGCCGCGGACAAGTCCTTGGCCTGCTTTTTCCCGTTCTTCCGGTTCCTGCGGGGGAAATCCGCCGTCAACATCAGATAGGATCTCTCTAGTTCTGTCATATACGCTCATCCTTTCTCTGTCGCTGGTGAATGGTTTTCTTTCCCCGGGGTCTGGCATTATTCTAAGATTTTTCGTCCCGAAGATATATCAATATCTCACGATTTGTGTTAAAATGAGAACAGTATTTTGCGAAAGGAGGGGGCGCCTGTGCCTGCCGTCAAAGAGACCCAGCTGCGCTATTTGGAATACCTTCACCGGGAGGACGGCTACCGCCACCACCGCTACGACGAGGAGATGCTGCAATATCACCTTTTGCGGGAGGGGGACCAGGCCGCCGTGCCGGAGAGCGTCCGCATGTGGACTTCCGGCCTGGTGGGGAAAACCAGTGAGGACACCATTCGCAACCGGAAATACCTGTTCGTGGCCTCCATCACCCTGGCCTGCCGGGCGGCCATTTTAGGGGGACTGGAGGAGCAGCGCTCCTACGACATCAGCGACCTGTACATCCAGCGGGTGGACAAGTGCGCCAGTATGGAGGAAATCACCGCCCTGCACAGGGACATGTTCCAGTTTTATGTAAACGAGGTGGCCGCCGCCAAAAAGCGGAACGTCTACTCCAAGCCTGTGGTGGACGCCATGAATTTCATCCACTATCACCTTCACGAAAAGCTCTCCGCCCAGCGGGTGGCGGAGGAGGCGGGCCTTTCCCCCAACTACCTCTCCCAGCTGTTCAAAAAGGAATTGGGCCTCACCGTGGCGGAATTTGTTTTGGAAAAGCGCATGGAAGCCGCCAAGAACATGCTGCGGTTTTCCAGCTTCCCCTACGACGAGATCGCCTCTATCCTGGCCTTCAGCTCCCAGAGCCACTTTATCCAGGTGTTTAAGAAAGCCACAGGGACCACCCCAAAAGCGTATCGGACTGTTGCCTATCGGGAGGAGGAGCTCCAAGAAGAAGGGTAGCCCTGCTGCCTTTTCTGGCACCGTTTCCCGTCCGAATTCGCTCGCAGCGCCAGAGCGGCAGCGGCTGATTTGGGACTTGTGGCGGGAGCCGGGTGACACTGCTCCCTGGTACGTTTTCCCACATTCGTCTCAAAAAACCGCACCCGGTTTTGCCCTTTTGAGGGGTGGAGTGGGGGCGGTTTTCCCTTTTTCGCCGTTTTTGGCCGCAAAACTTCGGGGATGGTTTTTGTGAATCCTGCCGCATAGTGGTCACAGGTAGAAGCCGTCGGTGATGCCATGTAGACGAGCGGTATCTTTCTTGACGTAATACAGCTCGGTGATTTGGCTGCTGCTGTGGCCCAGCAGGTCAGCTACTGGGCGGGGGGGCAAGGATTTTATGGTTTTGTGAGATTCGTCCGAGTTATGCGCATCGGCTCTGTTTTTGAAAATATCATAAAATGTTCTTTTCAGTAAAACTATTTGTGTGCAGTATTGACATTGTGATCATTTTATGCTATCATTTGTTTAATAAAGTTTTTTTCGTTGTACCTTATCCTGTGGCAGAAGCAGTTGGCCTCTACTACCACGCATCCTCTTAGACTACCTATGGCAATAATTCCTGTGGTCACGGCGGCACAGGAACGGATCTGCTGCAGAGGGGAACTTGCACACTACGGTGTTTTTACGATGACACCAATTTCACCTCTACGGAACGGAGTGTCTACTGCACAAACACTGGCATTCGATACTATTGAGTAAGTCTGTAAACCTCCTGGCTAAAAGAAAAGTCTTTCAGTCTGGAGGTATTTTACTTAAGGAGAAAACCCATGAAAAGCAAAATTCGTTATGCGGTATTTTTCCTCGCCATGTGCGTCTTGCTCTGCTTGCTTCTCATTTCCTGCAACGCCAAAGACTCCGGCAAACTGCGAATTTGTTTTGATATTGGACTTCAAAATGATATGCAGTCGGGTGGCAGTTTTCAGCAAGAGGCCGCATCGGGTTTTGCGGAGGCTATAGCTGTCCAAGCCGGGCTTCAGGGCCGGGAACTGAGCGAGATCGAGGTGGAGGTCATCCCCAGCGATCCGGAAAGCGCCGACGAGCGGGAGGCCACCCTCCAGCGGCTGCGCACCGAGATCATGACCGGCGGGGGGCCCGACGTATTCATCGCCTGCACCGAGGGGACGCATTGGGAACGCCTGGACAGCAGTCGCCTGTTCCCCTATCTCTCGAAATCCATAGCGGACGGCATCTTTCTCCCCCTGGACGGCTACATAGAACAGTTTCAGATGGTGAGCCAGGAGGAGCTGATCCAGCCGGTCTTGGCCGGGGGCCGGGACGGCCAGGGCCAACAGGTCATCGTGCCCCTTTGCTTTTCCATCCCCTCCCTGATATGGGAACAAAAGGAGGTGGACCCCAGCGCCTTTGCTGGAAAAACCTGGCAGGATGTGCTCTCCGGCCAGGACCCTCTGCTCTCCGAGCAGCTCCGCTGGCTGTGGCCCACTCATACTTTTTCCCCCGAATCCATGCGGAAAAATGACCACGACACCGGGCTGGCCTATATCTATCCTGATCTGCTGGACCAGGTAAACAAGAAGATCGGCATGACTGAGGAGGACCTGGCCGGCCTGCTCTTAGACAGTCTCCCCGCCCTGGGGCAGTTGCTTCAGCAGGAACCGGAGGCCCTCAGCTGGTCGATGTTTTTCAGCCGCATGCTAGATAACGCTGTGTTTCCAAACCCCGATACAATCGATTTAGCCGTAGTGCCCGTGCGCAACCAGCAGGGGGGCGCCACGGCGGTGGTCTCCATGTACTGCGGGGTAAACGCCAACACCCAGCGCCCCGAGGAGGCGGCCTTTGTAGTGGAGTACCTGCTCTCCACAGAGTACCAAAACACAAGAAGCGGTGGCCTGTTCAAAATAAACAACGGCTTCGCCTCGCCCAACAAGTTTATCAACAAAAATGGCTTTATAGACGGCGACAGCAAATTGACTGCGGCCACGCTGGAATCCTGGTACGCCGCCTGCGACCAGGTAAACCAGGTGTACTTCCCCTCCCCCGCCGACAGCGTGCTGAACGACATGATGGAGGCCATCCAGCAGGAGATGCTGGCCACCCTGGACGGGGACGTCCGCAAAGACGAGTTCCTTTACGGCGACATTTCCGAGGAGCGCCTGCGGGAGATCGTCCACGAGTATTACGGGCAGATCACCCGCTTATTGGAGGAATCGTAATGAAAAGCAGAGTGTGTAAACGCCTGCTGGCCGCGGCGCTGGCCTGTCTGTTCCTCCCCGCCTGCCAGTCCCAGGAGCAGCCCGAGCAGACCCCGGCCGGCTTTACCGCCAGCTTCGCTGCCGCCGTGTCCTCCGGCGACGAAAAGGCCCTGGCCGCCTACCAGGGAAACACCTACCAGCTGAATGCCCGAGTGGACGGTATCCTCCCCGGAGAGGGTGTCTCCATCCGCTGCCCGGGGAAAGCGAGAATCACTGCCGCCTTGCCCCAGGAGGAATTGGAGGGCCTGCAGGTCAACGAGGTCATCGCCCTGGAGGGCACGGTGAAAGAGGTGGCGGCACAGTCTAACGGCCTCACAGAGATGGTCCTGGACCCCGCCCATGTGGCGGGAAAAGAATTTGAGATCACCGGGAAGGTGGAAAAAATCTTTCACGACTGGGAGCGGGACGGTCAGGACTACGCCGCCCTTTGGGACAGCACCGTGGTGGAAAGCCGGCAGGTCAACGTCTATCTTCCCCAGGGCCACGAGGTACAAGAGGGTGACACCATCACCGCCCGGGGGGCTCTTTTCGCCCCGGCCGATTTAGGCGAGTTGAGCATCGGTTTTCTCCCCGGGAACCAGTCCGCCGCGGTTTTTCTCATGTACGAACCCAACTCGGTCCAAAAGGAAGTGAGGGAATGAAAAAAGAGTGGCACGGCTATCTGTTCATCGCGCCGCTGCTGTTGGGGTGCCTGGTGTTTACCGGCATTCCTTTCGTCCTGGTGATGCGGTATTCTGTCTTTCAAGGGGCGGGGGTCCATTTGCGCTTTGTGGGCCTAGAAAACTACGCCCAGGCCTTTCAGAATTCCTCTTTTGCGCTGGCGTTCGGCAACAGTATGCGCTTTCTGGCCGCCGGGCTGCCCCTGGTGATGGCAGCCGCCTATCTCACCGCCTTGCTCCTGAAAAGCCAGGCGAAAAAGTACGCCTTGCTGAAATCCGTGCTGCTGTTCCCCTACATCATGCCAGTGGCGGCCACCGTGCTGCTGGCAGAGGGGATTTTTGGCAAGGCCGGCGGGCTGGACTGGCTTCTCTCCCTCCTGGGGCTGCCCGGGGCCAACTGGCTGGATGGCCCCCTGGGCTTTTGGGCGGCCGTGCTGCTGTATCTCTGGAAAAGCACCGGCTATGCCGTGATCCTGCTCCTGGCGGGCCTGGTGACCATCCCGGAAGAGCAGTACGAATCCGCCCAGCTGGACGGGGCCTCCGCATTCCAGAAGTTCCGCTACATCACCACCCCGCAGATGTGGTACCCTGTGTTTTTTGCGCTGATCTTTTCCCTCATCAACGCCTTCAAATGCTTTCGGGAGATTTTTCTCATCGGCGGCCAGCACCCCAGCGACAGCCTTTATATGCTCCAGCACTTTATCAACAACAGCTTCGAAAACCTGAACTACGCCAACCTTTCCGTCAGCTCCATTCTCCTGCTGGCGGTGATTTTGCTTTTCTTCGGTGTTTTCTACGGCTTTGTAAGCAGAAAGGAGCGGTACCGGGAATGAAACATACTGCTTTCCAGGTGGTTTCCGCCCTGTTCGCCATCCTGCTGGCAATCGCCTCTCTGGGGCCGTTCTGCTATGTGCTCCTCCGCAGCTTCGCCTCCTGGGAGGGCGTGAGTTTTCAGCCCTACTACCAGGTATTCTGGGGCCAGTCCCAATACCTGATACGCTTTTGGAAAAGCCTGGGCATGAGCTGCTGCGTGGGGGTGGGCCAGTTGGCCATCTCCGCGCTGGCGGGCTTTGGCTTTGCCCGCTACCGGTTCAAAGGGCGGAACACGGTCTTTTTTCTGCTGACGATCCTCATGGTCCTGCCCGTACAGGTGACGCTGGTGCCCAATTACATCATGCTCAACCAGTTGGGCTTGCTGGACACTTACGCCGCCCTCATCCTCCCCTTGATTTTTGTACCCCTTGGGACCTTTATCCTGCGCCAAAGTTTTCTGTCCATTCCCGACAGCGTGATGGACGCGGCCATGCTGGACGGCTGCGGCGCGTTGAAGATCCTGTGGCGCGTGGCCATCCCCATGAACCTCAGCGGGATGGTCTGCGCTTTTTTGCTCTCCTTTTTAGACGCCTGGAACATGGTAGAGCAGCCCATCGCCTACCTGAGGGAGGCGAACCGCTACCCCATCTCGGTAGCCCTGGTCTACGTGACCCCCAGCGATACGGCCATCCAGCTGGCCTGCTGTGTCCTGGTGGCCCTGCCCTGCCTGTTTCTCTTTACGTTTTTCAACCGGGAGCTGGTAGAGGGCATCACCCTGGCGGAGGTGAAATAGATGAAACGGAAGGTTCTCTGTGTGTCCAGCCTGGCGGTGTGGTTCCTGATTTTCAGCACCTTTTTCTCCCTCCGGGTAGAGCGGTGGATGACCCCCATCGTCACAGAATGTGTCCCCACCTCCTCGCAGAGTTCTACCGGGGCCAGGCTGAGTCTGGACTGCCTGTTCCCCGACGAGGAGGGCTTGCCGGTACTGTACCAGACTTATGAGGGTCTGGGCTGGGACGCGGGGCTCCGGGTAAAACGGGCATCCCCGCTTTACACGGTCATGGAGGATTCTATCGCCGCCGGAGGCGTGGACCGCGTCGTGCAGTACGCCAGCAAGGAGTTTACCGCGGGAGAACGTGTGACGGTGACCGATCTGAAAGCCACCCGGGAGGACCTGTACCTGGCTGTCTGCCCCACCGGGGTGCGCCTGCGGGAGGATCTGCCGGAAAACATAGAAGTCCTGGCGCAGACAGAAAACGCCCTGCTGGCCAGGGCAGGCCAGGCGCCCCAGATTTTTATGCCCAAGCAGGCCGTGGGGGAGCTGTTCCAGCGCTATCCCTTTACCATGCCCGATGAGCGGGTTTACAGTCTGGCAGACGTGGATTCTTTTTTCAGCGCGCTGCCCCTCGCTGCGCTGCTGCCCGGGATGATGGTGTTCGTTCTCCTGCTGTGGGGGGGTTCTTTCTCTTTCCTGAAAGACGTTAAGAACAATCGCGTCAGGCTGCTGTTAAACGGCTGTTTTATGGCCGCAACCCTGCTGGTTCTGCCGCTCCTCCTGCATTTTCTGCAATTTCCCTCCTCCCTGCTCCCCAAAAGCAGCATCGTTGAGGTCTCCCACTACATACGGGAATTCACGGAAATTCTTTCTTCCCTCCGCCATTTCGCAGCCGCCGGCGTGACGGAAGCCCAGGCATCCCTTTCCCACGCCCACACCATGCTGTGGGTTTCCCTCGGGGTCATTCTGCTGCCAGCTCTGCTGGCAGCAGCCGTTCTCGTGCTGGAGAGGCGGGGCCCAAGAACAACGGCGGCGTAAAAGGAAGCAAATTACTTTCGGCTAAATAACAGAAGCATTCATTTAGCAAAATGTGGGCTCTCTTCACCATAGCACATCAGCACAAACCTCTTTTCGCATATATAAAACGATCTATATCTCACCTGCCATAAACCGCATGAAACGGGCTGTTGCAAAATGCAACAGCCCGTTTCGTCTTTTCACTTTTACGTCCTGACTCTTCTGAAAAACGTAACCGTCAACAGGAGGAACGGATAGGCGGGAAAGCCAAAAGATGAGAGAATACAACTGTAAAGCGCGTAGAGTCTCCGCACTATGCGTAGAGTCTACAGAAAGAGCGTGGACTCTACGGGAAAAACGGAGGTAGCAAGAAATGGGAGAATTGCGGGAGTTGAATCAGCTGATGGGGCAAACGATGCGGTGATTGCTTTTCGCATTTACTTTCCCCTAACGGTTCCAGCACTGGCAACTGTGGGACTTTTCTACGGCCTGGGTTACTGGAATGACTGGTGGAACGCCATTATGCTGGTGGATAACGAAAATCTGTATCCCATCCAGTATCTGCTTCTGCAGCTGAAATCTCAAACGCAGATGGTCAAAGATCTGCAGCGCATGACAGGCATTTCTGGAGGCGGTGTGGCTCCTACAGAATCTTTGAAAATGGCCACTGCGATTGTGACGGTAGGGCCCATCGTGCTGCTGTATCCTTTCTTGCAGAAGTATTACGTAAAAGGTTTGGTAGTTGGCTCTGTAAAGGGCTAAAATATAGAAATTACAAAGAAAGGCAGGAAAATCCAAATGAAACGAACGATCTCTCTGTTGGTTCTGTGCGCCGTTCTGCTGACCATGTTCACGGCGTGTTCCCAGACCTCAAGCCCCTCGGGTTCCAATCCGGAATCCAGCACACAAACCAGTGTGAATTCCGGCTCCGACAGTTCTTCCAGCGAATTGGCTTCTTCAGACTCCACAACAGCGGAGCCTGGAGAAGTGGTGAAAATGACTTACGTGATTCCGGGCGACGCACCTCCGGAATATGAGCGGGGGATTCAAACCATTAACGATAAGCTGGCCGAGGACGGTGTGGGTATCGAGGTGGAATTCCAGTACTACTCCTGGGACGTTTGGGATCAAAAGCTGAACATCATGCTCTCCACCGGCGAGAAGTTTGACGCTTTCCACGTGATGAACGACCAAGTCACTCTCACCAGCTACGCCTCTCGGGGTGCTTTGGCGGACATCACCGACGAAATGGCGGAATACGGCCAGAACATTGTGGCCAATGTACCCGAGCTGGCCATGAACAACTGCCAAGTGGACGGCAAGCAGTACGGAATTCCCGCTTTCTGGGTGGAAACCGCACTGAACGAACAGGCCACTATCCGCAAGGATCTACTGGACCAATGCGGCCTGGATATGCCCACTACCTTTGAGGAATTAACCAACGCCTTTATTACGGTCATGGAAAACTGGGAGGGCAACCAGCGCCCCTATTTCCCCTCGGTGGCGGTTAACGAGCGTCTCCCCTATTTCTTCAGCAGCAGCGATGATTTCTGCGTTTACAACAGCGTGGTCTACGTCAATCAGGATGGAACCATCGCCAACTACTATGAAACCGACGCTTTCAAAGAGGCCGCCCAGAACGCTAAAACCTGGTATGAGGCGGGCCTGATCAATCCAGATATTCTCACCTATACCCAGGACCAACTCACCAATCAGCTAAATCTGGGCGAGTGGTTCGTCCTCAATGGCACAGTGGGTAACGTATCCAGCATCCAGGAAAATATCCCGGACTTTGAGCCCACCGACATTGTTTGGCTAGACTTGACCGACGGTGCCCAGCAGATCCGGCCCTATGCTGTGAAAAACCTACAGGCGGTACCCCTGGCCAGTGAACATCCGGAAGCTGCCGTGAAATTCTTCAACTGGGCCTACGCCAGTCAGGAAAACTACGACCTGTTCATGAATTGCCTCCTTTGGGTACCCCAGTGGGGGTGCAGGTGTGTGTTCGTTCTCAATCGGCTAAAATTCTGTTGGTAGTTACCAACAGAAAAGGCCATGGCCTTTCGGGGGCACGGGGCTGCCTGGCAGGGCGGGCCCCCTGTTTTTTACATTATACCACACTTTTGCCCCGGGGGGGAAGTGGCTTTTGCGCAGGAAAAAGGCCGGGGTGGCCCGGCCTTTTGTGGGTTTCTGTTTTTTTGATTGGGGCGGGGTCACGCCTCCACCCGTACCAGCAGGCGGGAGGGGTGGGCGCCGCCGTGGTGCAGGGTGTTTTCCGCCGCCACGGTGACGGGGCTGTGGTAGCCCTCCCGGGTGTTGCTGTTGGGGAAGATGAAATTCTCCGCGCTGGAGGTCACCGTCACCCGGATGCGGTGGCCCTTGCGGAAGCAGTTGGACAGCTTGGTGGTGCGGATTTTCAGGCAGGCGATTTGCCCCTCCTCCAAAAACTCCGCCTGCTCGAAGCCGTTGCGGTACCGGGCGCTGAGCACCCCGTCCGCCAGCTTGATGGACCGGCCGGTCTCGTCCACATCGGTGACCCGGACCACGAAGTCCGTGTCCGGGGCGCTGGAGGAGACATACAACTCCGCCGTCATGTCCCCGGTTATGGTCACGTCCCCGGCAAGGGGCGCGGTGGTGTAGCAGAGGATGTCCGGGCGGTGTTCCTCTTTTGTGTAGTCCTCGGGGACTTCCAGCTCGTTCTCGGACATATCCACGATGTGGGTGGCGGGGTTTTGGGGGTCGTAGCGGTAGGAGTCGCTGCCCTCCCCCTCCGGGGCCTGCCAGGTGAGGCGGCCGTCCCCGGCGGAGGTGTTGGCATGGCCGCCGCTTGAAAGGTACAGGGCGCGCTCCACGGTCTGGGGGACGGGCCAGTTTTCCGCGGTTTTCCACCGCTCCTGGCCCAGGGTGTAGTACTCCACCGGGGCTTCTTTCTCCACCCCGTTCTCCACGCCTTTCAGGTACCGCTCGAACCACCGGAAGTAGAGCAAGTCCAAGTCGAAGCGCAGGGCCTGGCTGCCAAAGGATACCCCGTGCATATCGTACTTGCTGTTGCCGCTGTGCTGCCAGGGGCCCAGGATGACTTTCCGCTTCTCCGCGGGGTAATCGTGGACCAGCTCCAGGGCCTGGGTGGTGCCCATGCCGTTGTCGTCGAACCAGCCGGACTGGATCAGCGCTGGGACCTGCGCCCCCTTCCAGCGGGCCTGCCAGTCGGAACGGCTCCAGAACTCGTCGTTGTCCCGGGGCTGGAACCACTTCTCCAGGAAGGGGACCTCATAGCCCAATGCCTTTTGGGGGATGTCCGACAGGGGCCGGATGCGCAACACCTGCTGCCAGTCGTCCCGCTCCATGAGCTCCGGCTGGAAGGTCTTTTGGGACACGGCGAAGGCCCAGGCCAGCATCCCGGAGTTGAGGGACCCGCCCCGCCGGGGCACGTCGATAAAGGCGCTGCCGGCGCACACCACGCTGATGAGGGCCTTGAGATGGGGGTTGCCGCTGGCCGCGGCGGCCCACTGGACGTACCCCAGGTAGGAGCCCCCTACCATGCCCACGCTGCCGGTGGACCAGGGCTGGGCGGCGATCCAGTTGAGGGTGTCGTCCCCGTCCTCCACCTCGTAGTAGTTGGGGACCCATTCCCCGCCGCTCTTGTTGCGGCCCCGCACGTCCTGGATGACCACGGCGTAGCCCCGCTGGACGTAGCGGTAGTAGACCTCCCGGCCCTCCTCTTTCCCGTAGGGGGTGCGCACCAGCACCGCCGGGACCTTTTCCCCCACGCCGGCGGGCAGGTACACGTCGGTGGACAGGGTGACCCCGTCCCGCATGGGCACGTCGAAGGCCCCGGTATAGGACACGGCGAAGAGCTTCTCCTCCGGCCAGGCCTCCCGCCACAGGCGCAGGAGGGTGCGCTCCTCGCAGCCCTCCCGCACCAGCAGGGTCACCATCTCCCGGGAGGGGCAGTACACGGCGATAAGCTCCCCGTCCTCCACCTGCTTGTTGCAGGGGAATTTCACGTCCCGCTGGAGGTAGTGGACGCCGTCCTTGCTGGTGTAGCGCTCCCCGGCGACTTGGAACTCCCCCTTGCCGCGGAGGGCCTGAGCGTACTGCTCCCACTTCCCCGCCAGGGACAGGAAGTCCATTTTCAAAAAGGACTTGTACGCCCCGGCAATTTCCAGGGTCAGGGGCTCCCAGTCCCCCAGCTTCCCGGTGAACACGTCCAGCCGTTGGACGTGGGGCTCGCCGGGCGCGAGCTCCAGCTTGCCGTACAGAATGCCGGACACGTACAGATTATACACAGCCATAGGTCTCCCACCTTTCGTTTCCTTTCAGGACAGGGTCATCCCCCTACGATGGCCCGGATGGCGTAGGCCACGGAGATGCCCACATAATTTCCCAGGGCGCCCGCCAGCACGCCCATAAGCAGGCCGATGTTGATAAGGATTTTCCACTGGGCGCTGGAAGCCACCAGGGCCGCAGTGGGGCCGTCGGCGATGCAGCCCACGATGGACAGCAGCACATACTCGAACCGGATCTTCAGCAGCCGGGTGATGAGCAGGTGCAGCAGGCAGCTGAACAAAATCACACAGAAGCAGAACAGGGTGATATAGAAAGTCGAGCCAAAGAACTGCATCAGGTCCACGGCAAAGCCGATGGTGCTGAGGAACAGCAGGGCCACAAACAGCCCCAGGTCGAAATTGCCCCGCAGTTTCCGCACGGCCGGCACCTGGGCCAGCAGGATGGAGAAGGTGGTGATGAGCAGGATGCGCCCCGCGCTGCGGAAATCCTCGCCGAATACCGCGTTGGAGATCAGGGTGGAGACCCACACCGTGCCAAAGCCAATGGCCAGCAGGCAGGCGATCTCCAGGATGGACCACTCCTTCGAGGCCATCAGCTCCTCGTGGTCCCCCTCCCCCAGCAGCTCTTCCTGGGTCATGTCGTAGGGCCACAGCTTTTTCAGCTTCTTCGAGCCCTTGTAGATGGCCGGGGCCGCGAACATGAGGATCATGGTAGGGATGCCCACCACATAGTCCGCGGCGTTGGCCGAGGCGATGGTGGTCTTGGCGGCGTTGAGCCCTACCGCGATGGCGGTCAGGTTGGAGCTGCCCCCCGTATAGGTGCCCACAAACATGCCGGACACCTTCCAGCCCTCGTCGATCTTCCCGGCGAAGATCACGCCGAACACCAGCGCCACCAGGCACACGCTGCACACGGCGGAGATGAGGGCGATCACCGGCTCTTTGGTGAGCTTACGCATCTGCCGCAGGTCCAGGCTCAGCAGGCAGATGGACACCGACAGCGGTACGCAGTAGTTGCTGACAGCGTCGTAAGTGGTGCTGGAGGTGGGCACCACCTTCAGGTTGGAAAGCAAAATGCCCGTTACGATCACGGTCAGCGCCGGGCCCAGAGTCTTGAACACCTTGAACCGCTGCAGCCACAGTCCCAGGGCCACCACGCCGAAGATGACGAACAGCAGCGCCCCCTCCGACGAGAACAATGTCCCGTTCATACGCATTTTCCCCTTTCTATTATGGCACAGTTAAAAGTCGAAGTCCAGGCCCAGGCCGGGCTTGTCCGACAGGGTGTACACCCCGCCCTCCACAGAGAAGCCGCCTGGCATGCCCATCTCCGGGTCTACAGCGTACATAAAGCTGTCGCAGTCCGCCTCGGTGATGTTGGATTTGGCCGCCACCAGGGCCACCCCCGCGGCGATAGCCACCTTGGTCTCCAGCATGCAGCCTACCATGCAGGTCACATGGTTGGCCTCGGCCACGGCGTTGATCTTCTCCGCCGGGTACAGGCCGCCGCACTTCATCAGCTTGATGTTGAGGATGTCCGCGGCCTCCAAGCGGCAGGCTCGGGCGGCGTCCACCGGGGAGTGGATGGACTCGTCCAGCATGATCTTCATATCCACCTTGGAGCGCACCAGGCGCGCGCCCTCCACGTCCCACCAGGGCAGACACTGCTCCACGGCCTCCACCCCCAGCTGCTCAAAGGCCTTCAGGGTGCGCACCGCGTCGGCCACGGTGTAGCCCTGGTTGGCGTCTACCCGCAGACGCACCTTGGGGCCCACCGCCTCCCGGATGAGGGTGAGGGCCCGGATGTCGTCCTGGGGGCAGATGCCGGCTTTCACCTTGAGAATGGTGAAGCCGTCCCGCTCCACCCGCTCCCTGGCCTCCTGGGCCATGAGCTCCGGCTTATCGATGCCGATGGTCATATCGGTGACGATCTGGTTCTGGCTGCCCCCCAGCACCTTGTACAGGGGCTGGCCCATGGCCTTGCCCCGGATGTCGTACAGGGCGATGTCCACCGCGGCCTTGGCGGCGGTGTTGCCGCTGATGAGGTTGTCCATCATCTGGTGGATGCCCTCCAAGTCCATGGGGTCCCGGCCCAGAAGGCCCTGCTTGAAGAGCTTTAAGACCTCCAGCACCGTGTTGGCGTTTTCGCCGGTGACGGGCTCGAAGGGTGCCGCCTCGCCGATGCCCCAGAGGCCCTCGTCGGTGATGAGCTTTACCAGCACGTTCACCGAGTGGTCCTGCACCGCGAAAGCGATGCGGAAGGGCTTCTTCAGGGGGATCTTGATGAGCTCTACTTTCATGTCGATGAGTTTCATATCGCTGCCTCCTCCAGTTTTTAATGATTTTACTATTTTCAAAATCTATCGTCAAGCATATTTTCGAAATATTTCACTTTTTCGCTGATTTTTTCAGCTATACCGGAATTTTCAGCTGCTCCCGCTTTTCATTTTTTAGATATAACATAAAATCCGCCGCCGTTGACGCTTCTTTTTTCCCATGGTATAATAGACGAAATGCAACGCGATTTTTACCACAGTGAAACGGGAGGTCCCACATGCTAGGAGATCAGATCCGCTCCATCCGAAAACGGCAGGAGATCACCCTGAAGGAATTGGCGGAAAAGACCGGCCTTTCCATCGGGTACATCTCCCAGATCGAGCGCAACCTCACCGACCCCTCCCTGTCCACCCTGCGGAAGATCAGCGGCGCCCTGGGGGTCCCCACCTACCTGTTTTTGGGGGACGAGCCCCACGGCAGCCTGACTTTGCGCAAGGAGGAGATGATCCAGCTGTCCCAGCCAAACTCCAACGTGCGCTACCAGATCATGTCCCCCATGCCCACCGGGGAATTTGAGCCCCAGTCCCTGGTGGCCCGGTTCGAGCTGGCGCCCCGCAGCGTGGACGGGGAGCTGCCGGTGATCCACCCCAGCGAGGAGATTGTCCTGCTGGAGCGGGGCGCCGTGGACGTGATCATCGACGGGAAGCCCGTCCACCTGGAGGCCGGGGACACCACCCTGATCCGCTCCAACCTGCCCCACATCCTCTCCAACCCCACGGACGAGGTGGCCATGGGGTATTCCATCCTCACCCCCGCGGTGTGGTTCCCCAGCACCCACCGGAACCCCAAGCCAGGCCATAAAGCCTAAGAATATGAAAAAAGCCTCCCGCTGGGAGGCTTTTTTCTTGGAAAGCGTGGGGTGGGGAGGGGGCCTTTTGCAGGGGGGAGGGGCCTTCGCATAAAATCTCATCGCACTTTTCCGTTTTACTTTTCCAGCCTTATTTGCGGATTCTTTGTCACCTACAAAGCAAGGTGGGCACACATGTAGTCAGCCGCGCTTTCCGCCCACGTACAGCGCAAAATCGCCCAATGGCCAGGCTGCAGTCCCACCCTGAAATGGCGGGAATTCGGGCGGGCCGGGTCCCTGCCCTGCTCCTTCCGGATGGGCTCCTCAAACAGGCCCGTCTCCCGGAGAAAATGTTCTGCGCTCTCCCCCAAGGGGTCGGGGCGCTGCTCCAGGGTCTCCTGTTCCCAATGCCTCTGGATTGCCTGATAGAGGGCGTCCTCGCCGGGGCCGGCTCCCGGCAAGGGAACCACGCCGCGCCCCTCCTCCCCCTGCACAAACTGGTACCGCCCTGCCACGGGAAACAGGTGGATCTCCTTTTCATACTGGCAAGGGACAAGGAGCTGTCCGGTATAGTCCGCAAAGCCGTATCGCTTCCCGATGCGGACGCTGTAACCCAGCAGGTCATCAAAGAACGCACAACGATCCATGTACTGAAAGAAATTCCCGCTGGTATTCTCACCCGTCCGGTCGATCAGCGTGTACTTCTCCTGCCATTTCCCATCGATCCGCTGGGGTTCCCCGCGGACCAATGCGTACCCCTCCGCTGTAAAACTGCCATCCCGGCCAAGGGAGTGATATTGGGGCGGGATGGCATTTCTCTCATTCCAGTAGTCGTAATACCCTGCCCAGCTGGTCCGCGGGAAATCCACAAAATGATTTACCTCCGCCATGCCGTAGCACAGGTGCCCTAATCTTTCAAACAGCGGCCCCACCTGCCGGACCATGAGGTACCGCCCCTCCGGCAGGCAAAACCGCAAGGTGGGCAGCTTTTTATACTTCCTCCAATAGGCTCTGGCCTCCTCCCTGGGAAATGGCACGTGGGAAAAATCCTTCACAAACACACAGATGGAGTCCTCCATCTCCCGCAGGCATTGGCTGCTACAATGGGCGCAGTTCCATTCCATAGCGCCTTCCCCCTTTCTGGGAAAAGAATAGCACAGGGTATGGGGAAAATTTGGGACATCAGCAGCCCTGTTGTATCAAAAAAAGACAGGATGGATCACCGCGAAGGTGTTCCAGCCTGTCTATTGACATTCAGAATGAAATCTGGTCCAGGAGGTCTCCAATCTCGAGGGTGGACTCCGTTATGATACTGGTGGTGGGATTTCTTAAGGGAAAACACTCGTTGCCGCCACGGGGACTTACGTACCGCCAGACAGAGCCGTTCTCTTTTACCCATTCGGGCTGGTTTTCGTACTCCGGCTTCAGGGCGTTCGCCACGATGTACAAGTTGGTGTCCACGCAGATCCAGGCGATCTGTTTCCCGGTCTCCACGGCTCTTACGGCGAAAATAGCGTGTCTCTTTTCTTCCTCCGAAACGTCTACCAGCTGATACTTGGTTTTGTCGAATTGCAAATTCTGGCGCAGGTATTCTTTTCGAATTGCCCTCCACAACTCATTTGTTTTGTTGGCCTCTAAAATCAGGAGCAGCGCCTCCAGGCTGCTGTTCCTTTCAAAGTGTCCCTCTCCTAAATGAACGGCTTCCTTGATGATCCGTAAGATCGTATCCTCGCTGCACATATCGTTTATCACCTCTTGAAACTGCCGCAAAATCTCGCCTAAGCTGCCGCCGCATTTCCCAAGCAAGCGGTTGATCCACTCGGAAACGTCCTTGCGGAAAGACAGGCACTGGTATTGCCCGGGCGACAGCCGCTGGTGATTATCCGGGCTGCTGATACTGATGTCCGAGGGGGCACGTCCGCTCGGGGTAAGATAGTAGATCTTCCGTGTCTTGTTCTGGGGCCTCACTTTGGCGAAATACTGGTAATAGTCGTAAAGCTGACTGGCCTGGTCCCCAGCCCAGATCTTTACCTCTATGGGAATGACCCCATCCCCTATGTGAATGACAATGTCCGCTCTGCGGTCGCCGTCCACAGCCTCTTCCAAAACCGTGTAAGCTCTTTTGACTGCGTCCAGCGGAAATTGGTCCGCTATGTTGAGCTGCTCCAGAAAAGCCAGGAGCGGCTTTTCGTTTAATCCGTGGGAACCGTTGGGAGCCAACAGATCCCCCAGCAGCCTGCAGAGCAAGACCTCTTTGTCCGCGATACCCAAAACCCGGAAAATATTGAACGTGTTGCTTTTCTCAGTCCTGACGGGGCCATGCTGCATGCGTTCTTGGATTGTTTGAAACAGGCGTTCATACTTCGACGTATTCTCTTCCATTTTCTCTTCCCGCCTTTACTCCCCGTAATTCTCCATAGCCGCCCGGATGTCCTCCCGCACCTGCTTTACCAACGACTCCGGCGACAGTAGCTTCGCGTGGAGGGCGTATTGCAGCGCCCAGCGGCGCATGGCGGCGTAGTTCACCCGCACCCGGACGCTGACCTCCTCCTCGGTCTCGTCAAAGAAGGTGACGCCGCCCCCGAACCAGTCGAGGATGTCGTTGAGCAGGTACTTTTTGGCCCGGAAGGTCACCGGCCCGCTTTCCCCCGCGAATAGATAGACGTGCTCCGCCATGTGACGGGGCAGATCGAAGCCGTGCTCCAGCCCTTTCACCTGTTCCATGGGCTTGGCGGGGGTGGGCAGCAATTTTATGTTTGTGATCCGGTCCAGCCGGTAGTGGGCCACGTTGTCGTACTTGTCGTAGTTGCAGATCAGGTAATACCGCCCGTTGGCCGCGGCGATCTGGTAGGGGTTGACGATGTACTCCCGGACGTTCCCGGCGCTGTCCCGGCGGGGGTGGAGCTTCTTGTCGGTGCCGTAGCTGTTGTAGGTAAAGGACACCTGCCGCCCCTTGCCGATGGCCTCGTCCAGCACCTCGATGGTGTAAAACAACTGCTGGCTGTGGAGGGACAGGTCCGGCATGGTGCGGATGTGCCCCACCCTGGCCCGGAAATACCGGTTGGACAGGCCCTCCAGCTTGCCGATGAGCTCTTTGCACTGGCTGTAGGGGATGTGCTTGGAGAACAGCAGGCTGTCGATGAGCAGCCGCAGCTCGCTGTCGGTAAAATCCCGGACCAGGTAAAAGTCGGAGAGGAAGCAGTTCTCCTCCAGCTGGCCTGTTACCTTGTTTGGCACCAAGCGCACCGACTCGCTGTACTCGATCTCGAACCCCAGGTCTATCAGGTCCATCAGGTTCCGCTTGATGGACTTTCGGTCCACCACCATATCGTATTCGTTCTTTAAGATTTCCCCGATCTCCTTTTGGCTGAGACGGTGGTCCTCGTCGGTGTATTTTCGCAAAATGCCCAGAATATGCATGATCAGCATCTTTTTGGGCTGCGCGGCTGCCATGTGCATCACCTCATGATTCTATTGTAATCCCATCGACTGTATTCTACAAGAGGCCATGGGAGAAAAAATGGACATGGGCCGTGGTATCCTTTCGTCACAACAACACGAAAGGATGGTTTTTATGAAAGCGTTTGACAGGATCATCGGGTACGCGTCCCTCAAGCAAGAGCTCATGCAAATCAGCGACACGCTGAAAAATCGGGAATTCTATGACAAGCTGGGAGTCTCCGCCCCCAGGGGGCTGCTGCTCTACGGGGAGCCAGGGGTGGGCAAATCCCTGATGGCCAGCGCCGTCATAGAGGAGAGCGGGCGGCCTGTGTTCCGCTGCCGGAAGGACGAGCCCAACGGCGACTTTGTCAAGAAGATCAAGGCCACCTTTGAAAAGGCCGCGGAGAATGCTCCCTCCATCGTGTTCCTGGACGACATGGACAAGTTCGCCAACGGGGACGAGAACCACCCCGACGCGGAGGAGTACGTCACGGTGCAGTCCTGCATCGATGAGACAAAAGGCAAGGAGGTGTTCGTTTTGGCCACCGCCAACGACACCGACTGTCTCCCCGATTCCCTGCAGCGGGCGGGCCGGTTTGACCGCACCATCGAGGTAGAGGCCCCTAAGGGGGAGGACGCCATCGAAATTGTTGCCTACTACCTAAAATCCAAGCGCTTTGTGGAGGGAGTTGACCCCGCCGTCATCGCGAGGATTATGAACGGGCACTCCTGCGCCGACTTGGAAACCGTCATCAACGAGGCCGGGTTGTCCGCCGGGTACGAACGAGCGGAACACATTACAATGGAGCACGTTTTGAAAGCTTGCCTGCGCACGGTTTTTGAGATGGATTTTCACGGGGATGGGCAGGAGGATTTTCTCCGCCACTACACCGATCCCCATCACATGGCTTCCCAGATGGTCTACCATGAGGCCGGCCATGCCCTGGTTTCCGAGGTGCTCTGTCCGGGAAGCGTGACCTTTGTGTACGTCGGCAGCGGAAGGCAGAAGGTGGGAGGGGTTACCAGCTATTTCCGCACCCAAGGTATGTCCCTCCTAGATTGGCAAAAAAGTCGGATTGTGAGCGCCCTGGGAGGGCCGGCGGCCATGGAGCAGAAATTCGGGCTCCCCGACATTGGCTGTTCCAGTGATTTGGACCATGCTTTTGACAAGGAGAGAGAGCTGCTCTCCGATACCTGTATCAACGGGTTTTCCTTCTACTCGCGGGGCTATTCCGAGTCTGAGCATCTCAAAGCCAGCCTGGAACAGGCGGCAGCGGCCGAAGTGGAGCGGTATTACCGCAAAGCCAAGGAGGTCATCTCCACCAACCGGGAGTTTTTTGAGAAGCTGGCCGCAGCCCTGGCGGAAAAGAAACTGCTGTCCGCTGTGGACATTGAGAAGATCCGGGGGGAGTGGCGGGTGGTTCCTGTGGCGGTTTGACCGCTGCTTGCGGTGAGGGTGTATGTTGCCTGCAGCGACCAACTTTCCCAGAAAAATTTCCCAGCATCATTTTCTCACCCACACAAAAGAGAGAAGGCAGATTTCTCTGCCTTCTCTCTTTTATGGAAGGATATGATCCGTAATGCAGTCATACCAGTGGGTATAGACCGTGCCGTTGATGAGCAGCCGGTCATGGTCTGGGTACCGCTCGCTCCATTTCTTTTGGCCGCGGCCGACATTCCAGTCGTCCCGGTTGAACCTGCGCCACAATACGGTACGTCCCTCCCGGTCCAAATACTGTTCACAGGCGACATACTGCCCCTCATAGGAATCCAGGCTGAGCGCTCTTACCGTATCGTATGTTTTTCCCAACAGAGAGACGCTGTACCGGCCCACAAGGTCCCATAACTGCTCCGTGTTTTCGGCTGTAAGCCTCCCATCCTGTTCCGCGATCCTGCCCTCAGGCAGTCCGTGGATCTCTCTGCCGCAGTTGTTTTCCCCATAGCCCCACTCCACAAGGAAGGGGTCCCCGTCTAAAAAGGTAAGATACTTCCGCACTCCATCCCGAAGGTAAATCTCCGCCAGGATGCGGCAATGCGTATCGGTGAGCTGGGCCACATAATAGTGCTTCCGATCATCTTAGCCCGGCCCGAAATGATCGTGCCGGTCCTCTCTGATCTCGACCCCTTCCACACCGTGTACCTGCGCTTTCCCGAGCACGGCCATTTCGCTCCACTCCGCGCATTTGCGGGTGTCGGGATCATACCTGGCCCAAGTCAGGCGTTCGCCTTCCCGCGGAATGATAAACAATCCCCAAAGCTCCTCCCAAACAACCGGGAATGGCTCTTGCTCAGATTTTTGAATACGGTATTCCGGAAGGATTTCTGGCAGCTTTTTCATAGACCTCTCTCCTTTCGCCACAGAAACAGGATATGGGTACTGGTTTTGAAATTTCGTTTTGCGGTATGAAGCCTGCTTTTTACGGTCCCCAACGGTATGCGCAGCTTTTCCGCAATTTCAGCCTGGGAAAATCCCTGCAAGAAAAACAGCGACAGGACTTGTTGATCCCTGTCAGGAAGGCTGCTTAAAACTTCCTGGACCAATCCAGGTTCCGCCAGGCCGGAACGGCCATAGCTCCACGCGGCTTCCTCCATCTCCTCCCAGGGGACCTCTGCCGTTTTCGCCCGCCGCCGGAAATAGTCGTTGCATTTATTTTTCGCAATGCGCAAAATCCACGGCTTAAAGGCGCTTTTGTCCCGCAGCTGGGAAAAATTCTGATAGGCAGCCAAAAAAAACTTCCTGCAGCACATCATCCGCATCCATTTGACTGTTGATCCGAAACTGGACAAAGCGTTCTACCGGTGGCCGCACCGCTTCCAGCAGCCTTTCAAACTCCTCCATATCCATCACCTCCTTTGGCTTTCTGTATCAGAGACCAGCTTCACTTCTATAGACGTAGCTAGAAAAGAAAAAGTTCACAGCGCCGCTTTTGCAACAGATTTATTTTATCACAATTTCCTCTCTACTGCATCTCCCGCCGCGGCTCGCAAGTCCCATCCTGCAAAGCGAAAAGGCCGGGGCGAGCGCCCCGGCCTTTGAGGAGGATTCACTTGTCCTGGCGAGCCCGGGGATCACACATGAAAGCGGTCGTATGTGTGATAGCAGTCCACGCACAGCTTCCTGTCCCCTGCCAGGCGGAGCCAGTTGGCGCCGGTGACCTCGCCGCAGCCGTCGCAGACGCAGGACTCGAAGAACTGGGCCCGCTCCGGCAGGGTGATCTTCGTCTCCTTCACGTCGAACATGTCTGCTGGTGCCTGTCTCTGGTAATAGGCAAAGGATTCCTCCCTGGTCATCTGCTTCCCGCTGGGCCGCAGCACCAACCGGACGGACCTGCCTGTTTTCCGGTTGTAAAAGGAGAACGCCTGCTTCCCCGTCATGTGAAAGAGCAAATTCCCCTTGCCGATGCTGCACCCCAGAATGGCCTGGATGGCGTCGCAGCCGCAGGCGTCGTTTTCGGCCACGCACACCAGCTCCTCGTCCGGGGAAAAGGTGATGCCCAGCAGCTCTATGGCGTACAGCGCCGCCTTGTAGCCGATGGTCAATCCCCCGCACACGTGGCCGTGGAAGGCCGCGGCCTTCTCCCAAAGTTCTCTCGTCTCATCCATGGTGATACCTCCGTTTTCAATTCGACAGGGCCACTTTCTGGTAGCCCCCGAAGTATGTTTCCGCTATTTTATCATAGGCGTCGATGCCCAGCAGAGCCTGGCAGATTTCATCGAATTTCTCCGCCGGGTCCACATCGGCGAAGGCGTCGGGGTACAGCACCGTGCCGATGTAATAGGCGTCCGCCAGGGCGATCTCGATATTGGTCGCATAGTAGTTAAAAGGCAGCTGCAAGTACACGTCCCCCTGCTTTACAGCCGAAAGGGAATCGTAAAAATCGGGATTCGTCTCGTAGTCCTCCTGTAAGATGGAGAGCCCGCCCGCGTCGATGATGAGGATATCCGGGTCCATCTCCAGCAGCTTTTCCTTGTCCAGGGTCACATACCCGCCGATGCCCGCCTCCCGCACCACATTCCGGGCGTTCAGCGCATCGAAGAGAGGGTAGTCCCCGGTGGTGCTCTCGATGCCGTGGCTGCCCTGGTAGGACTGGCAGCCCAGGTAAACTGTGGGCAGGTCGCCAGCGTTCGCGCTGCGGTTTTGAAGGTCAGCTTCCGCCTCGGCGAAATACTGGATCAGCTCCTCCGCCCGCGCCTCGTTCCCCGTCACCTGGCCGATAAGCTCCAAGGACTGGTTTACCTCCTCCGAAAAAAGGCTCGCCTCCCCGTAGCTCAGCGCCACCACCGGGATGGAGATCTTTTCCTGCAATTCCTGGATCTCCGCCGGCTCCATGGCGTAGGTGGAAAACACCACGTCCGCGCCAGAGGCGAACAGCCGCTCGGCGTCCGGGGCGCTGCCGGGGCCGCCGGGGCCAATGGCGGCGAGCCCCTCCACATCACCCAAGGCCATGGCGTAGGGCCGCCCCGCCTGGCCCCAGGTCTTTTCCACGTCCTCAATCCCCGCCAGCTGGCTTTTCTCCGCCACATAGCAGTACAACCGCAGGCAGCCGGGCCCGATGCAGGCGAAGCTGTCCGCCCCGGCGGGAATGGCCACAGAGCGGCCGGCCAGGTCTGTCACCTCGATGGCGTCTCCCGCGGCGGAACTGACCGCCGCACTGCTGTTCCCCTCCCCTGGACCGCCGCAGGCGGCCAGACCCAGCGCCAGGGCCCCCGCCGCCAGGATCGCCAGCACTTTTCGCCATAGTCTCATCGAAAAAACTCCTTTCGCAACACTCATTGGGGGACCACCACCGGCCGCCCATTCACCTCCAGCACCTGGGCCTGGACGCCGTACACTTCCCAAATCATCCCCGGGTCCACCACCTCCCGGCCCCCGAAAGCGCACACGGCCCCCTCTTTCATCACCAGAAACTGGTCCGCGAAGCGCAGGGCCAGGTTCAGGTCGTGGAGGATGACCACCGCCGCCAGGCCCTGCTGGCGCACCACCTGTTTCGTCATGTCCAGCACCTCCAGTTGGTTGCGCAGGTCCAGGCTGCTGGTGGGTTCGTCGAACAGCAGCACCGGCGCCTGCTGGGCCAGGGCCCTGGCGATGGACACCTTCTGCCGCTCCCCGCCGGAGAGGGCGTTTACCTCCCGGTGGGCATATTCCTCCAGGCCCATCCGCCGCAGTACTTCCTGAACAATCTCCAGGTCCCGCTTGGTCACGTCCCACTGAAGAAAGGGCTTTCTCCCCAAGAGGACGGCGTCAAACACCGAGCTGTCCGCGAATTCACAGACCTGGGGAACGTAGCCAATCCGCTGGGCCAGCTCCCGCCCGGAAAGCCGGTGGACCGGCCGCCCGTCCACCAGTACCTCCCCCGCCTGGGGGCGGATGACGCGGTTAATGCACTTGAGCATGGTGGTCTTTCCCACACCGTTTGTCCCCAGCACTGCCACGCACTCCCCCGCCCGGACGGTGAAGGACACGCCCTTCACCACCTCCCGCTCTGGGGTGTAGCCGTACCGAAGGTCACGCACTTCCAGTCTCATTTCGCTTTTCTCCCCCTTAACAGCAGATAAAAAAACAGGGGCGTCCCCAAAAGAGATGTGACCGCCCCCACCGGCAGGACAACGGGAGAGAGCACCGAGCGGGCCGCTGTGTCCGCCAGGAGCAGCACCGCGGCGCCCAGCAAGGCAGAGGCAGGGAGCAGGAACCGGTGGTCGGAGCCGACTACCCGTTTCATGATTTGGGGGGCGATCAGGCCGATAAAGCCGATCATCCCCATAAATGCCACGGAAACCGCTGTCAGCAGGGAGGAAAGCAGCAGCCCCCAAAACCGCACACGGCTGGTTTTTACCCCCAGGCTGCGGGCCAGCTCCTCGCCGTTTGCCATGGCGTTGTAGTTCCAGCGCATAAAGAGGAAATACACCAGGGCCGCCCCCACCGCCAGGGCCAGGATGCCGTTCTCCTGCCAGGAGACACGGCCCAGGTCGCCGAAGGTCCAGAACACCGCGGCGGCGATGCCCGCGTCGTCGCCAAAATATTGGATGATGGTGGTCCCGGCGGAAAACAGGGAGCTGAGTGCTGTGCCCGCCAGCACCATGGACTCCGGTGAAAAGCTGCGCAGCTTGGAAAGGGCCAAAATCAGCAGGACCGCCCCCAGGGAACACACAAAGGCGCTCACCGTCACCAGGCAGGGCTGGGAGATGGTCACAGCGCCGGAGGAGGCGCTGGTCACAGCTCCTGCCCCCAGCACGATGATGGAGAAGTTGGCGCCAAAGGTAGCCGCCGCCGACACCCCCAGGGTGGAGGGGCTGGCCAGTGGGTTCTTCAGGCAGGTCTGCATCACACATCCGGCGATGGCAAGCCCCGCCCCGGCCACTACCGCCCCGATAACGCGGGGCATCCGGAGCCGCCAGATCACCACAAAGGAGCGTTCGTCCCCAAGCCCCAGCAGGGCCCGACACACTTCCCCCAGGGACAGGTCCGATGAACCGGCGTTGGCGGACGCCAGCATCAGAAACGCCGTCAGGACGGCAAGGCCCAGTAAAAGGAACCACTTTTTCCGGATGGAGCGGTAATACCCCGCGATCCCACCGGCGCTTTTTTCACTTTTCTGTTGTACTATGTTGGAGCTGCTCGCTTTTTCCACGCTGCTGCCTCTTTTCCCCCGCACAGACTGATTTTTCGCGGCGCCTGTCGCTGCGCCGCGGACAAAAAACAAAAGGCGCACCGCTCCCCTGCTGGGGAACAGCACGCCTTCTTGACGTTTTCTCGTTAGGTGCTGGTTTCAAAACATTGATCCATCTCAACTTGCGAAAGCATTTGCGCCTTCCGGTTGGCTTCCTGCCAAAATTCTTTTTTAGAATATCTTGTTTTCCAGCGGATGTCAAGGGCCTCCCGCCCATTTTGGAGGAAAAGACAAACGAGCGCCCGCTTGAAGTTGACTTTATCTAGATAGCATGCCGGGGCGGATGGCGGCTATGTGGGGGCTGTGCAAAGCTGGTTTTGTGAGGGGTGCGCATGATTTTGGGGATGGGAAAGGGTGGGAGGGATACTCCTGGCCTTTCACGCTAAGGCTTCCTCGGCTTTTTTCAAATAGTTCTCATCAGATCACGGGGTCACGGTAAAGGTGGCGCGAGCCATCTCCGTTCCACCCTCCTCCAGGAACAGCGTAAAGTCGCCGGGCTCCAGGGTAAACTGCATGGCCGTATCCCACAGGGAGAGCTCTTCCGCGCCCAGCTCCAGCAGGTACTCCTTCGCCGTCCCGGCGGGGAGCCACACCTTCTGGAAGGCCTTCAGCTCCTTGACCCTGCGCACGGTGCTGGCCGCCACATCATGAATGTAGAGCTGCACCACGGCGTAGCCGTCGCAGGAGCCGGTGTTCTTCAGGGTAAAGCGCACCTGGGCCTTCTTCCCGGCGGCCAGGTCCGCCTTGCTCATGGGGGCGGGGAAGCTGACACCCTCCGCCTCAAACCGGGTGTAAGAGAGCCCGTACCCAAAGGGGTACAGGGCGCCGGGCTGCTCATCGCAGTAGCGCGTAGCCTGGTAAGAGGCCTTGGGGTTGTAGTAGCAAGGCAGCTGGCCCGCGCTCCGGGGCAGGGAGGCCGGCAGCCGGCCGGAGGGATTCACCTTGCCCAGCAGCACCTCGGCCAGGGCCAGGCCGCCCCAGGGGCCGGGATAGAAGGAGTACACCACCGCCTGGGCCTTCTCCGCCAGTTCGGGGATGGCGTAGGGCCGCCCGGCGATGACCACCGCCACCACCGGCTTGCCCGTGGCGGCCACCGCCCGCACCAGCTCCTCCTGGCAGCCGGGCAGCCGCAGGGTGGAGCAGTCAATGCCCTCGCCGCAGTCCATCTGCACTGGGCCGTCCAGCACCGCGGCGCCGTTGGTGTCGAAGGTGGCCCCGGCGAACCGGCTGGAGGACCCGCCCAGGGCCAGGATCACCAGGTCGCTCGCCTTCGCCAGCTCCACTGCCTCGGGGATGCCGGAGGCGTCCACCCCGCACACAGGGCAGCCCAGGGCATAGGGAATCTGTTCCCCCAAAAGCTCCTGCAGCCCCTCCCGCAGGGTGACGCCCGCCCCCTCGGGCTGCTGGGGGGTGTAGTCCCCCAGCTGGTTGTACAGGTTGTCGGCGTTGGGCCCGATGAGGGCGATCTTCTTCCCCGCCGCCCGCAAAGGCAGCAGGCCCTCGTTTTTCAGCAGCACCGCCCCCTGCCGGGCCAGCTCCAGGCTCTGGGGGTACACTGCCGGGTCGTTGAAGTTTTCGGGCTCCTCCTCGTCCAGATAGGGGTGCTCGAACAGCCCCAGGGCGAATTTCTGCTCCAGTACCAGCAGCACCGCCCGGTCCAACTCCTTTTCCGAGACCAGCCCCTGCTCCACCGCTTCCTCCAGGTGGGAGAAGGCCTGGTCCCACAGGCCGATGTCCACCCCGGCCTCCAGGGCCATGGCCCCCGAGGCGGCAGAGGACCCGGTCAGGCTGTCCAGCCGGTCGATGGCGCAGCCGTCGGCCATCACCGCGCCGGTAAAGCCCATCTCCTCCCGCAGGACTTTTTTCAGCAGCCAGGGGTTCCCGTGGCAGAACACCCCGTCGATTTCGTTATAGGCCGCCATCACGCCCTTCACCCCGGCATCGCAGCAGGCCTTCATGGCGGGCAGGTGGATCTCCCGCAGCTCCCGCTCGCCGATGCGGGCGGCGCTGGCGTTCACGCCCCCGGTGGTCTCCCCCTGGGCGCAGAAGTGCTTGGCCACCACCGGCACCCCGGCCTCCTGGCACCCGGTGACTGCCGCCTTGGCCAGCTGGCTCCCCAGGCAGGGGTCCTCGCCGTAGCACTCCTCACTGCGGCCCCAGCGGGGGTCCCGCAGCACGTCCAGCATGGACATAAGGGAGTAGTGCACCCCCAGCTCCTTCAGCTGCTTCCCGCAGACGCCGTAGGCCTCCTGGGTCAGCGCCGGGTTCCAGGCGGCGCCCACCCCCAGGTTCACCGGCAGCAGGTAGCCGTCCAGGGCCTGGTGGCCGTGGGGGCACTCGGTGCTCATCAGCACGGGGATGCCGAACCGGGAGTGCTCCATCACATACCGCTGCACCTGGTTGTAGGCTTTTTTCATGTACCGGCCGTACAGCCCGTTGGAGAAGTCCTTTTTCGACCAGGGGTCTGCCCGGTACAGGCCGTACAGCACCCCCAGCCCGCCGTAACGCTCCACCTCGACGGTGAGCTCCGGGGCCAGGGCGATCTCCTCCCCCTCCCGGGTGTACGAGGCAAACCCGTACAGCCGCTGGTTCACCTGCCCTACCTTTTCCCGCAGGCTCAGCCGGGAGAGCAGGTCCTCCGCCCGCTCCCGGGGGCTTTTCGTCTTATCTTGGAACAACATACGCAGTCCTCCCTTTCGCAAATCCTTACCCCTATCTTACCTGTTCACGCACTGGCGCGCAAGTATAAATTTTATGCCAGGCCTTCCCTTTTCCCATCCTTGCGGGGGCAATCGCAATTATTGAAGGAATACAAAATGTGTAAAGCCTGTCTGTTTATGAAAAAGCCGCCCATCTGTCTTAAAAAGTATAACAAATGTCAAAAATAGCAGTTTACAGCCGGGGCCTTCCGTATTAGCATAAGGGCAGCCGGGGAAAGGCCCCGGCCCACACTTTTCCTTAAGGGAGGTAAAGACAAATGAGTGAGATCTTGCGGGCTGCCGTCATCGGCTGCGGGTACATCTCGCCGGTACACCTGCGGGGGTACAAACGGCTGCCCAATGTGAAGATCGCCGCCGTATGCGACCTGATCGAGGAGCGTGCCGTGCAGGCGAAAGAAAAATTTGGGGATGAAGATACAAAAGTCTACACCGACTACCAGGCCATGCTGCGGGAGGTAAAGCCGGACATCGTCAGCGTGTGCACCGAGAACTGCCGCCACGCCGAGCTTACCATCGCCGCCCTGGACGCCGGGGCCCACGTGTTCTGCGAGAAGCCCATGGCTATCTCCAGCGCCGAGGCCGACGCCATGATCGCTGCGGCGGAGCGCAACCACAAAAAGCTCTCGGTGGGCTACCAGCTGCGCTACCAGCGGGAGACCATGCTGCTGAAGAAGGAGATGGAGGCCGGCAAGCTGGGCCAGGTGTACTACGCCGAGGCCAGCACCATCCGCCGCCGGGGCGTGCCCACCTGGGGCGTGTTCCTCAACAAGGCGAAGCAGGGCGGCGGCCCTCTCATCGACATCGGCACCCACATTGTAGACCGCACCCTGTGGCTGATGAACGACTACTCCCCCATCGTCTCCGCGGTGGGCAACATCTACGACAAGCTCATCCCCCTGGGCGGCTTTAACAACGGCGGCCACTGGGACATTGACAAGTTCGAGGTGGAGGACGGGGCCTTCGGCACCGTGACCCTGCAAAGCGGCGCCACCCTGGTGGTAAAGGCCACCTGGGCCGCCAACGTGAAGGAGATGGAGACCAACACCTCCCTGCTGCTTGGGGTAAACGCCGGCGCCGAGCTGAAAAACGACCAGCTGGTGCTCAACGGCGAGGAAAACGACCACCTGTGGCAGTACCAGCCCGAGCCCTTCCCTCAGAACGAGGAGGAGACCCCCTACGACCGGGAGATTGCCGCCTGGGTCAACGCCATTGTCACTGACACCGAGCCCATCGTCACCTGCTACCAGGCCGCCCAGGTGGTGCGGGTCCTGGAGGCCATCTACATGTCCGCCCGCAACGGCGGCCGGGCCGTCACGTTCGAACAGAAATAAGGAGGCATATATCCTATGAAAATCGGAACTATCACCTGCAGCTACTACATGCGCATTTACGGCTATAAAAAGCCCGAGAACTTTGTCTGGGGCGACATGACTGCCCGGTACCGGGCGGAGTTCACCCGGGAGGACTTCCTCCAGCTGGCCGGCGAGATCCGGGCCCTGGGCTACGACGGCATTGAGATCTGGGAGCCCACCTTCTCCCACCTGGTGTACAGCGAGGAGGACGCCAAGGCTATGGGCCAGCAGCTCCGGGATATGGGCTTCCGGGCTGTGGTGTACTGCATCGGCGGCTGGACGCCCCAAGACGTGTCCACTGTAGAGCCCGCCTACCGCTTTGCCAGAGCATTGGGCGCCCACGTGGTAACCGGCTGCATGGCCGGCGAGGGCATCGGCGACCTGCTGGCGGAGATGGAGCGCTGCGGAAAAGCCTATGGCGTCAAGTACGCCATTGAGAACCACCCCGCCCCCAACCTGGAGTCCCCCGAAGAAATCGCCAAGACCATCGCCCCTTTCGAGACCATCGGCGCCAACCTGGATACCGGCATCTACAACTCCCAGGGCTACGACCTGCTCGCCGCCGCCCAGGTGCTGAAGGGTCGGATCTACCACGTCCATCTCAAAGACACCTTCACCGGCGGGGAGGACTGCTTCCCCCTGGGGCAGGGCAACGCCCCGCTGGGCGCCCTCATCCGCCAGCTGAAAGAGGACGGCTACCCGGAGATGCTCTCGGTGGAGTTTGAGTACAACGGCGACCCCACCACCGGCCTGAAGGAGAGCATGGACTTCATCCAGAACGCCCTGGCCTGATCTTCCAAATCACAACCATACGTCAAACGGGGTAGTTTGCATAAAAGCAGAGAGCCAGTGCCTGGCAGGCACTGGCTCTCTGCTTTTATCATGGGGGGTCTCTGCCCCTTGTGTTCCTCTTGGCTCATCCTTGTTTGGTTTGCCGCACATCCCGCCCTATTCTATATGTAATAGGGCTGAGTAAAGTATTGGAAGGGTGATGGATGCATGCGTAAAAAAACAAGCCGTTCAAGGAGATCTGGAGAAACAAATTCCTCTACCTCCTGGTGCTCCCCGCGGCGCTGTATACGTTCGTTTACTGTTACTGTTCGCTGCCCTATCTGGCAATCGCCTTTGAGGACTACAGCTACAAGACCGGCATTATGAGCCCCTTTGTAGGCCTGAAGAACTTCGAGTACTTCTTCTCGTCCACCTGGGCCTGGGCCGTCACCCGGAACACCCTGGTCATCAACGTCCTGTTCCTGGTGCCCGGCACCATCTTCGCGGTGCTGCTGGCCATCGTCTTAAACGAGGTCAAGGCGAAAAAGTATTTGAAGGTCTCCCAGTCCACCATGCTGTTCCCCTATTTTATTTCCTGGGTTATCGTCAGCTACATGCTCCAGGGCATCCTGGGCACGGACACCGGCCTGATCAACAACCTCATCGTCTCCTCCGGCGGCGAGCGGATCAACTTCTACTCCGACGCCAGCTATTGGTACCCCATTCTTCTGGTGCTGAACCTGTGGAAGAGCACGGGCTATAACTCCATCGTCTACCTGGCGGCAATCACCGGCATCGACGAGGGCCTGTACGAGGCCGCCTACATCGACGGCGCCACCCGGTTCCAGCGCATCCGCTACATCACCCTGCCGCTGCTGATGCCCACCGTGTGCATTATGACCCTGATGGCTGTGGGCCGCATCTTCTACGGCGACTTCGGCATGATGTACGCCATCGTGCGGGACAACAGCTCCCTGATGCCCATCGCGGAAGTGATCGACACCTACGTGTACCGGACCTTCAAGAACACCGGCGACCCCAGCCTGTCCATGGCGATCGGCCTGTACCAGTCCATCGTCGGCTTCATCCTGGTGTTCACCTCCAACTGGATCGTCCGGCGCAAATTCCCCGACGGCGCCCTGTTCTAAGCCGTCCCATTCGAAAGGAGTGACTTCCCCGTATGGCAGCATCTGCTAACGCTATCCAATTAAGACGGAGCAACAAAATCCAAAAGAGCACCGGTGAAAAGGTGAGCCAGTTCTTCATCTACTTCTTCATCACCCTGTTCGCCCTGGCCTGTGTGGTGCCGTTCATCCTGGTGCTTATCGTTTCCTTCTCCGAAGAGAAATCCATCACCATCAACGGCTATTCTTTCTTCCCCGACGGCTGGTCCACAGCGGCTTACGAGCTGCTGTTCGCCCCCAGCTCCTCAGTGCCCCGTGCCTACGGCATCACCATTTTCGTCACGGTGGTAGGCACCGTGGTGGCCACCCTTATCACCTTCGGCGCCGGCTACACCCTGGCCAACAAGCAGTGCCGCTACCGCAACGGCCTGTCGCTGTACTTCTACATCACCATGGTGTTCTCTGCCGGCCTGGTGCCCTGGTACATGATCTCCCAGATCATCGGCTGCTACAACAACATCTGGGCCCTTATCGTGCCCTCCCTGCTGTTCTCGCCCTTTAATATGTTCCTGGTGCGCAACTTCGTGCGCGGCATCCCAGACGCCCTAAACGAGTCCGCCCGTATCGACGGCGCCGGCGAGGTGCGTATCGCCTTCACCATCTACCTGCCCCTGTGCCTGCCGGTGCTGGCCACCATCGCCCTGTTCTACGCCATCGGCTACTGGAACAACTACTTCAACTCCGTTATGCTCATCAACGACCAGGACAACTACTCCCTGCAGATGCTCCTGTTCAACATCCAGTCGGAGATCACCGCCATGTCCCGTGTGGCCCAGGGCGCTACCCGTTCCAACCCTCCCGGCGAGAGCTTCAAGATGGCCGCCTGCGTGGTCACCATGGGCCCCATCATCCTGCTGTACCCCTTCCTGCAGAAGTACTTCGTAAAAGGCATGGTCGTGGGCGCGGTCAAAGGCTGATCGATTTTCCCAACGGTTTTTCCAGGGCTTGCCCCTGTTAAAACAAATATTCAAAATCTTTATGAAAGAGGCGAAGAAAATGAAGAGCACAAAAAAGATCCTCGCTCTCCTGCTGGCTATGGTCATGCTGGTCACTGTGTTCGCTGCCTGCGGCGGCGACGACAGCAGCAGCGCTTCCAGTGAGGCCTCCTCCGCGGAGACCTCCGAAACCAGCGAGGCTTCCACTTCCGAGACTGCCGAGGAGGAGGAGCCCGAGGACGACGGCACCATCTACCCCGTGCGTATCGTGCAGCCCGGCACCACCAGCACCGATAACGACGCTGGCCTGGCCGCTGTCAACGAGAAGCTGAAGGAAGACGGCGTAAACGTGGAAGTGTCCATGATCAAGATTCCGTGGGATTCCTACGACCAGCGCCTGAACCTGATGCTGAGCACCGGCGAAGCCTTCGAGATGCTGCACGTCATGCAGGACGTGAAGAACCTGTCCGCTATCGTGGGCATGGGCGCCCTCCTTCCTAAAAAAGGAAAGGCAAGCCGCTCCCGGCCTGCCTGTGCTGTTTTTGCGCGACCGCCGGTATTCCGGCGTGCCCTTAGTGTATCCCAAGGGGCTAAAGCTGCCCTAAAGTTTTTGTGAAAAAACCGTGAAGCTCAGCTTCTAAAATCAAAAACCCACACGAAACCCTGTAACGGACCGGCGCCTGGCAAGTCTTACCTGTAAAACAAGGTGACGGAGGTGCTGTCTATGCTACGCACGAGCTGGCGTCTCTTTCTGCGGACGAAACGGGTTTTCTTTCCCGCCCTGCTGGCCGGGGTGGGGATTGCGGGCTTCGCCCTCTACCAGGGGAGCCTGTTCCGCCTCCACGGGGATGTGCTGTGGTTTGCCGGGGACCTGCAGCAGGCCTGCGGCCCCCTGTTCCTCCTGGAGCTGTACCTCTCCTACGAATTTCTCGCCAGCGTCCGGCAAAGCGGCCTGGAGGAAACAGCCGCGGCCATCCCCTGGGGGAAGGCCCGGCTCTACGCCGCGCCCTGGGCAGTCCTCCTCTGCCTGGCAGCTGTATTCTTTCTGGCGATGGAGGCCGCCTGCCTCCTGCTGGGCCTTCTGGCTTCCGCGCCTGGGATGTACTTCCCCCACACCCTGGCAGTCAATGCCTTAAATACCCTCGCCGCCGGGGCCCTGGCCGTCACTGTGGGCGGGCTGCTGGCCCTGTGCTGCAAGCGGCTGCCCGCCTACGCCCTGCTGGCCCTGCTGGGATTCTGGATGCTCCCTGTCTCCGACCTGGTGCCGGGCATCCTCAGCGACGGCTACCACGTCAATATCTGGCCCGCCAAGGCGGTGTTCAGCTGGGTGCTGCCCCCCAACACCACCTGGTCCATGGACTACCAGTACGGCATTTCCTGCGAGGCCTGGCGCTGGAGCCTCACCGGCCTGTGGCTGTGCCTGGCACTGGTGGCGCTGGCGGGGAAGCTCCTGCGGGGGCGGGTTCGCCTCGCCGCTGCCGGGGCGTGCCTGGCCGGCTTTGCCGGGTGCCTGGCCCTCGCTGTCCAGGGGGACAGCCTCATCGACCTCACCACCTCCCCCACCAGCGTGTTCCGGGCGGACGATGCCTACTACGGCCAGCACCTCCAGCGGGAGGAGGAGCCCGCCTTCCAAATCGCGGTCTACGATATGGACCTGGCCCTGGGCCGGGAGCTTCGGGCCGCCGTCACCATGGACCTGGAGGGCCCCGCCCTTTCCGCGTACCCCTTTACCCTGTACCACGGCTACCGGGTGACCCGCGTCACCGATGAAAACGGCGCGGCCCTCCCCTTCACCCGGGAGGGGGACTACCTCACTGTGACCCCGGCGGGGCCCCTTTCCTCCCTCACCGTGGAGTACGCCGGCAGCAGCCCCATGTTTTACAGCGGCAGCCAGGGGACGTGCCTGCCCGGGTGCTTCCCCTACTACCCCTGGGCGGGGTACCGGAAGATCTTTTACGGCGAGCCGGGGGACGAGCCGCGGCTGCTCGCCTTTATCCCCCGGACAGACCTGCCGGAGAGCGAATTCGCGGTGAAGGTCACTGGCGGGAGAAATGTACAGGTCAGCCTCCCGGAGTCGGACGGCGCTTACCGGGGCAGGGCCAACGGTCTCTCTCTGATGGGAGGACTGCTGGAGGCCCGGGAGCTGGGCCCCTACCGGCTGGTGACAAGTCCCCTGGCCCCGCCCGGGTATCAGGCTACCAAGGAGTGGCTGGACCAGCTCCAGACCGCCGTCACCCAGGAAGAGGAAAGGCAAGGCCTCTCCCCCGTCATACAGCTCTCGGACTATGTCCTCTTGCAAGACAGCGAGACCCTCCTCAACCGGGCAGGATATGGGTTGGCCACCGGCTTTTCAGACCACATGTTCCTCCAGTTCGGCTGGCAGACCGACAGCTTGGCAGAGGAGATCGTCTCCCAATATCACGACCCTGTGCTTCTTTCCTCAACGGAAGTGCAGGCAGAACTGGAAAGGCAGGCGATGGGACAATGACGCTAACGCTGAAGGACGTGACGAAACGCTTCAAAAAACGGGTGGCGGTGGACCGCTTCTCCATGGAATTCCAGCCCGGGGTGTACGGCCTGCTGGGGCCCAACGGGGCGGGCAAGACCACCCTGCTCCGGTGCATCTGCGGGCTGTACCGGCTAAACGGCGGCTCCATCCAGGGCGGGGAGAGCCCCGGCTACCTGCCCCAGAGCTTCGGCATGTTCCGGGAGCTGACCCTTACCCAGATGATGGAGTACCTGGCCACCCTGAAGGGGCTGCCCAAGGGAGAGCAGGAAGAGGAGATCCGCCGGGTGCTGGACCTGGTGAACCTCAGTGACCGGGCGGGCAGCCGGGTGAAGGCCCTCTCCGGGGGCATGGTGCGCAGGGCGGGCATCGCCCAGGCCCTTTTGGGGGACCCGGAGGTGCTCCTCTTCGACGAGCCCACCGCCGGCCTGGACCCGGAAGAGCGGGTGCGCTTTCAAAACGTGGTGGCCGCCCGCCGCCGCAAAGGGGTGACCCTCATCTCCACCCACATTGTCGGCGATGTGGAGGCCCTCTGCGGCACCATCCTCATCCTGCACCAGGGGAAGCTAGCGGCTGTTGGCACGGCCCAGGAGATCGCCCAGCTGGCCCAAGGGAAGGTCTACGCTGTCCCCGGGGAGCGGGAAAGTGAGCTGCGGGGCAGCTTTTTCGTCAAAAACCGGAGTGAGGAAAACGGGGCTTCGATCCTGCGGGTGCTCTCCCCAGAGCCACAGCCCGGGGAGCCGCTGGCCCCCACCATGGAGGACGGATACCTATGCGCCATCAAGGGATTGTAAGGGAGCTGGCCCTGTTCCGCCTCACCCTGCGGAAGTTGGGCCCCCTGTACTTCGTGCCCCATCTGTTCCTCTACGGGCTCATCCCCCTGCTGGGAGCGGGGTACCTGGCCTACCACGGCGACGGGGAGAACGCCCGGGGCCTCATCTTCTACGATTTTCAGAAGTTCCTGCCGTTTCTCGGCTGCTGGTGGGTGCTTTTCGGCCTCTCCGGCTATGTGGAGGGCCCCGCCAGCGAGCTGCTGCAGGTGTACCAGCCCTCCCTGCTGGGGCAGTTCTGGCTCCTCTGGCTCTGGTATCTGCTCCACATGGCGGCGCTGTTTCTGGGATTCTCCCTCTTCCTGGAAAACTACTGGCCCGACTTTCCCCTCGTCGCCATACAGTCCCTGGCTTTTGCCGGCGCAGGGTTCTTCCTGCTCTGCGCCGCCCGGAACCTCCTTGCGCCCTTTCTCACAGCGCTGTTCTACGAAATCTTCGTCATGCTCGCGGGGACGCCGTTTCTCCGATTCTGCAACCTGTTCTCCCTCAGCCGGGTGGAGCGCCCCGCCCAGCTGGCCCTCCCCTACGGCCCGGTGGCAGTAGCGGCGGTGCTCCTGGTGTTCCTGGGCAGCCGTGCCTACCGCCGCCGCGAATGAGCTTCACGGACGTCGTCCTCCCCCACACAAAACCAAACCGCACCCGGCTTCGCCCTTTTGAGGGGCGGAGCGGGTGCGGCTTATTTGGTTTTGTTCTCTTTAATCCCCAAAATTCTACTCGCTCTGCTCTTTACTCCCCAATGCCGCCCTGTTTTCATAGTACGCTTTCGTGCGGGACAGGGCCCGGTGAAACGCCTGGTTCTGTTCCTGCACGGTCTGGGAACGGCCCAGCTGCTTCTCTTCCTGAAGTATGCGAAAAAACACCCGGTTGTAATCCCTGGCGGCGCAAAGCTGCCAGAGATTCAACTGGTTCCACCCCGCGGCTTTTTCATATTCCGGGGACTGCTGGACCGCCCTCACAAAGGAATCCACATCGTAGGCGACCCTGCGCTCCTCTGCGGTGAATCGGCCGGCTTCATAGTCCAACAGCGTATAGGGGGCACCGCGCCGATGGTCCAGCGGCAGCCCGCACGACCCCGGATTGAGGAGCAGCACCCCCTCTACCTCCACAGCGTATTGGAGGTGGCTGTGCCCATGCAGAAATACAGAGGCGCCTGTCTGCCGCAGGAAGGAGGGCAGCTGGGGATTGGAGAGAAAACTTTTTCGGACGTACCGGGCCACCTGGGCGCCGGTGGCGTCACGCTGGGGGAACAGCTCATCCAACTCGCCGGAAGCCGGCGTTTTCTGTCCCCGGTGATCCAGGGCCACCGGAGATTCGTGCTGTAGATAAAGCGTCCGCGCCCCGTCCGGCGTGGGGAGCTTCGCGGTCCGAGGCAGCTGCTTCACCCAGGCGAGCTCCTCCGGACGCAACGCGTCCCGCGTCAGGAACAGCGCCGCATATTGTTCCAGGCCCCGCTGGGCGGGGTCAAGGGAATCCAGATACCACTCCCGGTTTCCCGAAACAAAGACGGCGTGGGGCAGGGAGCGCAGCACCGCAACGATCTCCCTTGCAAAGGGGAAATCCGTCATGTAATCCCCTAAAAATAAGAATTGCTCCGCCCCAGCCTTTTTCGCGTCCTGCAGCACGGCTTGCAAGGCGGGGTAATTCCCATGTGCATCGGCGATCACGGCGTAGCGCATCCGGCTCATCTCCTTTTTCTAGATGATTTCGATTATACCAGAGAGAAACACGTTTTTCAACAGCGTTCAGACGTGCGCCGCTAGACGGAGGGTGTTGATTTTGGGGGACGGGAAAGGCCGGGAAGCTAGGCTTCCCGGCCTTTTCCGCGTCTCTGTTTTTTGAATTGGGGCCGGTGGCCCAGCTTCCCCCATCCCCACCTTTTCTTTTTCGCCGCCTTGGTATATAATGGGGGCAGCAACAGGAAGGAGGGAGACACATGGACTACCGGATCGCGGTGTGCGACGACCAGCAGGAGGCCCGGGACCTGGCCCAGGACTGCGCCGCCCAGTGGGCCCGGCAGCGGGGCTATTCCGTGGAGATACAGCCCTTCCCCACCGGCGATGCCTTCCTCTTCCAGTACGAGGACGACAAGGCCTGGGACATCCTGCTCCTGGACGTGGAGATGCCCGGGTGCAGCGGCGTGGAGCTGGCGAAAAAGGTACGGGAGGAGAACAAGCGGCTGCAGATCGTCTTTCTCACCGGCTACGCCGACTATATCGCGGAGGGGTACGATGTCTCCGCCCTCCACTACCTGCTCAAGCCCATAGACCGGCAAAAGCTCTTCTCCGTGCTGGACCGGGCCGCCGGGCGGCTGGAGCGGGACGGTAAGACGCTGCTTCTGGAGCTGCCCGACGAGCTGGTGCGCCTGCCCCTCTACGAGGTGGAGTACCTGGAGGTGCGGGGCAACTACGTCACCGTGCACGGGGGCGGCCGCGCCTACACCGTGAAGAAGGCACTCTCCGCCCTGGAGCGGGAGCTGGACGACCGGTTCTTCCGGGTGGGGCGCTCCTTTGTGGTAAATCTCAGCAAGGTGCGGCGGGCGGCGAAGCGGGAGGCCGTCTTGGAGAGCGGCAGCGTCATCCCCCTGCCCCGGGGCGGGTACGAGGCCCTCAACCACGCCATCCTGCGGACCTTATAGAGGAGGGGACACCCATGGGGTTCTTTCAAAACCGGCTGCACAAAATACTGGCGGCCTACCAGCGGGAGATTATGGAGACCCATTACCGGGAGACCGAGACCATGTACCAGGAGATGCGGGGCTGGCGGCACGACTTCCGCAACCACCTCCAGCTGCTGAAAAGCTATACCCAAAAGGGCGACCTGGCCGCGGTGCAGGCCTATCTCGCCGAGCTGGAGCAGGACCTGAGCCGGGTGGACCCGGCGGTAAAGACCGGCAACACCATGGCCGACGCCATTCTGAACAGCAAGATCTCCCTGGCCCGGTCCAAGGGGGTGCCGGTGCGGGCCGACGCCCGCATCCCGGTAAAGCTGTCCATCTCCGACCTGGACCTCTGCGTCATCCTGGGCAACCTCTTCGACAACGCCATCGAGGCCAGCGTCAAGCTGCCCGAAAGCCAGCGGCTGATCCGCCTGTACATGGACATGAAGGGCAGCCAGCTGTACATCTCCTTTACCAACTTCGCTCCCGGCGGGAAACTGAAACAGGCCGGCGGCCGCTTTGCCACCACCAAGGGGAGCGGCCACGGCTTCGGGCTCCTGCGCATCGACAGTGTGGTAAAGCGGCTGGGCGGGTACCTGCGCCGGGCCAGCGAGGAGGGGGCCTTTACCACGGAGATCCTCCTGCCCCAGGAGCAGGCGCGATTCGTCCCCTGAGAACAACGATTCGTCCCCGGAACCCCACCGGGGACATTTTGCGTGCTATACTCCCCACAGTTGGAAACGACATAAGAGAAGGGGGTCCTTCCATGGAGAAACGAACCGGTCCCAAGCCCGCCTACACCACGGCCCAGAACGTGGGGTACATGGTAACGCTCGCCTGGCGGGAACAGAAGAGCGTGCTGTGGCTGTGCCTGGCCCTGGCGCTGCTCCACGTGGCCATCAGCCTGACGGAGCTGTACCTGGCGCCCCTGGTCCTGGGCAAGGTGGAGGCCGCCGCGCCCCTGGCCGAGCTGCTGCTCACCATCGCCGCCATGGCCGGGGTTCTGGCCCTGCTCCGGGGCCTGCGGGCCTACACCGACCAAAACGCCATGTTCGGCAGGGTGGGGCTGCGGGTGGGCCTCACCCAGAAGCTCACCCTCAAGTCCCTCACCACCTCCTACCCCAACGTGGGGGACCCGGAGCTGGAAAAGGAAAAGGAGCAGGCCATACGGGCGCTGTACACCAACGACTCCGCCGGGGAAGCTGTCTGGCGGGTGCTCACCGAGATCGCCCAGAACCTTTTGGGCTTTGGGGTGTACCTGCTGCTGTTCCTCAGCCTGGACCCGGTGCTGGTACTCATCGCCGCCGGGAGCGCCGTGCTCAGCTACCTGTGCGCCCGCCCGGGAGCCAGATGGTCCTATGCCCACCGGAAGGAGGAGGGCGCGCTGGGCCAGCGGATGAGCTACATCCGGAAAAAGGCCGCCGACCGGGGCGCCCTGAAGGACATCCTCCTCTTCGGCATGGGGGATTGGCTGAAGGACGTGTACACCTCGGTGCTGGACCTGTACCGGCACTTTGCCCGCCGGGAACAGCGGGTGTACCTGTGGGGCGACCTGGCGGAGGTGTTCTTCACCCTGGCGCGCAACGGGGCCGCTTACGGCTACCTGCTGGCTCTCACCCTGCGGGAGGGGCTGCCCGCCGCCCAGTTCCTGCTGTACGTCACCGCCGTGGGGAATTTCACCACCTGGGTAACGGGCATCCTCCAGGCCTTTGGGGAGCTGCACCGGTTCAGCCTGGAGCTGTGCAGCGTCCGCCAGTACCTGGAGGCCCCGGAGCAATTCCGGTTCGAGACAGGCAAGCCCCTCTCCCCCAGCCTTGGCCAGCCCTACGGGCTGCGGCTGGAGGACGTGTCCTTCCGCTATCCAGGAGCGGAGGAGGACACCCTCTCCCATATCGACCTCACCGTCACCCCCGGGGAGAAGCTGGCCATCGTGGGACTGAACGGCGCGGGCAAGACCACCCTGATGAAGCTGTGCTGCGGCCTGCTGGACCCCACCGGGGGACGGGTGCTCCTCAACGGGGAGGACATCCGGGACTTCAACCGCCGGGACTACTACCGGCTGTTCTCCACGGTGTTCCAGGATTTCTCTGTATTTGATACCACCTTCGCCGACAATGTCACCCAAATCCCAGAAAGCGCCGACACCGCCGGCATGGAGAACGCCGTCAAACGGGCGGGCCTGTGGGAGCGATACCGCTCTCTGCCCCAGGGCGGGGTCACCCACATCGGCACCGGCGTCTACGAGGACGGCATCCAGCTCTCCGGCGGCGAGCTCCAGCGGCTGATGCTGGCCCGGGCCCTGTACAAAAACGGGCCCATCATCATCCTGGACGAGCCCACCGCCGCCCTGGACCCCATCGCCGAGCACCAGCTGTACCTGCGCTACAGCCAGCTGACCCAGGGCCGCACCTCCTTCTACATCTCCCATAGGCTTGCCTCCACCCGGTTCTGCGACCGCATCCTGCTGCTGGACCAGGGGCAGATCGTGGAGGAGGGCACCCACCAGTCCCTGCTGGAGCTGGGCGGGAAGTACGCCGGGCTCTTTGCAATCCAAAGCCAATACTACAAGGAGGGGAACAGCCATGGCTAAAAAAGACTCCCTGGCAGGGAACCGGGAGACGCTGCGCGCCACCCTGCGGACCTACAAACTCTGGCACCAATACTCGCCGCAGATGCTGCCCTCCCTGGTGGCCCACGGCGCTGTCTCCGGCGTAGCCCCCTATGTGACCATCTACTTCTCCGCCCAGCTCCTCAACGAGCTGGCCGGCGGCCGCGACCCCCGGCGGCTGGCGGTTCTGGCGGCGCTGACAGTGCTGCTCACCGCTGTTCTGGGGGCCCTTACCGCGGTCCTCGGCCGCTGGCAAAACGCCTGCCAGAAAGAGATCCTCTATACCATGCAGAAGATGGAGACAGACAAGCTGCTCTCCATGGACTTCCAGGCCGCCGACGACCCCGGCACCCACCAGCGGCTGACCTATCTCGCCGAGAATTGCAACTGGAACGGCCACGGGCTCCCCTCCCCCCTCTACCACGGGGAGAACCTGGTAAAGCCCCTGTTCGGCGCGGCCAGCGCCGTCGCCCTGACGGTGACCCTGTTCACCCGGCAGGTGCCTTTAAGCTCCGGGGCCTGGACCCTGCTCAACAAACCCCTCCTCACCCTAGGGGCCCTGGCGGTCCTTTTGGGCATCACCTTCCTGGCGCCCTGGTGCCAGAACAAGTGCAACCAGTTCTTCGTCCGCATCACCCAGCAGGCCCGGGACGCCAACCGCAGCTTCACCTTCTGCTTCGGGAGCGTCCCCGCCCCGGAGCGCGCCGCGGACGTGCGGATGTACTCCCAGGAAAATCTGGTGAATCACTACTGGGAGAACAAGACCTTCCTGCCCGGCGGTCCCCTGGCCCGGTGCGCGAAGGGCCCCATGGGCCTGTGGACCGGGGCGGCCCTGGCGGTCTCCGGGGTGTTTACCGGGCTGTCCTACGCCTTTGTGTGCCTCAAGGCCTGGGCTGGGGCCTTCTCCGTGGGCAGTGTGGCCCAGTACGTGGCGGCCATCACCGCCCTGTCCGAGAACATCAACCAGCTGATGACCACCTGGGGCGAGCTGCGCACCAACACCGTGATCCTGCGGGAGACCTTCGCCTTTTTCGACACCCCCAACCCCATGTACCAGGGCAGCCTGACCACGGAAAAGCGGGCGGACCGGCAGTACGAGATCGAGTTCCGGGACGTGTCCTTCCGCTACCCCGGCACAGAAGCCTGGGCCCTGCGCCACGTGAATATGAAGTTCCAGGTGGGCAGCCGCCTGGCGGTGGTGGGGGAAAACGGCTCGGGCAAGACCACCTTCATCAAGCTGCTGTGCCGCCTCTACGACCCCACCGAGGGGGAGATCCTCCTAAACGGCATCGACATCCGCAAGTACGACTACCGGGACTACCTGGCCCTGTTCTCGGTGGTGTTCCAGGACTTCCAGCTGCTGTCCTTCCCCCTGGGCCAGAACGTGGCCGCCTCCCTCCGGTACCACAGCGGCCGGGCCGCCTCCTGCCTGGGACTGGCCGGGTTCGGGGAGCGCCTTTCTTCCCTCCCCCAGGGCCTGGAAACGCCCCTCTACCAGGAGTTCGACGAGGCGGGAGTCCAGGTCTCCGGCGGCGAGGCCCAGAAGATCGCCCTGGCCCGGGCCCTGTACAAGGACGCCCCCTTTGTGGTCCTGGACGAGCCCACCGCCGCCCTGGACCCGGTGGCGGAGATGGAGGTCTACCAAAACTTCGACAGGATCGTGGGCGACAAGACCTCGGTCTATATCAGCCACCGGCTGTCCTCCTGTAAGTTCTGCGACCACATCGCCGTATTCGACCACGGCCGGATCGTCCAGCTGGGCAGCCACAGCACTCTGGTGGACGCCCCAGGGAAATACCAGGACCTGTGGCGGGCCCAGGCCCAGTACTACGCCCAGCAGGGCACGCCCCTGCCGTCCTGATCGGTATTGGGAAAAAGCCAGGGGCCGGGATCACTCCCGGCCCTTGCCTTTCTATGTTCCTACCCCAGTTACTCTGCCGCGTTGTGCAGGGTGGACACGGCCTCCTTGATGGCGGCGGTCACCTCTGCGTCGGTCTCGTGCTCCAGGCGGTGGGTCAGGTGGGCGGTGGCGTGCTCGTTGCCCAGCTCCCCCAGGGCCTTGGCACTGGCGGCCCGCAGCCGCGGGTCCCCGTCGGAAAGCAGGGTGATCAGCAGGTTAAAGCCGTCGTCCTTCCCCACCTTGCCCAGCCCGGCGATGGCCGCCAGGCGCACCTCCTGGTCCTTGTCCTGGGCCAGCTTTACCAGCTTCTCCTCCTTATGGCCTGCCACGTACTTTTCGATTTTTTCCAGTTTGCTCATTCCGATTTTCTTTTCTCACTGATTTTTCTTCTCGCGGCCCTGTCTACAGGGCCACAAACGCCATCACCAAACTCTCCACCCCCAGGACGATGAGGTACACCCCGGCCAGGTAGCCCAAAGCCAGGAGGGATGCTGTGGGCAGCACCACCAGCAGCACCCCCAGAACAAGCCCGATGAGATTGAGCACCACGGCGGCGTAATAGGCCCCCCGGCCCGCCACAAACCGCAACCAAGAGAGGCTCGCCAGCCGGGAGATGCAGTGGGTGATGAACCACAGGGCAAACAGCAGGGAGAACACCGCCATGCCCACCCGGGGGTTGACCAGAATCACCACGCCGGCCATGACGCTGAGCACCCCGGCCACCAGGGAGACCATAGGCCCAAAGCCTGTGTACCGCTCCACCCGGATGTACCGGAGGATGTCCGCCACGCCCACAATCACCCCGGCAGCGCCGTAGGCGTACACCAGGCCCGTTACCGCCAGGCTGGGCCGGGCAAGGGAGGCTACTCCTAAGGCAATCATCACAATGCCTGCGATAAGCTCCCACCAGTTTACCCGCCGGTACCAGGGCGTCCTTTCCCTCATGCTGCGCCGCCCCCTTCCAGAATGTCCATAAACTCCTGGCCGGTGATGGTCTCTTTCTCGTAGAGGTATTTCGCCAGCTCGTGGAGCTTCGCGCTGTTCTCCGTCAAAATCTGCTTTGCCTTGGCGTGCTGGGACTTCACCAGCTCCACCACCTGCTGGTCGATCTTCGCGGCGGTCTCGGCGGAGCAGGCCAAGGACGTGTCCCCGCCCAGGTACTGGTTCTGCACCGTCTCCAACGCCACCATGTCGAAGTCCGTGCTCATGCCGTAGCGGGTGATCATGGCCCGGGCCAGCTTGGTGGCCTGCTCGATGTCGTTACTGGCCCCGGTGGTAACGGAGCCGAACACCACTTCCTCTGCAGCCCGGCCGCCGGTGAGGGTGGCGAGCTTGTTTTCCAGTTCCTCTTTGGAGAGCAGGTTCTTCTCTCCGGCGTCCACCTGCATGGTGTAGCCCAAAGCGCCGCTGGTGCGGGGGATGATGGTGATCTTCTGCACCGGGGCGGAGTGGGACTGTTTGGCCGCCACCAATGCGTGGCCGATCTCATGGTAGGAGACGATGAGCTTCTCCTTGTCGGAGAGGACGGCATTCTTCTTCTGGTACCCGGCGATGACCGTCTCGATGCTCTCCTCCAAATCCGCCTGGGTGACCACCTTCCGGTGGTTGCGCACCGCCCGCAGGGCGGCCTCGTTGATGATGTTGGCCAGCTCCGCGCCGGAAGCCCCCGCCGCCATCCGGGCGATGGTGTGGAAGTCCACGTCCGGGGCCACATGGATCTTCTTGGCGTGGACCTTCAAAATGGCCTCCCGGCCCTGCAAATCAGGGAGCTCCACCGGCACCCGCCGGTCGAACCGGCCGGGACGGGTGAGGGCGGGGTCCAGACTCTCCGGGCGGTTGGTGGCCGCCAGAATGATGACACCGGTGTTCTCCTCAAAGCCGTCCATCTCCGTGAGGAGCTGGTTCAGGGTCTGCTCCCGCTCATCGTTGCCGCCCAAGTTGCCGCTGTTGCGCTTCTGGCCGATGGCGTCGATCTCATCGATGAACACAATGCAGGGGGCCTTCTCCTTGGCCTGCTGGAACAGGTCCCGGACCTTACTGGCCCCCATGCCCACGAACATCTCCACAAATTCCGAGCCGGACATGGAGAAGAAGGGAACGCCGGACTCCCCGGCCACGGCCTTGGCCAGCATGGTCTTGCCGGTACCGGGAGGGCCCACCAGCAAAATGCCCTTGGGCATGGCGGCGCCCGCCTCGGTGTACTTTTTTGGGTCGTGGAGGTAGTCCACGATCTCCGCCAGGCTCTCCTTGGCCTCGTCCTCCCCGGCCACGTCGGCGAATTTGATGCCCTTGGTGGACTGGACGTACACCTTGGCGTTGGCCTTGCCAAAACGCATGGCGTTGGGGCCCCCGGCCCGCTGCATCAGCTTTTTGTTCATGTAATAGCCCAACGCGGCAAACAGGGCGATGGGCAGCACCCAGCTGATGAGGAAGCTGATGAGGGGGTTCACCTGCTCCAGAATCTGCCCGGAATAGGCGGCCCCGGAGTCCTTCAGCAGCTGCGCCAGGTCCGGGTCGGGGATCATCCCCGCCTTGTAGACGGTGGTGTTGTCCTTGTCGGTAAACACCACCTGGTTCTCGGTCTCGTCCACCTCTACCAGGCCCAGGTTTTTCTCCTCCGCCATCTGGACGAAGGTGCCGTAGTCCACCTCCACCACCTGGCGCTGGGCGATCATGGGCGTGATGAGCATGTTGAACAGCAGCAGCACCGCCAGCACGATGAGCCCGTAGTAGATGAGGGGTTTTTTCGTGGATTTTATCTCTTTCATGACAGTTTTCTCTCCTCTCGTTCCGCGTCCCGCTGGGCGCAGATGGCCTTCATGGAAAGCAGCAGCGCCCGGTCGGCGGCCAGCAGGGCGAAGTCCAGAGCGTATTCCGCCAACAGGGTCTCCTCCTCCGCCGGGGCCTCGCTGCGGGCGATGATGCCCGCCAGGCGCCGCCGCATCCCGTCCATTCGGTTTTCCGCGGTTTCGTAGGTCTCACAAAGCTCTCCAGCGATGGTGCCTTTGGTGTAGCCCAGCTTCTGACGCAGTGTCATGGCTGTCTCCGCGCACTGGCGCTCCAGGGATTTCACTTCCCGGCGCAGGGCGGCGGTGTCCGTGGTCTCCGTCAGCCGCACCCGGCTGTGAAGCCTTGCAATCCGCTCGTCCAGCTCGCACAGCTTTACGCTCATAATCTCATGGGACATCCGGCTCTCCCCTTTCTTTTGATTCTGCCCCTATGGTACCTCCAAAGGGGGAAGCCGTCCATGTGCAGTTTTCGCGTTGTGTCCAGACACAAAAGCCGGCGTGTCAAAAAACCTGACACGCCGGCAAAACTGTCAATCGATCTTATTCCTTTGTCTCCCCTTTTGGCGGGATGCCCTCGGTCATCAGCTGGAACACGGTGGCCACGATGTCGTCCAGGTGCTGGGTGTCCTCGTCGGTCCAGGTCTGGAACAGCCCCAGGATAGCCCCCACGTGGTACCGGACGATGAGCTTTACCTCCGGGCGGCTGCACTGGGCGTAGAGCCCCCGCTCCTCGATGACCTTCTCAAATATGTTTTCGATGGACTGGGCCACCAGCTGCTGCAGCTCCCGGCCGTAGGCGGTGCGCTCCGCTCGGCGCAGGTAGGGCATGGCCTCCAGCGCCATGACGAACATGCTGCGCAGGCCCTCCCTGCCGCCCTCCTGGGCCTTGGCCTCCAGCAGGACCCGCTGGCCCTGCTGCTCCAAGATCCACCGGAACATCTCCGGGATGTCGGCGAAGTGGTAGTAAAAGGTCTGCCGGGTGATGTGGCACTCCTCCACGATGTCCTTTACCGTCAGCTTTTTCACATGCTTTTCCAGCAGCAGCGTCATGGCCGCCTGGGCGATGACCCCTTTCATGTCCATGGGCACAGCGTCTCCTCCCGCCTCTCCAAAATGTTCTTTTGGAGTATTATACCTGGGCGGGGCAGGTTTGGCAATAAGCAGTTTCCTCCCGCCGCCCACGCCATCCCGCAAACAAATTTTCCCCGGGCCTTACCTTCCGTCCCCGTCCTCCGTCTAATAAAAAAAGGAGGTTGACTGCCATGAAATCACGCCCCATCCTGGCGCTGGCCGCCGGCGCGATGCTCCTCTGCACCGGCTGCTCCTACAAAGCCCTGGACGAACAGATTCAGCAGACCGTTCAACAGGCCCAGCAGGCCGTCCAGCAGGCCGCGGACCCGGAGGACGACGGCATCGACGGCTACACCGACGAGGGGCGGCCCTACGTGGTGGTGCCCCCCGCCCCCGAGGACGACATGGAGATCAAGGGCCCGGGCGGGTCCTTCTCCGCCTACCGGGTGTACACCGTGCACTACGATGACCCGGAATTTGCGGACCTCCCCATCGAGCGGGGCACCCAGGGCCTCACCTACACCCTGAAGGGCGCGGAAGCCTTCGGCTCCATCTACGAATCCGGGGTGGACCTGTACGGCTGTCAGATCGAGGACCAGGCGATCCTGGAGAACATGTCCTTCGTGCTGGTGGAGCTGGAGGCCTCCTACACCGCCCCGGCGGGGAGCGATGCGGCGATCATCGCCGACGCCGGCGAGCTTTCCGGCGTGGCCCTCCAGGACCGAATGACACAGCAGATGGAGGAGGAGATGTACCCGGCCGCCACCTATTTCAGCCTGCGCCCCCAGGAGGACGACCCGGACCTGGACAAGGGCCACGACTTCTTCGCCTACCGCATCCAGGAGGGGGAACCGGTCACCTTCCAGCTGGGGCTGTTCTGCGGCCCCTCCTATGTGGAGGGGGGAAACGTCTACCTGGAGGTCAACGAGGCCCCCTCCCTGGAGCAGGAGATGAGCGGCGACACCACCCGCAAGCTGTTCGCCCTCTTCCCGGAACAGGAGGGCTGAGATGAAAACCTTCTTCCGGGTGGCGGGGGCCGAGTGCAGGAAGGCCTTCTGCTCCAAGGCTTTCCTGCTGGGCACGGCCCTGCTGCTCCTGTTTTCCGTCCTCAGTGCCGTCTATATGATTGAGGTCCGGGCCTCCTACAACCCCGGCCAGGTCCTGGCCAACCAGGTGGACGGCCAGCTCGCCCACAACCCGGACCTGCCCCTGTTCACCTTTTACAACTCCTGGGTGGGCGGGGACGACCTCTCCCTGGCCGCCGCCCTGTTCTACGCGCTGCTGCCTGTGGGGGCGGCCCTACCCTTCAGCTGGTCCTACTGTACCGAGCGCAAAAGCGGCTACCTGAAAAACATCTACACCCGGGTGGACAAGAAAACGTACCTGGCGGGCAAGGCCCTGGCCGTGTTCCTCTCCGGGGCCGGGGCGGTGGCAGTCAGCCTGGGGGTCAACCTGCTGCTGGTGCTGGCGAAGGTGCCCCTGGTCACCCCCTTCGCGGGCTACAACTTTTACAACCACATCTATTTCGGCAACCTCTGGGCTGACCTGTACTTCACCGCCCCGGGGCTGTACGTGCTTCTCTACGCTGTGCTGGACGTGTTCTACGGCGGGGTCTTTGCCCTGCTCAGCTTCGCGGTGGGATTTTACGTCCCCAGCGTGCTGGCGGTGGTGTTCGTCCCCTTCCTGCTGACGTTGGCGGCGGGCTACGGCGAGAACGCCCTGTACACCGCCTGGGCCGCCGCCGCGCCGGTGGAGTGGGTGCCCTCCTACTTTCTCCACCCCCAGGTCCCCCACTACCAGGTCATGGGCTGGGCGGTGGCCCTGGTGACCGCCCTGCTGCTGGCCTTCGTCCTGCTCACCGTCTGCTTCCGGGGGGTGCGCCATGAAAGCCTCTAGCCTCCTCCGGTTCGACCTGACCGTGGGCCTGTGGCGGCGGGGCATGTGGGCCAAATACCTGGTCTGGGCGGCCTTCCTCACCCTGGCTTCCCTGGAGTGCTCCGTCCGGCTCCGGGCCCTGGAGCTGGGCACCGGCACCTGGGGCGACTACCTGCTGTGCCTCTTCGGCGGGATGGAGCCTCCCCGGGGCCTGTTCCAGGCGCCCTTCCTGTGGCTCCTCCTCCACCTGGGCATTCTGTTCTTCACCCTGCCCTACCTGCGCGGCGACTTGGGGGGCCTGGGCCAGCAGCTGCTTCTGCGCGCCGGGAACAGGACGGCCTGGTGGCTCTCCAAGTGCCTTTGGAACGCCGCGGCGGTGGTGCTCTTTTACCTCATCGCCTGGGCCGCGGTGTTCCTGTGGGCCAGCCTGCGGGGCGCCGCCTGGACCCTGACGGTCTCCCCCGCCCTGCCGGGGCTGCTGGCGGCGGGGCTTCCGCAGGCCGCCGGCTCCCCCTGGGACATGGCCTTGGAGCTCACCCTGCTGCCCCTGCTGGTGACCCTGTCCCTCAGCCTGGTGCAAATGCTTCTCTGCCTCATCCTCCGTCCCACCCTCAGCTATGTGGTGTCCATTGTGGTGATGATTGTTTCGGCCTACTGCCCCTCCCCGCTGCTTCTGGGGAATTACGCCATGGCCCTGCGCAGCAGCAAAGTCATGGAGCACGGGGTGTCCCTGGGGGCCGGCCTGCTGCTCACCGCCGCCCTCATGGTCCTGAGCGCCGCCCTGGGGGCCGCCCTCTTCCGCAAGACAGACATCCTACAAAAGGAGGACTGACCATGTCCATCGTGTTCGACCAGGTGACGAAGGTCATCGGGGGCGCCGCCGTCATCGACCATGTCAGCTGCCGGTTCCCCACAGGCCAGATCACCGGCCTCCAGGGCGTCAACGGCTCCGGCAAGACCATGCTGCTGCGCCTCATCGCCGGCCTCATCTACCCCACCGAGGGCTGTGTGGTGGTGGACGGCGCCGTCCTGGGGAAAGACGCGGCCTTCCCCCCTTCTCTCGGGGTCCTGCTGGAAGCCCCCGCCTTCCTCCCCTCCTACACCGGCTATGACAACCTCCGGCTGCTGGCCGCCGTAAAAGGGACCGCCGGGCCCCGGGACATCGAGACCGCCCTGGCCCGGGTGGGCCTTCAGGACGCCCAGGGCAAAAAGTACCGGAAGTACTCCCTGGGGATGAAGCAGCGGCTGGGCATCGCCGCCGCCATCCTGGAGCGCCCCGGCCTCCTGCTGCTGGACGAGCCCACCAACGCCCTGGACGAGAGCGGCGTGGAGCTGGTAAAGGCCATCCTTCGGGAGGAGCGGGACAGAGGGGCCACGGTGGTGCTGGCCAGCCACGACGGCGCTCTGCTGGAGGACCTGGCCGGAGAGATCTTCTCCCTGGCCGCCGGCCGGGTGACCGGCTCCCGCCCCGGGAAAGGCGGTGCCTGCCCATGAAACCGCAGCGCTCCCTGCCCGCCCGGGCGGCCCTTTTCGCCGTGCTCCTCCTGGCCGCCCTGTTCGCCGCCCTCTGCCTGTACAGTGCTGTGCAGACCAACCGCCGCAAGCTGGACCAGCCGGTGGAGGTCCACCCCATGGGGGAGACGGTGGAGCTGGGCGGCAACTTCTTCGCCGACGCCGCGGAGAACCCCGACGGCTACGCCATCACCGTAAACAGCGCGGAGCTGGTGGAGTACGGCCCCTTCTTGGAGAGCCTGGGGGCCTCCCCGGAGGACTTCGGCTATACCGGCGGGTACACCGCCCCGCCCTACACCTACCTGCTCCACGTCACCGTCTCCAACACCGGCAACGAGGAAGGGGCCCTCATGGCGATCCACTACGCCCTCTACCACGGCGCGTTGAAGATCCCCGTGGACTATTCCCTCTGGGGGTTGATGGACGAGAATTTCACCGGCGAGATGGGCTTCCGCCTGCGGCCCGACTCCACCGTGGACATCACCATCCCCTTTACCCCCATGCCCCTGGACGCCAGCGCCGCCCCCACCGCCCTGGCCCAGCGGATGGAGGAGGAGACCTTTCTTTTCTGCGTCAGCGAGTTCCCCCTGCGGAAGGCCATCGCGGTCCGCCAGGGCGGATAGCCCGCCCATTCCGCGCGCAAAAGGCCGGGAGAGACCCCCGGCCTTTTCCCATGTCTCCCCCCTTCTTCCCCGGCAAAATTCTATTTTCGCATATTGCATTGTTTTTTTGCGTGATTATTGAGAAATTGCTGCACTTCGCACATTTTAGTCCTTGACGGCGGCAGCGGTATCCTTTATTATAAAACCAGACCCAGCACACCACGGATAAAGGAGGAAGCTGCTTTGAACGAGAAGGAGAAGAAAAAGGACCAGCCCGTACTGGACGAGCTTGCCCAGGAGACCAGGAAGGTGGTCTGGGGCGAGAAGGTGGTGGAGAGCCGCCTACCCGCCCTGTGCCGCCTGGCCGGCGCCGAGGGCGCTGTGCTGCTGAAAAACGACAACGCCGCCCTGCCCCTCTCCACCCAGGAGCCCGTGGCCGTCTTTGGCCGGGTGCAGGTGGATTGGTTCTACGTGGGCTACGGCTCCGGCGGCGACGTGAACCCGCCCTATACCGTCAACCTGATGGACGGCCTCCGGGACGCCGGGGTGCCCGTGGATCAGGAGCTGGCCAACCTCTACGCGAAGTGGAGCGCGGAAAACGTCCCCGACCCGGGCTTCTGGGGCAACTGGCCCCGCTACTTTGAGGAGATGCCCCTGGAGGACAGCCAGGTGCAGGCCGCCGCCTCCCGGTGCAGGACCGCCCTGCTGGTCATCGGCCGCGCGGCCGGCGAGTCCCGGGAAAACGCCCTGGAGCCCGGCAGCTACTACCTCACCGAGGATGAGCGGAAGCTCCTCTCCCAGGTGACCGCCGCCTTTGAAAAGACCGTGGTGCTGCTGGACATCGGCAGCGTCATGGACCTCTCCTGGCTGGAGCAGTACTCCATCCACAGCGCCCTGCTGGTGTGGCAGGGCGGCATGGAGAGCGGCCACGCCGCGGCGGACGTGCTCACCGGCAAGGTGGACGCCTGCGGCCGCCTGACCGACACCATCGCCTACCGCTACGAGGATTACCCCAGCGCCAAGGACTTCCTGGGGGAGGACTACAACAACTACACCGAGGACATCTTTGTGGGCTACCGCTACTTCGAGACCTTCCAGCCCGATGTGGTGCAGTTCCCCTTTGGCTACGGCCTGTCCTACACCACGTTCGAGACCTCCGGCGCCTCGGTAGAGGCCCAGGGGGATACCTATATCCTGCGGGCCCAGGTGAAAAACACCGGCAGCCGCCCCGGCCGGGACGTGCTCCAGGTCTATGTCCAGGCCCCCCAGGGCAAGCTGGGCAAGGCCAGCCGGGTACTGGTGGGCTTCGAAAAAACCCGCCTGCTCCAGCCCGGCGAGAGCCAGTCCCTGGAGATCGCCTTCCCCCTGTACGCCGCCGCCAGCTTCGACGACAGCGGCGTCACCGGGTGGCCCTCCGCCTGGGTGGCGGAGGCCGGCGAGTACCAGGTCTACGCCGGGGCCAACGTGCGCCAGGCCCCCCAGGTGGGCAGCTTTGCCCTGCCGGAGCTGCGGGTGATCCAGCGCCTGCAGGAGGTCTGCCCGCCCGACCCCGCCCACGGCTTTGACCGCATGGTCAACCGGGACGGCCAGAAGGCCTTTGAGCCCCTGCCCGCCCCCACCCGCTCCCTCAAGGACCGGGTGGTGCAGAACCTGCCCCAGCCCATCCCCTACACCGGCGACCGGGGCATCACCTTCCAGGAGGTGGCCGCGGGTTCCGCCACCCTGGAGGACTTCATCGCCCAGCTGACCGTGGAGGACCTCTCCGCTCTCAGCCGCGGCGACCTGATCATGGACAGCCCTCTGGGGGCCAAGGGCAACGCCGGCGCCATGGTGGGCGTCACCCAGCGCCTGCGGGACCTGGGCGTGCCCCCTGTCATCACCACCGACGGCCCCTCGGGCATCCGGCTGCAGTTCTACTGCTCCCTCATGCCCAACGGCACCTCCCTGGCCTGCACCTGGGACCCGGACCTGGTGAGCCGCCTGTACCAGTGCGTGGGCCGGGAGATGAAGCAGAAGGGCACCCACATCCTCCTGGGCCCCGGCATGAACATCCACCGCAACCCCCTGTGCGGCCGCAACTTCGAGTACTTCTCCGAGGACCCCCTGGTCACCGGCAAGACCGCCGCGGCCTTTGTGCGGGGCCTGCAGAAGAGCGGCGTCTCCGCCTGCCCCAAGCACTTCGCCTGCAACAACCAGGAGACCAACCGCAACTATAACGACTCCCGGGTCTCCCAGCGGGCCCTGCGGGAGATCTACCTGAAGGGCTTCGAGATCTGTGTGAAAGAGGCCGCCCCCCACACCATCATGTCCAGCTACAACAAGGTCAACGGCGTGTGGAGCCACTACAACTACGACCTGTGCACCACCGTCCTCCGGGGCGAGTGGGGCTATGAGGGCTGCGTCATGACCGACTGGTGGATGCGCCCCAGCCCGGACCCGGACTTCCCCGACGTATGGGACAGCGCCTACCGCATCCGGGCCCAGGTGGACGTGCTCATGCCCGGCGCCCGGCCCTCAGAGGGCTTCCCCCCTGCCACCGACGCCGACCCGGCCCCGGAGGAGTCCTGCGCCAGGGAAAACGGCCTCACCCTGGGCGAGCTCCAGCGCGGCGCGAAGAACGTGCTCCGCCTGGCCCTGGCCAGCGGCGCCAACCCCTTCCATTAAAAATCACCCCTCCCTCCAGAAGAGGCCCGGATACCGCGGTATCCGGGCCTTTTTGTGGCAATAATCCCCCCGAAGGCAGCAAAAGCCGGGAGGTTTCCCTCCCGGCCTTCGCGGAAAGATTTACTTCTGCACCAGGTTCTGGTCAAACCGCATCAAAATGCCGGCCGCTTCGGCCCGGGTGGTATCCCCGCCAGGGGCCAGGGTGCCGTCGTCGTGGCCGTTGATGAGCCCGTTGCCGTTGGCCCAGGCCATGGCGGGCAGGGCCCACTCGCCCACCTTGTCCCCGTCGGGGAACTGGCTCAGGTCGCTCACAGCGGTCAGGTCGTACTTCTTGTACGCGGCGTAGTTGTACATCATCTGGGCAAATTCCTCCCGGGTCACGTCCCGATTGGGCCGGAAGACATTCCCCTCATAGCCGTCCACCACGCCGGTCTCCTGGGCCCAGGCGACGGGGTCCTGGTACCACTGGTCCGGCAGGTCGGTAAAGGTGGCCGCACCGGTAACGGCGGGCTTCCCCTCCAGGTTGTAGAGGATCTGGGCCACCTCGGCGCGGGTCAGGAACTCCCCGGGGGCGAAGCGCCCGTCCGGCATGCCGTTCATCATGCCCTTCTCCGACACATAGGCCACAGCCCCCGCGTACCACTCCGCCTCCGGCACATCGGGGAAGCCGGGCTTCTCTTCCTCCTCCTCCCCCGGCGACTTCAGGCCCAGGGCCCCGGCCATGGCCTGGGCGATGAGCTGGTGGCCGTAGGCGTTGGGGTGGAAGTCCAGGGCAAAGTCGGTCATGCTGTTGAACTTGGCGTTGCAGGGGTCCTCCTCCGCCTGGGCGAAGGGGGTGTACACGTCTACGTAGCCGGATTCTCCCAGCAGGGCGAAGGCCTCTTTCAGCTGGGCGTTGACCACCATCAGGGCCACCTCAAAGGCGTCCACCATGGGCTGGGTCAGGGTGTTCTCCAAATGGCCATAGGGGTTGTACTGGCTGGCCACCGCCAGCTTCCCCTCCGGGTTCAGCTGCCGCAGGGCCCCCACGATGCCGACCAAGGCCTTGCCCATGTCCGCCACCGCGGCGGAGAACTCCTGGCTGGCCAGCACCCGCTCCACGCTGGTGAGGAGGTTGGCCATCTGGCTGGGGGTCATCTGGCCGGTGGCCAGCATCTGCTGGACCTGCTGGGGGGTCAGGGCCGTCGAGGCAAACTGGTTGTAGGCCTCGGCCAGGCCCTGGTACAGGGCGTTCATCAAGTCGTTGCCGCCAATGGTCACGGTGATGATGTCCGCCCCGGCCACAGCCTGCTGCAGCTCCTTGTCCGTTTGCAGGGCGGCGCTCAGCTCCGCGCCGGTCAGGCCGTCCTCCGCCAGGTCGGTGAGGTCCAGCCCGTTGGCCTCAGCCAGCAGCTGGGGGAACGCCTTCTCCCCCTCGTCCAGGCCGTAGCCGGTGGTGATGCTGTCCCCCAATGCCACGTAGGACACCGGGGCGGCCAGGGCCCCGGCGGGCAGCAAGCCCACGGCCAGGCACAGGCACATCAGCAGTGAAACGATCCGTTTTTTCATAGCTTCTCCTCCTTTTTTGCCAGCCCGGCGCCGCGCGAAGCCAGCCGTCCCAGGCCGGTATTTCCCCTTTATCATACCACAGATTGCCCCGCTCCGCTATCCCCCGTTTCCCACCCAAAAACAGGTGATGCCCGGGGCGTCCCCCGGGCGTCCTTTCCCAGCGCCAGGGCCTTTCCCCCGCCGGGCTCTCCCGCATCCTTCGCCGTTCCGAAGGAAAGTGGGACGGACTGTTCCCAAAACCGCAAAAGACCGGGGCAAAGCCCCGGCCTTTTGCGTCACGCTATATGCTACAGGAGGGTCATTCCCCAGCGGCTTCCTCCACCGCTTCGGACTCGGTGTCGGCATCGCTGGAACTGTCGTCTGCTGTGTCGGTAGTGTCGCCGGCGTCGCTGGAGGTGTCATCGGCGCTGGCGTCGTACTCCAGCACCATCACGGTCTGGCTGCCGTCCTCCTTGGCGATGACGGCCACCATGTCGCCCTCCGCCAGGTCCGCCTGGGTGATGGCTTCCGCCGCGCCGTCGGTGACGGCCTCATAGGCGGCGCCGGTGTCCAGGGTCACGGTCTGGGTCTCCCCCGTGGCGGTCAGGGTCTCCCCGGTGAGGTCGGTATAATCGGTGGTCTCCGGGTACACGTCGTAGATGTAGAGCTCCAGGGAATCGTCGGCGATACCGGTGATCTCACCCACCACCGCCTCTACGATCTCCTCGTCCTCGCTGGACACGTCGCTCTCCTCAGAGCTCTCTTCAGAGCTCACCTCCGAGCTCTCCGTGTCCAAGGAGCTCTCCTCCTCGCTGCTGGCGGAGGAGGTGGAGCTCTCCGACGACGCGGAGCTCTCGCTGGAGCTGGAGGTGGACTCGGAGCAGGCGGTAAATGCCGCCGTGAGCATCACCAGGGCCAGGACCGCCGCCGCTGCCTGTATTTTCCGTTTGAACATACACTCGTCCTTCTTTCTTCAATTTGGAATGGTGTCGCCGGTTTCCCGGCTGCTGGCCACAGTATAGCCGCCGCGGCTAAAGCCCGCCTTAATTTCCCCGTGAAAGGACGGTGAAGGTTTCGGGAACATTTTCTTCGGAAGCCGTCACCTAAAATTCGCATTTCCTTTAGACTGTCTTTAGATTGGGGCGGTATAGTAAAAGGGAGAATACCATGGAAGGAGAATGGCTATGCGGCTGTTGGTGGCGGAGGACGACACGCGGCTTCTGCGCTCCCTCACCCATATTTTGGAGCGGGAGCGGTACCTGGTGGACGGGGTAGACAACGGGGAGGACGCCCTGACCTACGCCGAGACCGCGGAGTACGACGGCCTGGTGCTGGACATTATGATGCCTGGCCTGGACGGGGTGACGGTCTTAAAACGGCTGCGACAGAAAGGGGTGGACACCCCGGCGCTGTTTCTCACCGCCAAGGCAGAGGTGGCCGACCGGGTGGAGGGATTGGACGCCGGGGCCGACGACTACCTGGCGAAGCCCTTCGCCGTGCCGGAGTTGCTGGCCCGGGTGCGGGCCATGCTCCGGCGGAAGGCCGCCTTTACCCCGGACCTGCTCCAGGCCGGGGCGCTGGCCCTGAACCGCTCCACCTACGAATTGTGCTGGCAGGGCAAAACCCAGCCCCTCAGCGGCAGGGAGTTCCAGGTGATGGAGATGCTCCTGGAGCGGCCGGGGTGCGTGGTCTCCGCCGACCAGCTGCTGTCCCACGTGTGGGGCTGGGACAGCCCGGTGGAGGTGAGCGTGGTGTGGGTGCACATCTCCAACCTCCGGAAAAAACTGGAAAAGCTGGGGGCCGCCGCCAACATCCGCTTTCTGCGGGGGGCGGGCTACGTGCTGGAGGTGGGGCCATGATCTTCCGCCTGCGCCGGAAATTCATCTGGATCTGCACCCTGTCCTTCCTGGGGGTGTTCGCCGCCCTGTTTTCCGGGATCTTCCTCATCACCTATTTGCAGACCGCCGCCTCCCTGGATGACCTGGCGGACATCGTCTCGGAAAACGACGGGCGATTCCCGGACTTCCAGCCCCCCGGCCCCCAGGAGGACCCCCGCCCTGCCGAGCGGGACCCGGAGGCCCCCTTCACCACCCGGTTCTTCACCGTCACCTTCCCGGACACCGGGGAGGCCGCCGCCAATGTAAACTCCATCGCCAGCGTGAGCCAGGAGGAGGCGGAGGACCTGGCCCGGCAGGCCCTGGACGAGAACAGGGAGCGGGGCTGGGTGGGGGAGTACCGCTTTAAGGTGTGGGAGTCTGAAAAGGGGACTGCCGTGGTGTGCGTCAGCGGGGCGCTGATGCTGGACGCCGACCGGGCCTTCCTCATGGCGGCGTGCCTGGTGTTCGGGGCGGGCAGCCTGGCGGCCCTGCTGCTGGTGGTGGTGTTCTCCAAAGGGGCGGTGCGCCCGGTGGCGGAGAGCCACCAGCGCCAGCGGCAGTTCGTCACCGACGCCAGCCACGAGCTGAAAACGCCCCTCACCCTCCTCCAGACAAACCTGGACATCCTGGAGGGGGACGTGGGCCCAAACCCCTGGCTCTCCGACATGAAGGAGGAGACCGCCACCCTGACGGACCTGGTGTGCCAGCTGGTGGACCTGGCCCGCCTGGACGAGGAAGCCCCCCTGCAGGCGGAAGCCTTCGACCTGGCCCAGGCGGTGTGGGACACGGCCTCCGCCTTTTCCCCGGTGACGGAACGCCAGGGGAAACAGCTGGTCATGGAGGGCCCCTCCTCCCTGTGGTGGAAGGGGGACGAGGCTGCCCTGCGGCGGCTGGTGTCCATCTTGCTGGACAACGCGGTGAAGTACTGTGACCCAGGCGGCACCATCTGGGTGGGTCTTTCGGGGAGGCGGCGGCCGGTGCTCACTGTAGACAACAGCTGCCAGCACGTAAACGAGCTGCCCCTCCCCCGGCTGTTCGACCGGTTCTACCGGGGGGACTCGGCCCGCACCTACGGCAGCGGCTTTGGGGTGGGGCTGTCCATCGCCAAGGGCATCGCCCAGCGCCAGGGCGGGGACATCACCGCCCTGGGCCTGGAGGGGGACAAGATCTGCTTCCGGGTAAAATTATAAACAGCGAGAAGCCCTGGGGAGCGTCCCAGGGCTTCTCTGTTTTTCTGTATGTCACAGGGTGTGCAGGGCCTCGATGGGCTGGAGCCGGGAGGCTTTCGCCGCCGGGTAGCTGCCGAACAGGATGCCGATGACCCCGCAGAACAGGATGGCCGCCCCGCCGATGGCCCAGTTCAGGGAGGCGGAGCTGCCCGCCGCCAGGTTGTAGAACGCCACCGCCCCGAAGGAGAGGGCCAGCCCCACCGCGCCCCCCAGCAGGGACAGGATGCAGGACTCGCAGAGGAATTGGAGCAGGATGTGCCGCCGCTTGGCCCCCACGGCCTTGCGGATGCCGATCTCCCGGGTGCGCTCTGTCACGGACACCAGCATGATATTCATAATGCCGATGCCCCCTACCAGCAGGGAGATAGCGGCGATGCCCCCCAGCAGCAGGGACATGGTGTTGTCCACCTCGTCCATGGTGTCCAGCACCTGGGACTGGTTGCTCACCGAGTAGGCGTCCTCGTCCCGGGTGGCCTGGAGCAGGTAGGCCTCCACCGTGTTCATGGCCAGGGAGACGGTCCCTTCGCTGGAGGCCTTTACATAGAAGCTGCCCACGCCCTTCTGGCCGGTGGCCCGCTGGGCGGTGGTGTAGGGGATGAGGATGCGGCTGTCGTCGGAACCCGCCAGGCTGGAGCCCTGCTCCTCCAGCACCCCGATGACCTTATAGTTCCGCTCCCCCAGGGTGATGGTGCCGCCCACCGCGTCCCAGGTGCCGAACAGGTCATAGGCGGCCTCGGTGCCCAGCACCGCCACCCAGGTGGAGGAGTCCAGGTCCGATTCCGCGATGGCCCGGCCGCTCTGCACCGCTACCCCCTGCACGTCGAAGTACGCCGGGGTGACGCCGGCCACCGTATAGGAGCCGGACTCCCCCTTGTGCCGGGCGGTCTCGCTGGAGGTGATGGTGGGCGCTACGGCCTGGATGGCGCCGGTGCCCGCCAGGGACTCCACCGACTCCCGGGAGAGGGACACCTCGTCGCTGGTGACCGAGGCGGTGATAAGCTGGGAGCCCATGTCGGAGATGCTGCTGGTGATGCCGGTGGCGGCGCTCTGGGTGATGGACACCAGGATGACCACCGCCATCACACCGATGATAATGCCCAGCATGGTGAGGAAGGAGCGCATTTTGTGGTTGACGATGGCTTGCAGGGCCAGCTTTACGATCTTTCTGGTCATAGGGCAGGCTCCTTTCCCGAGACCTTGCCGTCCCGGACGTAGATCTTCCGCTGGGCCTGGTCCGCCACCTGGGTGTCGTGGGTGATGAGCACGATGGTGTTCCCCGCCTGCCACAGGCCCTGGATGATGTCCATGATCTCCTTGCCGGAGGCGGAGTCCAGGTTGCCGGTGGGCTCATCCGCCAGGATGATGGAGGGCTCCATGGCCAGCACCCTGGCGATGGCCACCCGTTGCTGCTGGCCGCCGGAGAGCTGGCTGGGCCGGTGGTCCATGCGGTCAGAGAGGCCCACCTGGGCCAGGGTGGCCTCCACCCGCTCCCGGCGCTGGGCGGCGGTGAGGTGGTGGTAGAGCAGGGGCATCTCCACATTTTCGAAGGCGGTGAGCTCCGGCAGCAGGTTGAACTGCTGGAAGATAAAGCCGATCTTCTTGCCCCGGATCTCGCTGAGCTGGTCCTCGGTGCAGTCGTCCACGTACTCCCCGTCCAGCAGGTAGTCGCCGCTGTCGGGCACGTCCAGGCAGCCGATGATGTTCATCAAAGTGGACTTCCCGCTGCCCGAGGGGCCCAGAATGGACACAAACTCCCGGGGCCGGATGTGGAGGCTCACGTCCTGGAGCACGTCCACTGCGGTATCCCCCAGGGGATAGGATTTATAGATGTGCTTTAACCGTATCATGTGCCGCGCCTCCTCAGCTGCTCATCCCCGGGAAGCTGCCGCCCTGGGGCATGGTGCTGGGATCGAAATTACTGAAGTCGAAGTCGCCGAAGTCCATGCCGCCGGGGAAGGACCCGCCGAAGCCGCCCATGCCGCCGCTGTCCCCGCTGCCGGAGCCGGCGGCCGTGGAGGTGAGGTGGGGCACCAGGATCAGGTCGCCCTCGCTGAGATCGTCACACTCCACCAGCATGTAGCTGCCGTCGGAGTCCCCGGCCTCCACCGTCACCTGGGTGAGGGCGGACAGGTCGATGTCCTCTTCCTCGTACTCGGCGCCCTCCTCCCCGTCGCCGGGGGCCAGGTAGACATAATTCTCATCGCCGGAGGTCTGCACCGCCTCCATGGGCACCAGCAGGCCCTCGCCGCTCTCCTCCACCACAATCTGGGCGGAGGCGCTCATACCCGGGTACACCCCTTCCACGTAGGCGATTTTCGCGGTGATCTGGTAGGCGGTGGCGCTGCCGTTGGAGCTGCCGTTATACGACACCTGGGAGATGGAGCCGGTGATCTCCTCCCCGTCCTCGATGGCGTCGATGGTAAAGGAGGCCTCCTGGCCCACTTCGATGAGGGCGATATCCTGCTCATCCACGGCGATGCCCATGGTGAAGCCGTCCTTGCCCATGACCATGGCCACCTCCTCCCCGGCGGCCAGGGTGTCACCGGCGGCTGCGGGCACTTCCAGCAGCACACAGTCGTAGGGGGCGGTGTAGTCCACCGTCTCCCCCAGCTCATCCTCCCCGGTGGCCAGGACTGTGCCGGACTCCACCGCGTCCCCGGCGGCGTAGTTTACCGCCGTCAGGGTCACCGGCGCCGCCGCTGTCAGGGTGTCCTGGGAGACAGGACTCAAGGTGCCGCTGCCGCTGATGGTGGTGTCCACATCCCCGTAGGAGACCGCGGCGACCTCGTAGGTGGTGACGCTGGCGGCCTGGGCGGACACCCCCAGCCGCTGGTACAGCACCACAGCCAGCAGGGCCACCGCCACAGCCACCACGCAGATGGCCGCCACCTTCCCCACCGGGAAGGGCTGCCGGGCGGGCTTGTGGACTGTTGGCTTCGCCGGGGCGGAGGCGGGCTTTTTCGCTCCGGACTTGCTCTCCTTCCCCGGTTTGGGGGCGGCTTTGGGGGCAGCAGGCTGCCGGGCCGGCTTCTGGGCAGGCCTCTGCACGGCCCCCGGCCGCAGCTGCAGCTGGTGGCGCAGGGCGTCCTCCAGCCGCTGGGGCACCTCCATCTGCTGGAAGGCCTCGCTCTGGGGGCTCTTGAATTCGGTGAAGAGCCGCACCAGGGCGGCCCGCTGGGTCTTGTCCATCGAGCCGTGGGACTCGATGACCTCCCGCTCCGCCCGCTTGATGAGGTCCTCTGTCTCCTCATAGGAGGAGCCGATGACCTCCGCCAGGGCCCGGATACTGGACCCGCCCAGGGTATGGGCCAGGTACACCGGCCGCCGGTCCGGCGAGACGGCCCGCAGCTCTGCGGAACACAGGCGGTACTTGTGGGGCAGCTGGGGCTCGGGCAGGTCCGCCCAGTCCCCGTCGGGCTCCACCCCGTCCAGGTAGCCGGCCAAAACCTCCCCGGACAGCAGCTCCAAAAAGCTGCCGGCGGCCGGCGGGGTGTCCTCCCGGCAGGCGGCCAGGGCCCGCTCCCAAGACGAGAGCAACAGGGGCACCGCCATGGCGCTGTCCATGGTGGTCTCCTGACAGAGGAACCAGGACCGGGCCAGGTGTTCCTGTATCAGTTTCTCCACGGTGTGGGGCTTTCCTTTTTTCAGTGCGCTATAGAGCTCTTGATCCACGATAGTTTCCTCCTACAGCTGGACTGCGCAGCATGCTGCTGCTTTTCCAGTGTAGCCGCCTGCCCTAAAGCCAGCCTAAAGCCTGTGTGACGGGGAGCTGAACATTGGCGCCGGGCCGCCGCTTTCCATGCGGTGACATAGAAAAGGCCGGGTCCATGGCCCGGCCTTTTCCGCGATGTTTTAATGATAAACCTCAATAGTCGAACTGCCGGTAATACCGCCGGATGGACAGGGGGTGGCGCAAAAACAGCTCCAGATAGGCGTCTACCCGGTTGTTAACCCCGTGCATCATCAGGTGGGACAGACTCCCTCGGAACTTCGGGCTGATGCCGGGCATGGGCAGCTCTTTCGTGTCGATGATGGTGTAGTTGCCGCAGACTTTCGGCAAAAACCTGGCCACCCGCTCCCCCAGGGGGCGCTGCTCGTCCTCCCCCAGGAAGAGGGTCACCGGGGTGTCTGCCACAATGATCTCCTGCATGCCGTGGAAGAACTCCCCGCAGCTGATGGACTTTGTCCGGATCCACAGCTGCTCCTCCCAGTAGCACATGGCGTAGGAGTAGGTGGCCCCATACTGGTTCCCCGCGCCGATGAAGTAGTGGGGCAGGTCCGGGCGCTCCTTTGCGAAGGCCGCCTTCTTTTTGGCGTAGTCATAGGCCCAGGCGTCGCACGCCTTCTCGATGTCCGCCAGGTCCTGGGCCAGGTGGGCCTCCATCTCCCGGTTGTACTGCTCATAATCGGGGAACTCCCCGTTTTTGTACAGCAGGTAGTTTGCCACCATGTAGAATTTCAGCTGCTCGTTCTGGGGGTAGCAGATCAGGTGATCCCACTTTCCCGGCTGGGTAAGGGCCGAGCCGGGGGTGTCGATAAAGGCGACCACCCTGGCGCCCAGGGCCTTCACCTTGTCCACCAGCTCCACCATCTCCTTGGTGTTCCCGGAGACCGAGGAGTACACCAGCACCGACCGGCTGGTAAACCGCCGGTTCCCTGTGGTGAGGAACTCGGCGGCGTTTTCCGCGTACACAGGCAGGGCGGTCTTGCCCCGCAGGTACACCTCCGCCTGCAGCGCCGAGGCCCAGGTGCCCCCGATGCCCATGTACCAGATGCCGTCGAAGCCCTCCTCCCACAGCTGGTCCACGATCCGCTCGATCTGGGGCCGCAGGGCCAACGCCCCGTTGACGCTGTCCACCGCTTTCCTCTCGTTGAAATTCCGCAGGCAGGGGCCCTCCGGCTCCCGCCACAGCGCTGTCCCTTGATATGCCATCTTTCTCGCTCCTTTCTCCAATCCTGTTACCATGCCCCGAAATAGCCCAGCGTTTCCGAGGCGTTCCGGGCACCGGCCTCCATGGCCGCCTCGATAGGCTGCCCCTGGGCGTAGGCCACCAAAAACCCGGCGATATAGCTGTCCCCCGCTCCCAGGGTATCCACCACCTGGGGGCAGGGCGCCACGCCAAAGCTGTGGAACCGCTCCCCGTCCCAGCACAGGCTGCCCCGCTCCCCCAGGGTGGCGGTGACCAGTTTGGGCCCCCGGGCGGCGTAGCCCTGCATCTGCCGCCGCAGGGCGGGGGTGTCCTCCCGGGCGGAGAAGAACAGGTAGTCCGTATAGGGCAGCGCCTCCCGGCAGGCCGGGTCCTCCGGCCGGTCCGCCCCGTCGAAAGCCGTGGGCACGCCCCGGGCCTGCAGCTCCCGGAACTGGCCGCCCACCTTGCCCCACAGGTCGCACACCACCACGTCGAACCCCTGGAGGAAATCCAGGTCCTCCGGGCTCAGGCGGTAGTCCTCCAGCACCCCCTCGTCGTAGTCCCCCAGCACCCGGTCGCCGTCCTCCAGCAGCACCTGGGTGATGGCGGTCTTGCCCGGCTTTTGGCGCAGGCGGGACACATCCACCCCTTTTTCCGCCACCGCCCGGCGCAGCAGGTCCCCGAACGGGTCGCTGCCCACCGGGCCCACATAGGCGCTCTGGGCCCCCAGCCGGGCGGCGTACACCGCCATGTTCACCGGGCCCCCGCCGGGGAAGGCCGTTCCCCCGTTCAGATTTTCATAGTAGTCGATGCAGTTGCTGCCTACCGCCGCGAATTTCATGGTATGCCTCCTTGGTCCAGACTTTTCCGCGGGGGCAGGGCCGCCGCGGCACATCCGTCACCCCCATTATACCGGACCGGGCCGCCGCCGTAAAGGCGTGGGGGGAATTTTCCTCCTCCCGCCGGAAGCGCGGGAAAGGCCGGGTCCATGACCTGGCCTTTCGCCTGCTGCCAAACCGGTGGTCCCGGCTGTTTCTCTTAAAAGACCCAGGCGCTGCCGCCCTCTTCGTCCTCGTCCTCCGCGGGTTTGGGCTGGGGCACAAAGGCGGGCTTATAGGCCTGCGCCAGGGGCAGCAGCTCGTCGTGGAGGTTCACCTTGGCCTCGCAGGTGTCGTCGAACACCATAGTGACCAGCTTGCCCACCTCACACTTGTCCCACTGGGGCAGGCCGTCGCAGTTGGGGTCACCGGTGCGGGCGAAGTTCACAAAGGCCCCGGACATGACGGCGTCCAGCATGTCCCCGTTCTCCTGCTGGCATATAGGCACCAGGGCGCCGTTGTGGAAGAAATAGGGGATGTCGGAGCAGTGCCAGGCCGGCCGTCCCCCGTCGAAGTCAAACACCTTGGCGAACAGGTAGTTGTACACCGGGGCGCTGGCCTCCTTGGCCTTCTTGGCGGTGTATTCCAGGGTGGCGGGCAGGAAGAACAGGTCGTAGTCGGGGGCGAAGGCCTCGTTGGTGTGGGGGAAGGCCTTGCGGAAGGCCTCCAGCACCTTCTGGCCGCCCTCCTCGCCGAAGTGGGCCTTGATCAGGGCCTCCCGCTCCGGCACCGGCAGGCTCAGCCGCTCGCCCTGGGGGGCAAAGGCGGTAAACTCCGCGATAACGCTGCCCACCATGGTGGGCTTTTTCAGGGAGGAGGCGGAGAAGTCCCCGGCCAGGGGGTCGCAGGTGTAATACTTGTTAGGCTGGGGGGACCAGTTGACCCGCTTGCCCTGGCGCTCCAAAGCGGCGCAGGCCTTGTTCACCGCCCAGATAAACTGGGGCACAGGCACCTTTTCCAGCTTCTCGGCGTCCTTTTCGTCGATCTGCAGGGCCTGCAAAATCTCCAGCACCAGCTCCTTGGGGGAGCAGGTGGAGTCAAAATCCCCGGCGGGGATAACGCCGGACATAACGATCATCTTCTGGAACAGGTCCTCGGCTTCGGGGATCTGCCCCAGCACGGTGACCTTGGCGCCGCCGCCGGACTGGCCGAAGATGGTGACGTTCTCCGGGTCGCCGCCAAAGGCCGCGATATTCTCCTTTACCCAGCGGAGGGCCTCCACCAGGTCGGCCATGCCCACGTTCACGCTGTTCCAATACTTCTCACCGAAGTCGGACATGTCCAGATAGCCGAAGGCGTTGAGCCGGTGGTTTACCGTGACCACCACAACACCGTCTTTTTTCGCCAGGTTGAAGCCGTCGTAGGACACCTGCTCGATGGAGGAGCCGGCGGCGTACCCGCCCCCGTGAATCCAGAACAGCACCGGCTTCTTGGCGGCAGGGTCGCAGGCGTCGGTCCAGACGTTCAGGTACTGGCAGTGTTCCGAGCTGGGCCAGAACCGGTGGGGGATCATCACCTCGCCGGTGGGCATGGGCTCAGAGAGCACCGGGCAGATCATCCCGTAGCTGCCCGCGTCCTTTACCCCCTCCCAGGGGGCGATGGGCTCGGGCATCTGGAACCGCTTGGCCTTGGCGTAGCGGATGCCGTAGAAGTGGTCCACCCCGTCGTAGCGGAAGCCCCGCAGCTTGCCTTTCCCGGTCTCCACAATGGGGGATGTTTTGTTCATCACAAATTCTTTCACAGCAGTACCTCCCAAACGAAATTCGGTTGCATTTGATAACATTATAATAAATTTCACCGGAAAATCAACCGTGAAAATAGGTAAACTTTCACCCCAAGGTCGGTGAATTTGACGGCGCGTTCTGAATTACCCACCCTTGACAACCGGGTAAAACTCCGCTACCCTGATAGGAAAGGAGGGAGCGCTGTGAACACCATCGCCGTCATCGAGGACGACCTGCCCATCGGCAACCTGCTGGAGGAGGTCCTGACCAAAGCGGGCTACATTGTGCGTCGGGCCTATTCCGGCACCGAGGCCCTGTACCTTTTCCAGCGGGAAAAGCCCGACCTGGCCCTGCTGGATCTCATGCTCCCCGGGCTCTCCGGGGAGGAGGTGCTGCCCCATCTCGCCGGCGTGCCGGTGATTGTCCTCACCGCCAAGGCCGGGGTGGAGGACAAGGTGAAGCTGCTCCTGGGCGGGGCGGCGGACTATTTGACCAAACCCTTTGAGATTCCCGAGCTGTTGGCCCGCATTCAGGTGCGGCTGCGGGAGCGCCGGACGCCCTGCTCCCCGGTGCTGCGGTGGGAGGGCCTGGAATTGGACGAGACCAGCCGCCAGGTCACGGTGGGCGGCACTCCCGTCCACCTGACCCGGACGGAGTACGCGCTGTTAAAGCTGCTGCTGCAAAACCAGGGGCGGGCGGTGGCCAAGTCGGTGATTTTGGACTCCATCAGCCAGGACACTCCGGACTGCACCGAGAGCTCCTTAAAGCAGCACGTGAGCAACCTGCGGAAAAAGCTGCGGGACGCCGGGGCCGGGGACTGCATCCAGTCGGTGTGGGGCATTGGGTTCCTGCTGGGAGAGCCCAAATCTTGACGAAATCTTGACCCTTTTCTTTGCCGGTTTCTTGACCATTCCCTGGTAACATGGTACCAAACCGCAAGGAGGTATCACACATGGAAGCAGTTTTGCAGACCTATGGGCTGTGCAAGCGCTACCGGCGCTTTACCGCCCTGGAAAACGTAAACATGCACGTGCCCAAGGGGGCCATCTACGGCCTGGTGGGCAAAAACGGCGCGGGCAAGACCACCCTCATCCGGGTGATCTGCGGCCTGCAGGAGCCCACCGCCGGGGACTACACCCTGTACGGGGCGCGGCTGGGGGACAAGGCCCTCCACCGGGCACGGCGGCGGATGGGCGCGGTGGTGGAGACCCCCTCCCTCTACCCGGACATGACCGCAGAGCAGAACCTGAAGCTGCAATACCGGGTGCTGGGCCTGCCGGAGGACCGGGGCATCGACGGGCTATTGGAGCTGGTGGGCCTGTCAAATACCGGGAAGAAAAAGGCCGGGCACTTCTCCCTGGGCATGAAGCAGCGGCTGGGCATCGCCGTGGCCCTGTGCGGCGACCCGGACTTCCTGGTGCTGGACGAGCCCACCAACGGCCTGGACCCCCAGGGCATCGTGGAGATGCGGGAGCTGATCTTACAGCTCAACCGGGAGCGGCAGATCACGGTGCTCATCTCCTCCCACATATTGGACGAGCTGGCGAAGCTGGCCACCCACTACGGCTTTTTGGACGGGGGCCGGCTGGTGCGGCAGGTCACCGCCCAGGAGGTGGAGGCCGCCTGCCGCAAGTGCTTGCGGGCCACTGTCACCGACGCCCACGCCCTGTGCCTTGTGCTGGACCAGCTGGGCCTGCCCTACGCCGTGGCCGGGGATAACCAGGTGGACATCTACCAGCAGGTGAACGTCACCCAGCTGGTGGAGGCCCTGAGCCAGAAGGGCTGCCAGCTCCTCTCCCTCAAGGAGCGGGACGAGAGCCTGGAGAGCTACTTTATCAACCTGGTGGGAGGTGAGCGGGGTGAGTAATTTGATTTCCGCCGGCGTGTACCGGCTGAGATATTCCAAATTGTTTTATATCCTGCTGGTGCTCCTCGTGGCAGCGCTAACGCTGTGTTACATGCAGGCCATCCCGCAAACGATATCCTTGGAGGGCTCCACTTCGGAAGTGACCCAGGAGGAAGGCTACATGACCGTGGAGTATGCGGAACAGGTTTCCACATATCCGCTAAACTACTTCTTTTTTCAATATGTACTGGCCAATTTGATTTCTTGCGGCGTGTTCTGCTCCTTGTTCTTGGGTCCCGAATACGGCGACGGCGTTTTGCGCAACAAATTGATCGTGGGCCGGAGCAGGTCCCAGATCTACTTGGGGAACCTGGCCGTCAATGGGCTGTACGGTACGGCCGCTTCGGCGGCGGGGATCTTGACCGGCCTGTGTGTAGGTGTGCCTATGCTGAAGGGGTTTGGTGAGACAGAACCTTCCACCTTGGTCATGTATGGAATTTTTTCCCTGATCACCACCTGGGCCTGCGTATCCCTGTTCACTATGGTGACGATGGCCGTCTCTAACCGAGCGGTGGCAGCGGCATCGTGCATCGTACTCGCCTTTGCGCTTTATTTTCTCGCCCAATTTTTGACCCTTAACCTGTCCCAACCGGAAATGCTCCAGGGAGGTCTGATTTTTGGGCAGGACGGGACCATTCGAATGGCCGACCCGGCCCCTAATCCCAGCTACATCTCGGGGTTCAAGCGCCAGGTATACCAGTTCCTGTATGAGCTGACCCCCGGCGGACAGTGCTTCCAAATCGTCAACATGAACGCGGAGACACCCTGGCACTTACCGGTGTACGCCGCCTTGGTCATAGCCCTGACCACCGGCCTGGGCCTGGCAATTTTCCAGAAAAAAGACGTGAAGTAAGGAGGAGGAGATATGGCGAACTTACTGTCCGCTAACTTTTACCGCCTCTTTCGCAGCAAGGTATTCTATGTGGGCATCCTTGCCGCTGTGGTGGTGGAGGTCTACAGCCTGCTGACCGGGTACCAGTCCACTTTGCTGGAGGGTTTGGGGCTGGAAAATAAATTCTTCCTTTACCCCATCCTCTTGGTGATTGAAATGCCCGCCTTCTGTGGCCTGTTCTTCGGGGCGGAATACAGCGGCGGCACCCTGCGGAGCAAGCTGATAGCCGGAATTCCCCGGTGGAAGCTGTACGCCGCCAATCTGGTGACCGGAGCCGTGGTATCCCTGGCTTTTTCTGCCACGGCTATTGTGACAGGCTTGGCTCTTGGGTTCCTCCTGATAGGCGGCTTCCAGCTGGAAACCGGGATTTTGGCAGGCTATTTTCTTTGCTCCTTGGCGGTGGGGGTGGCCTCGGCGGCCTTTGCTGCCATGGTCGCCCTGCTGGTCCCCAACCGGGCGATTGGGCTGGTCATAGGTGTTTTAGTTGCCTTTTCCCTGCTGTTTGTGGGACAATACCTCGTGCAGGGCCTCGCGCAGCCGGAGCTGACACGGGAGCATGAACCGGTGCTTCAAAACGGGGTGGTTGTGGGGTATGCCTCCAGCCCCGACGCGCCCATGGTGCCAAACCCGAGGTATGTGGGAGGCGCCCTTCGGACGGTGTACACGTTTCTCCTGCACTTTATGCCCATGGGGCAGTGCTTCTTGGTATCCTTTCTAGGGCTGGAGGAGCCTTGGAAGCTGATGGTGGGGGCGGCGCTGTTCACAGCCCTGACCACGGCGGTGGGGCTGGCCATTTTCCAGAAAAAAGACGTGAAGTAAGGAGGGGTTCCTATGGGCTGGGCGGCAGCGGCGGTGCTGGCGGCAGTTGCCATCGCGCTGGGGGTGAAGGTCTGGCTGCTGCGCCGGGGCGCAAAGGCTTTGAGGCTGGACCTGGCCCAAAAACTGCGGGAGGACACCAACACCCTGCTGTCTCTGCCTTGCCGGGACAAGGAATTGCGGCGGCTGGCATCATCCCTCAACGAGGAGCTGCGCCTGCTGCGGAAAGAGCGCCTGCGCTGCCAGCAGGGGGATAAGGAGCTGAAAGAGGCGGTGGTAAACGTCTCCCACGACCTGCGCACGCCCTTAACGGCCCTCTCCGGCTATGTGGAGCTCCTAAAAGGCGAGGCCCTCTCCCCTGCCGGGCAGCGGTACCTGGCCCAGATCGAGGACCGGGCCCAGGCCATGAAAGCCATGACCGAGGAGCTGTTCCGGTATTCCCTGGCCTCGGAGGAGGAGTCCCTCACCCTGGAGCCGGTGGACCTGCGGGCCGCGGTGGAGGAGGCGCTGCTGTCCTTTTACGCCGCCCTGGAGCAGCGGGGCATCGCCCCCCAGATCACCCTGCCGGAGGATCCGGTGGTGCGGCAGCTGGACCGGGCCGCCCTCTCCCGGGTGCTGGGGAACATCCTGACAAACGCCCTCAAGTACAGCGCCGGGGACTTGGCCGTCACCCTCACCCAGGAGGGGCGGCTGGTCTTTTCCAACCTGGCCCCAGACCTGGACCCGGTGTCCGCCGGCCGGCTGTTCGACCGGTTCTACACCGTGGAGAGCTCCCGGCAGTCCACCGGGCTGGGGCTGTCCATCGCCCGGCTGCTCACCGAGCGCATGGGCGGCGCCATCACCGCCAGCTGGGAGGAAGGCCGTCTGCGGGTGGAGGCGGTCTTTCCGGGGTAAGGGAGGCCGGGCTTGCGCCCGGCCTTTTGTGTTTTCCCCCCGAAAAGTTCCTATTCCCTTCCGGGGAAAGCCATAGTATAATAGGAGGGAAAACTTTGGGCAGGAGGGAGCGCTTTGGCGGACCCTATCATCAATCTCGGCATTTTGGCCCACGCCGACGCCGGGAAAACCACCATCACAGAACAGCTGCTCCTGGCCGGGGGCGCCATCCGCCAGGCGGGGAACGTGGACGAGGGCACCACCCAGACGGACTGGCTGGACGTGGAGCGGCTGCGGGGCATCTCGGTCCGGTCCGCCTCCACGGTGCTGCGCTGCGGTGGGGTGCGCGTCCAGGTGATCGACACCCCCGGCCACGTGGACTTTTTGGGCGAGGTGGAGCGGTGCCTCACCGTGCTGGACGGGGCCGTGCTGGTGCTCTCCGCGGTGGAGGGCGTCCAGGCCCAGACCCGGCTGCTCTGGCGGGCCTTGGAGTCCCTGGGCATCCCCACCCTGCTGGTGGTCAACAAGGTGGACCGGCTGGGCTGCGACATCGAAGGCGTGGTGCGCCAGCTGCGGGAGGAGTGCTCCCCCCGGCTGCTGGTCACCCAGCAGGTGGAGCACCCCGGCACCGGCCAGTGCCAGATTTTGGAGAGCCCCGGCTTTTGGGAGGACGCCCTGGCCGCGGCCGCGGAATACGACGACGCCCTGGCTGAAGCCTTTTTGGAGGACCGGCCCGTGGACCGGGACAGCTTGCTGGCTTCCCTGCGGAAGGGGGTGGCGGACCGGCAGGTGTTCCCCCTGCTGTTCGCCTCGGCCAAACTGGGCCGGGGCATCCCGGAGCTGCTGCGGGGCATCACCCAGTGGCTGCCCTATGCCCCCGACCGGGAGGAGGAGCCCCTCTCCGCGGTGGTGTTCCAGGTGGACCACGACCCGGCCATGGGCAAGGCCGCCCATCTCCGGGTGTTCGCCGGCTCCCTGAAAAACCGGGACAGCGTCCCCCTCCCCCGGGGTGAGGGGGAGCAGAAAATCACCCAGATCCGCCGGTTCCACGGGCAGAAGTCCCAGGACATCGGGGTCATCCACTGCGGGGAGACCGGCGCGGTGTACGGGCTGCCCACCATCCGGGCCGGGGACGTGCTGGGGGCTCCCCCGCCCCGGGAGCCCTGCTGCCTGGCAGTGCCCCTGCTGCAGGTCCAGGCCTTCCCCCAGTCGCCGGAGGAGCTGCCCCGGCTGCTGGAGGCCCTGGGGGAACTCTCCCAGGAGGACCCCCTGCTTGACCTGGAGTGGGTGCCGGAGAGCCAGGAGATGCTCCTGCGGGTGACCGGGAATATCCAGCTGGAGGTGCTCGCCGAGGTGATCGGGCGGCGGTACGGCCTGGCTGTCTCCTTCTCCAGGCCCACGGTTCTGTACAAGGAGACGCCCCTAACCACCGCGGTGGGCGAGGAGGTCTACCTGGCCCCCAAGCCCTGCTGGGCCATCGTAACGCTGCGGGTGGAGCCCCTCCCCCGGGGCAGCGGCATCCAGTTTGAGTCGGTCATCAAGGAGAAGGAGCTGCCCTACCGGTACCAGAACCACGTGGGGCAAAGCCTGCCCCAGGCCCTGAGGCAAGGCCGCAAGGGCTGGGAGGTCACCGACGCGAAATTCACCCTGATCGGTGGCCAGAGCCACCACGTACACACCCATCCCCTGGACTTTTTCGTGGCCACCCCGGTGGCGGTGCAGCGGGCCCTGGTCAACAGCGGCACAGCCCTGCTGGAGCCCTATACCCGGGTGACCCTCTCCGCCCAAGAGGACCTGCTGGGCAAGGTCATCGGGGATATGGTGGCCATGCGGGGGGCCTTCGACACCCCGATCCTCCGCAAGGGGGCCTTCACCCTGGAGGCCGAGCTGCCCGTGGCCACGTCCCTGGACTACCCCATCGCTTTCCGGTCCATGACCTCGGGGAAGGGCGTGTACGCCTCCGAGTTTATCGGCTACCGGGACTGCCCGCCCGGCGAGGGTCAGGAGACCCCCCGCCGGGGCATCGACCCCCTGGACCACGCCAAGTGGATCTTGTTCGCCCGAAACGCCATCCAATAGAGATGAAAGCGCAAAAGGGGCCCCGCAGGTCTTTCTAGCCTGCGGGGCCTCTTTTGTTTTTGGCTTGTTTTGCCTGGGAAAACCAACCTCACCCAAAGCAAAAAGGCCGGGGAACTCCCCGGCCTTCCTGTTGTGCGATATGTTGGATGGCCCCAGCCGCCGGAATCGTACCGGCTGCGGGAGCGTTTACCGCTGTACCTTCACCTCGAAGAGGGAGCGGGCGGGAACGGTAAAGGACACGTCGCCGCCGTTTACCTTCACTTCCCGGCCGTTCTCCTGGTCCAGCAGGTTCACGGAGACAGCGGACTTCACATCCGCGCCGAAGTGCAGGGTCACAGCGTCGTCCTTGCCGCTGGTCTCGTACAGGCGCACCACCACAGCGCCGTCGTCCGCCATGGTAACGGCGGAGAGCACGCTGGTGCCGGCCTCCAGGGACAGCATGCCCAGCTCCAGGGGCAGGGTGCCCTTCCGGCAGTTGCCCGCCTGGTAGGCCAGGGGGTGATTGAACCGGCAGGCCAGCTCTTCCGTGGCCTTGGGGCAGCCGTCGGTGACACCGGCGAACAGCTTCACATGGTGGATGCCGCGCTCCGGATAGGGGTCCGGGCTGGTGGAGCTGTTGATGAGGGTCAGGGCCAGGGCGTTGTGCTGGCCGCGGTAGCCGTACTTGCTGTCGCTGATCAGCACGGCGGAAGCGCCCTTCTCGTTGAGGGCGGCGCCGTACTGCAGGGCGGGCACGTCGTCGGCCACCTCCGGGCGGACGATGGAACCGGCAGGGATGTCGTACAGATAGTCCTTCGCCTCATAGGCCAGGGGCAGCCGGTAGTCCAGCACCGGCACGGTCTGGCCGCCGATCTCCTTCCAGTCCACCTTCAGGTCCACCTGAACGCCGCGCTGGTTCCGGTCCAAAATGTAGGTCACCTCAGCAGTGGAACCCATCACCGTGTAGGTGGCCTTTACCGCGCTGCGCAGCTGGCCGTCCACCACCTTGCGCACTTCCAGGCAGCGGTCCACCGGCGCCTCCGACAGGTGGCGGCCGATGTTCCAGGCGCTGGAGCTGGCGCACTCAGTCTCGATGCAGGTAAGGCCCGCGGACTTGCCGGGCTGGATGAGCTCAGTGCCGGTCTTTTTATCCAGGATGGACGCGATGCGGCCGTCGTTGGAGTTGATGCGCACAGCTACCTGGTCGTTCTCCAGCACAAAGTCCGGGAAATCCCGGGAGGTGCGCTTAAAGGGATGGTAGTAGAACCGGTACTCCTCGGGGTCGGATTCCGACAGGACAATGGTGGTGTAGCCCCAGGCAGGGACCGTCACCTCCGCCAGCACCCGGAAATACCGGTGGTCCCAATACTTCTCCAGCTTCTTGTCCAGCAGCTGGAAGGGCAGGGGGGTCCCCTTGGCGTCCTTCATCTGGATCTCCCGCATATCGCCGGTCCAATCCCACACGGTCAGCTCCACCATCTCGGTGCGGGCCTGGGCCAGGGGGTTGAACACGTGGAAGATGCGGGTGCGGCCGCTGCCCCGCTCCGGGCTGGGCACGCCCACAAAATTCTCCAGGCCATAGCCGGCGCCGGCGCCTTCCGACTGGGTGTTGTAGGCGTCGATGTCAACAGGAATGGAGGAGGTGTCAATGTTCTCCGCGATGACCCGCAGGGCGTTCTGGGCCTGGGTGCTGGCCGCGGCCATAGAGGTCTGGTACAGGCCCATGGCGTGCTCCCGGGTGTCCTGCACACAGGAGCCGGTGATGATGTCGTGGAAATGGGTGAACAGCACATCCTGCCAGGCCTTCCGGAAGGCGCCCTTCCGGAATTGGAAGGAGGCCAGGCCGTTGGCCAGGGAGGCGTAGCTCTCCGCGTCGCAGAGGGCGGCCTCCAGACGGCGGTTGCCCCGCTTGATGCGGCTCTGGGTGGTGTAGCAGCCGGGGGCGAAGTACTCCAGCTCGTGGTCGACCACGGGCAGCTTCTCCCGCACGGACTCGGCAGCCTGGAAGAATTCCAGCAGGGTGCCAAACTTGATCTTGGGGTAGATAGGCCAGGTCATCATATCCAGGGCCCGCTCCACGTCCCGGCGGGTGGGGCCGCCGCCGTGGTCGCCTACGCCGTAGACGATCAGGCCGGTCTTCAAGCCGCCGCTGCGGCGGGACAAATCGATGAGGCCGGGGCCGATGTGGGGCGTAATGGCGCTGTTGTACCAGTAGGGCTCCCGGTAGGCCAACACCTCCCTGCCGGAGGGGGCGCGGTAGCGGTACAGCACGTAGTCCCCGTCCAGGGCGCGGCAGTGGTAGAAGTACTTCACGTCGCCGAAGCAGTCGATCTCAGGCACGTTGCCGTTGTGGCCGAAGGTGTCGGGAGAGAAGTCGATGGCGAAATTCTTCACGCCCCACTTCTCGCTCAGGTACTCCCGGGTGTACTGGATATGCCGCAGCAGGGACTCGGTGTTGGGCATGTTCTTGTCCGTCTCCACCCAGCCGCTGGCGGTCACTTCCCAGCGCCCCTCGGCGATGCGGGCCTTGATGCGCTCCATCAGCTCCGGGTCGTACTCCTCCACGATCTGGTACACGCTGGCCTGGGACTGGGAGAAGCAGAAGTCCGGGTACTGGTCCATCAGGTTCAGCATGGTGCGGAAGGTGGCCAGGGTGGCCGCCACCGTCTCGTTGAAGCTCCACATCCAGTTCATGTCGATATGGGCGTGGGCCGCCAGGATCAGCTGGTACTCCTTGGCATCCTTCCCCATGGGGGCCAGCATCTCCTCCGCCTTGGCGCAGTGGGCCTTGGTCAGGGTGCCTTCCTCTTTTACCGCGGCCAGCAGGTACTCCAGCACCTCGTCCAGAAGGCTGTCGTACTTCTTCTCCTCCGCGCCGGAAAGCCGCATGGCGAATTCCAGCTCGCTGAGGAGCCGGGTGGTCTCCCGGTTGGGAGGAGTCAGGTAGTGCTCCTCCTCCACAGGCATACCAAAGGTATACTCGAAGCCGGTCTTTTCCCGGTTGCCTCCCAGGGAGCGCTTCAGGCGGGTGAATTTCGTTGCCAGATTGCTCATGCTATCACATCCTTTTTGAAAATTATTTCAGACGAAACAAAATTCTGATAAAACCCGAAAGCTCTATCAGAATTTTGCCTCGATCTATCCAGATTTACAGTCGGTCTTGTTCAGCAGCCGCCCAATCAGCCGTTGGCCTCCAGGTAGCGGTCGTACTGAGCCTGCTTGATCTCCACGTAGCGGGAGACGCCCAGGCCTTCCAGCTGGGCAACAAAGTTGTCCCAATCGGAATCGAAGTTCCAGGTGCCGGTGACAAAGTTGGCGCGGGACTCCTTGATGTAGGTCTCGATGTCAGTCCGCATGGCGTTGATCTCGGTGGACTCATCGATGGTGGGCACCATGCCGGGCAGCATGTCGGGCTTGTATTCCTCGGAAATCTCTACGTACTCAGAGTACTTCTCCAGGGTGTTGGAGGGATCGTCCTGACGGCGGGCGATCTCCATAGGCTTGCTGTCCACATACCAGGTGGGGATGGAGCCGCCGTATACGAACAGGCCGTACTGGTAGGCGCCCAGCTGAGGACCACCCTCGTAATTGTTGATCTCATCGGTGTAGCGGATGTTGCCTTCATCGTCCAGCTCGTAGGTGACGCCCTCTTTACCAAAGGCGGAGAACTGTACGCCTTCCTCGCCGTAGAAGTAGTCGGCCCACTCGATCAGGGTAGCGGGGTCTTCGCAGGCGCTGGTGATGGTGAAGGCGGAGGTGCCGCGGACCTCGTAGTCAGTCCAGGACAGGACGGGCTCCTCGCCGCTGGGACCAGTCAGAACATGGATGGGGGTGTAATCGTCGATAGCGCTGGAGTACAGGTAGTCGGCGCCCACCCAGGAGAACAGGCCTACGATGTCGTTGACGCTGCCATCGGTGACCCAGTTTTCGTAAGCGGGCTTACCGAAGGTCTCGGGGTGCATATAGCCCTTGGACCACCAGTCAGCCATCTGCTGCCAGATCTGCTTCATGCCGTCGGTGGTGTACAGGAACTGCACTTCGTTGGTCTCGTCGTCCACGTAGTACCACTCGTCCAGAGGCTTCTTGCCGTGGTTGCCGATGCCGTAGCTGCCGGCCAACTGCTGCTCGAAGCTGGCGATGTTCTCGGGAGACTGGTAGATACCCCACTCGTCGTCGGGGTCGCCGTTGCCGTTGGCGTCCTCAGTCTTGAAGGCGTCCAGCACAGCGGTGAGCTCATCGATGCTGGTGGGGACTTCCAGACCCAGGTTGTCCAGCCAGTTCTGGTTGATGTAGTAACGCAGGTTGGCCTGAGGCAGGTCGGTCATGACCCAAGGCATGGAGTAGATGCCGCCGTCAGGCATGGTGACGGAAGCCATACCGCCCTCGATGCTCTCCAGCAGGGCCTTCAGGTTGGGGGCGTACTCATCCATGTAGGTAGCCAGGTTCACGAAGGTGCCCTCGCTGCCGTACCGGTTCAGCTCATCGGTAGTGAAGTTGATCTGCCAGAAGGCGTCGGGCATGTCGTCAGAGGTGAGGAGCAGGGTCTTCTGCTCGGCCACAGCGGTGGAGGGGATCTCCATCCAGTCGATGTGGATGCCGGTCATGGACTCATACTCTTCCCAGATCCACCACTCGTTCATGGGAGGGTTCACGTCGCCGGCAGCGTTGCAGGCGATGGTGAAGGTGGTGGCGCCGCCGGTCTCGGCGACCTCAGAGGTCTCCCCGGCTTCGGAGGAGGTCTCGTCAGTAGAGGCAGTCTCAGAAGTAGAGCTGCTCTCCGTGCCACTAGCGGTGCTGCTTGTGTCGTTGCTCCCGCTGCAGCCCGCGAACACGGAAAGTGCCAGCGCGGCTGCCATCAGGGAAGCCAGTAGTCTTTTCTTCATTTGTGAAAAGCTCCTTTCTATATTTTGACCTTTTCTTTATTGACAGGCCCTTCCGGTTTGGCTCAGAAGGGCCAACGTCAAACCACATTGATTACCCCTTGATAGCGCCGACCATGACGCCCTTGGCGAAGAACTTCTGCACCAGGGGGTAAATGACGAAGATGGGTACCGTGGAGACCACGATGACCGCGTACTTCAGGCCCAGGCGGGCCATCATCCGGTCGGAGTACCCGGCGTCGGCCACGATGTCCATCATGTCCGAGGCCTGGTTCTGCAGCAGAATCTCACGCAGGACCAGCTGCAAGGGATACAGCTTCCGGTCGGTGATGTAGATCATGGCGGAGAAGTACTCGTTCCACCGGCCTACGCCGTAGTACAGAGCGATAACCGCGATGATCGGGATGGACAGGGGCAGGACGATGGACAGCAGCAGGCGGAAGTTGGTGCAGCCGTCCACCTTGGCGGCCTCCTCCAGCTCCAGCGGGATGCGGGACTGGAAGTAAGTACGCATGATGATGATGTTGTACATGCTGACAGCGGAGGGGATCAGGATGGCCCAGATGGTGTTGCGCATCCCCAGGCCGTCTACCACCAGGTAGGTGGGAATCAGGCCGCCGCTGAAGAACATGGTGAAGGTGAACATGATGGTGAAGAAGGACTTGCCTTTGAAATTCCGCTTGGACAGGGGGTAGGCGCCGCAGATGTTCATGACCACGTTCAGGGTGGTGCCCACCACAGTGTAGAAGATGGAGTTGACAAAGCCGGTAATGAAGTCCTGGTCCTTAAACACCAGTTTGTAGCTTTCGAAGTTGAACTCCTTGGGCCAGAACAGGAAGGCGTTCTGGTAAATCTCCAAGGGGTTCGTAAAGGAAGCCACCAGTACGAACCAGATCGGGTAAATGATAATGGCCATGATAAAGGCCAGTATCACCAGCGCCACAGCCCGGAAGATTTTATCGCTGAGCGGGAGCTGGATGTGATTGCTCTTTTTCCTCATCTCATAAAACCTCCCAACGATTACCACAAAGACGTCTCGCTGACGCGCTTCGCGATGCTGTTCGCTACCACTAGGACTGCAAAGTTTATCACGTTATTGAATAGGCCCACCATGGTGGAGAAGCTGTACTGGGCCTGCTGCAAACCAGCCTTGTACACGTAGGTGGAGATGATCTCCGACGTGGTCAGGTTCAGGTCAGTCTGCATCAGGAACACTTTCTCGTAGCCGATGTTCAGCACGTTGCCGATGGCCATGATCGCCAGGATGATGATGGTGGGCGAAATGGTGGGCAGGGTCACGTACCAGATCTGCTTGATCTTGCTGGCGCCGTCCAGCCAGGCCGCCTCGTACATATCCACTGGCACGCCTTCGATGGCCGCCGAGTAGATTACCGAGCTCCAGCCTACGCCCTGCCAGATGCCGCTCCACACATAGAGGTGGTAGAACGCGCTCGGCTCGTTGATGATGCTCTGGTCAGAGCTGTAGCCGAACACCCGGAGAATGGAATCCACGAAACCGGTCTGGGGGGTCAGGAACATGGTGATCATACTGACCATGACCACAGTGGAGATGAAGTTGGGGGCGTAGGAGACGGCCTGCATAGAGACCTTCAGCTTCTTGGTGCGGATCTCGTTAAAGAGCAGGGCCAGGATAACGGGAGCGGGGATGCTGATGATCAGGCTGTATACCGACATCAGCAGGGTGTTCTTGATGACCCGCCCAAAGTACAGGCCGCTGATGAACCGCTCCAGGTGCTTGAGCCCCACCCAGGGGCTGCCCGCGAAACCCTGTGCCGGCGAGTAGTCCTTAAAGGCGATCTGCACGCCGTACATAGGCACGTAACAGAAGATGATGAAAAAAGCCACGACCGGCAGGATCAGCAGATAGACATCGTAATCCCGCTTGAGAGCCTTTTTCCAGTCCGAAAGCTGGAACTTGACCCACTCGCCAAAGCTGCGCCTGGGCTTTGTGGTCTTGCTGGGCTGTTTTACAGTTTGATTTGTCTGCATTTTACCCCCTCTTTCTCTCCAGAAGCCGCCGGGCGTTTCCCCGGTTTGGTGAAATATACCCGGAACTGGCCGCCGTCGATAATGGTTCTTTGTTCGATTCATTATATCATCAATTTCACAGTCGTCAATATATCAACTATATTACAACCTGGATGTTGGTGACAAATTTATAAAAAATGATATATATATATATATATAATGCCTATTGACTTTTTGGAAATCCTCTGCCTTTCTCCAGCCTATTGCACGAAACTGGTGAAAAATTGTTGTCAATTTTCATCACTTGCCTAATATCTTGTCATGCTGTATAATCACAAAAGCAAGAGGAGGGACCACCATGAGCGACCGGCAGGCTGCTGCCCGGGATACGATCCCGTTATATGAGCAGATCCAAAACGACATCATTCAAAAGATAGAGAGCGGCGTCTTTGGGGACAACCAGCGCATCCCCAGTGAAAACGAGCTGAGCCGTGCCTACCACGTAAGCCGTATCACCGCCACCAAGGCCCTGACCGAGCTGTCCCTAAACGGGTACATCTACCGCGTTCAGGGCAAGGGCTCTTTTGTCACGGCGGCGAAGGACCGGCCCTTCCGGGCAGCGGAGGGCTCCCCAGAAAAGCCCTACCAGGTCGGGCTGCTGGTCCCCAACGCCTGGGATGGTCACGGCCTGCAGCTGTTTAAGGGCATCGTGCAGGAGCTGCCCTTCCCCCGGTTCCTGGTCCACCTGCTCACCGCGAATTCCACCGAGACCGAGGAATACATCCTGCAGTTTTTCTACCAGAACCACTACGACGGCATTTTGCTTTTCCCCAACGACTTCGAGTTTTACAGCGACACCATTTTGCAGATGCACCTGAAGCAGTATCCCTTCGTGCTGCTGGACCGCATCTTCCAGAACCTGAACTGCCCCTACGTCACCTGTCAGAACCAGCTGGGCGCCGAGATGGCGGTGAATTACCTGATCCAGAAGGGCCACACCAAGATTGGCTTCGCGGCCCTCATCTCCTTCCAAGAGCAGGTCACCTCCCTGCGCCACGCCGGGTATGTGGCCGCCATGAACCGCCACGGCCTGCAGACCCGTTCCTACGAGAACGTGCTGCAAAACGTCCCTCTGGCCGGCCAATACCGGCTGCAGGACGACATCATCTCCGGCCACATCACGGCGGTGATCACCTCCAACGGCGGCTGCGCGGTGGAGCTGCTCAACCTGTTCCACCGGCTGAATATCCGGGTGCCGGAGGATGTCTCCCTCATCTGCTTCGACAACCCCGACATGTACCGCTCCCCCGCCAACTTCTTCACCTACATCGACCAGGACTCCTTCAACATGGGCAAGGCCGCCGGGCAGATCATGCGCCATCTCCTCACCAAGGAGGGGGACGCCCCCGACTTTCACCAGGCCACCCACCCCCTGCTGGTGGAGAACCGCTCGGTGCGCACCCTGTAACAGGCACTCCCCGGGCAGCCCTCTGCCCGGAAGCACATACCCCTATATTATAATTAAGAAAGGTGGTGGCGCCCCGGTCCCCGCTGTCGGCGGGAGAGGGGCCGTCATTATGAAAAATCACATCGACCTGAACCGTGCCATCATCCACGGGCAGTCCGGCGGCAAAGTGCTGTGGCAGCCCCGCATCATGTGCTGGTACGACGACCGCAAATTCCGGGGTGAGCCCCTCCCCGCCCCCTACACCGGCATGAGCATCCGGGAGCTGTACGAGGCCCTGGGCTGTTCCAACCGGATCTACGACTACAACGCGGCGGTAAAGCTCATCGAGGACCCCTCCATCAAGCGGTACTCCCAGCCCATCGACGAGCTGCGGACCCGCCACGTCGTGGCGACCCCCGAGGGGACTATCGACGCGGTGACCCGCCGCAACACCTCCAACTACGGGGAATACTTTGAGAAGTGGTGGGTGGAAACCCAGAAGGACATGGAGGTCCAGATGTACATCGAGGCCAACCAGGACTACGAATTCTCCCAGGAAAACTACGACGCCGTCTATAAAATCTGGGGTGAGAACGGCCTGGGCTCCATCTACTTCCCCCGGGTCAGCGTCCAGTCTTTGTTCAACGACACCATGGGCATCGAAAACGGCATCTTCGCCCTGATGGACATGCCCGACGTGTGCGAGGAGTACTTCAAGGTGCGCAGGGCCAACCACGACCGCTTTATCAAGATGATCCGCACCAGCTGCTTCGAGTGGATCAACTTCGGCGACAACGTCCACTGCGCCACCCTGCCCCCCTCCCTGTTCGAAAAGTACGTCCTGCCGGAATACCAACACCGCAACGAGCTGCTCCACCAGCCGGACAAAAGCTACTACACCTTCGCCCACTGGGACGGCGACACCAAAGCCATCCTGCACTACGCCAAGGAGACGGGCCTGGACGCCATCGAGGCCGTGACCCCCAAGCCCCAGGGGGATGTGACGGTAGAGGAGATCAAGGCGGCCTTTGGGGACCAGGTGGGCCTGGTAGACGGCATCGCCGCTTTGCTGTTTGACGAGATGTACCCCCTGGAGATGCTGAAGCAGCAGACAGAGCAGCTGATCGACCTGTTCGCCGGAAAGCTGATCCTGGGTATTTCCGACGAGATGTCCTCCACCGGCAACATTGACCGCATCAAATACGTGGGCGAGATCGTAGACCGCCACAACGCTTCCTGCTAGGAGGGGACACTTTATGACTGCCAGAGAACAGCTGATCTCCTATGTGAAAAACGGCGGGGAAAAATTCCTCTGCTCCCCCCAGATCGGCGCCGGGGCCGGATTCGACACCAAGCTGGCCGGCAAGAGCTGGATCGGCGACACCACCCTCGAGGACACCCGCCGGGCCTGGGAGATGTTCGACGTGGTCCCCCTCTACAACTTCGGCCTGCCGGACCTCTCCCAGTTTGCCCCCGGCGTCCGCTATGAGAGCGAGCAGCGGTTCGACCCCGCCGCCAACCGGCGGTTTTCCACCACCACCTTCCACACCCCCAAGGGAGACCTAGTCTCCACCGCCATCGAGGACGAGTGGAAGGGCAGCTGCTGTACCAAGTACCTCATCACCGACGAGGAAGAGCTGGACATTCTGGAGTATTACCTGGACCAGCTGCTGCAGGAGGGGGACTTCTCCCCCATCAGCGCCTCCATCCGGGAGATGCGCAGGGTAATCGGGGAAGACCAGGCCCTGGACATCCAGTGGGCCATGCAGCCCTACGAGCTCCTCTGCTTCCCCAACACCATGGACACGGCGGTGTTCGCCCTCACCTGCCCGGAGACCTTCCGCCGTCTCATGGACAAGATCCTGCGGCTGGATGAGAAGCTGCTGCCAGTGGTGGCGGCAGGCGGCGCGGATTTCGTCTTTCTGGGAGGCCCCGGCTCGGAGATGATCTCCCCCCAGTATTACGAGGACTTCCTGGTGCCCTACTCCCAGATCATCACCCAGATGGCCCACCAGAACGGCCTCTTGGTCTACACCCACATCTGCTCCCCCATCGAGCCCATGCTCTCCAAGGGCTACTACAACCAGATGGGCATCGACCTGTTCGAGACCTTGTCCGAGGCCCCGGTGGGAAACGTGAAGAGCATCGAGGACGCTTTTTCCAAACTGGACCCTGCTATCTGCACCCGGGGGAACATCGGCCTGGACCGGCTGCTGGAGGCCACCCCGGAGGAGATCCGGGAGCAGAGCCTGCACATTCTGGAGATGGCGAAAAAAATGGGCCGCAAGCACATCCTGGGGGCCAGCGACTACATGTTCTACCAGACCCCCGTGGAAAACGTGACCGCCATGGCGGACGCCGTAAGGGAATTCAACGCGGCCAACACCTGAGCCCGCAGACAAGCAAAAAGAGGCCCGTCCCCCTGGGGGCAGGCCTCTTTTTTTGTTGTCATTCTCTTAAAACACCTGGATATTCTTCAGCGCCACCTCATCCCGGGCAGCGGTGATGTGCACCTGCAGCCGCCGGAGATAGGGGTTCCCGTCGACGGTCAGGGGGTTCTGGCCCTCGTAGGGGTCCTTCAGGCGGCAAATGCGCTTGTGGCCAATGCACGTCCCCTGGAACAGCACGTACTCCCTGCCGCTGGCAAACTCCCCTACGATGCGGAAGCTCTCCACCCGCTGGCCCTGGGTCAAGTCCTCCTGGAGGACCACATACTTCACGTCCCGCTGGGGCTGGGGGAAGGCGGCGGTGTACCGGGCCTGGGTGGCGGGGCAGCCGGGGACCTGCTCCACCTGGGCTGGCAGGGGCGTGCCCAGCTCCCGCTGGACCAGCTCGCCAAACTCCTTCAGCCGGGCCACGTCCCGGGGGTCGAACAGCCCTTCCCGGTTGGGCGGGATGTTCAGATGGAAGCAGGCGTTGTTCCCCACCGAGTCCAGATAGGTGCGGAACAGCCGCTCCAGGGAGTGGGGCTCCTCATCGGGATGCCAGAACCAGCCGGGCCGGATGGACATGTCGATCTCCGCGGGGACAAAGGCCAGCCCCTTGCTGTAGAGGATGTTGGGCAGGGCCCCGATCTCCTGGGCGGTGTTGTACAGGTAGGACAGGTCCCCCTCCCCCGCCAGGGGGCCGGGGCCGGTCTGCGCCTGGGCGTAATGGCACAGCTCGGTGGGGACCACCGCCCACTCGGCGTAGCGGGCGGTGCCGGCCTCGTTGCCGCACCAGCGCACGTCCGGGCCAAAGTCGTTGAAGATCACCGCCCCCGGCTGGTACTTGCGGATGAGCTCAAAATACCGGGGGAAGTCGTACTCCTGCTTTCTGCCGTTGGGGCCCTCCCCGCAGGCGTTGTCGAACCACACGTAGAAGATGTCCCCGTACCCGGTGAGCAGCTCGGTGAGCTGCTCGCAGAAAAAGTCGTTGTAGGCGGGGGTACCGTAGCAGGGGGCGTTCCTGTCCCAGGGGGACAGGTAAAACCCGAATTTGATGCCGCCCCGGCGGCAGGCCTCGGCGGCCTCCTTCACCACGTCCCGGCCCAGGGGGCTGTTCTTCACGCTGTGCTCTGTGGTGCGGGTGGGCCACAGGCAAAAGCCGTCGTGGTGCTTGGCGGTGAGCACCAGCCCCTTCATCCCGGCGGCCTTCACCGCCTCCACCCACTGGTCACAATTCAGCTTTTTCGGGTCGAAGATGGACTCCGGCTCGTCCCCGTTGCCCCACTCCAGGTCGGAAAACGTGTTGGGGCTGAAATGCACAAAGGCGTACATCTCCATGTCGAACCAATCCAGCTGCTTTTGCGTCGGCCGCACCTGGGCCGCCTCCTTGAGAAACGATACCATCGAACGCCGCCTTTCCTCCCCGCGCGGGGACTGTATTCCCTTGGAGTATATCACGGCAGCCGGGAAAACACAACGCCCAACCCCGGTCCTGTGGGAAGAAAAAAGCCTTTTCTGCGCGGGATCTCCGCCTATTTTCACATAAACTTGGAAGTCCTGGCTGCCGGTCAAAAAACACACAAACATCCCGGAATATCGCTGTGCAGATTTCCCATTGTGGCCCCGGCGAGCCCCTGCTATAATAATAATCACTACTATTTCCACTACCAGGAGAGGAGGACACGCCATGCTCGGAGGCCCCATCGCCCGGCCCAACCGTATCCTGCGGCGCTACCTGTTCGGCATCCTCATCGCTGTAGAGATGCTGCTGTCCTTCTCCTTTTTCGGCTATTTCCACATCGAGCCCATCTCCATCACCGTGGCCTACATTCCGGTGCTGCTGGCCGGCGCCCTGCTGGGGCCCGGGGAGTCCACCGCCATCGGGGCCATCTTCGGCCTGGCCAGCATGTGGAAGGCCTCGGCCGCCTATGTAATGCCCGCGGACCAGCTGTTCTCCCCCCTCTACAGCGGGTCGCCTTTCGGCAGCCTGATGCTCAGCGTGGGCAGCCGGACGCTGTTCGCCCTGGCGGTGGGCCTGCTGTACCAGCTGGCTCGGCGGCTCCGGTTCCCCCTGGTGTGGGTGACCTTGGTCTCCTACCTGGGCCGGACCATCCACTCCTTTTTCGTCTACACCGCTATGGCGGTCTTTTTCCCAGAGCAGGGCTACCAGCCCCTGAAGGCTTTTGCCGGCCTGGCGGAGCCCGCCGACATCGTCGCGGACCTGATCACCGCGGCCATCGTCCTGGTCTTCTGCGTGGTGGCCCGCTCCCAGCCCTGGCAGCAGTTTCAGCACCGGCTGGAGCTCTCCCGCACCCTGACCGGCGGGGAGCGCCGCAGCCGCTTCTCCCTCATCCTTCTCCTCTCCAGCGTGTTCACCATCGTCTCCGCCACGGCGGTGACCTTCTACTTCACCAACCGCATCGACTTCGTGCTGGAGGGTCTGGGCGTCCAGCTCTCCGACGCCGGCTACAACGACGTGCTCCACCTGCAGATTCAGTTCCTGCTGGGCATCGCCTCCCTGCTTATCCTCATGGTGTTCCTGCTGCTGCTGTACCGGCAGTACTCCGCCTACAGCGCCTACGAGGCCAAGCTGGACGCCATCACCGGGGTGATGACCCGCCGGGCCTTTTTCACCGCCTGCAGCCGGGCCCTGCAGACCATGGAGGACACCGGCCTGCTGGGGTATTTCATCATGGTGGACCTGGACCGCTTCAAGGAGATCAACGACAGCTACGGCCACCCCCAGGGGGACCGGGCCCTCCAGGAGGCCGCCCAGATTCTGAAGGAAATTTTCCGGGAGGACTGCCTCATCGGCCGGGTGGGCGGCGACGAATTCGCCCTGCTGGTGTGCGCTCCCATCCCCCAGGCGGAGCTGGAGGTGGACCTGCGGCGCTTCTTCGGCCGGGCCCACAAGGTGGTCTGGGAGGACCGCCGCCTCACCTGCAGCGTGGGCGTGCTGCGGTTCCAGGTCAAGCGCCCGGCGGAGGAGCTCTACCTGGAGGCCGACAAGCTCCTGTACCAGGCCAAGGAAAAGGGCCGGGACCAGTA